>CAVZHD010000002.1:0-299758 GCA_963775025.1 uncultured bacterium
GACAAAAAGGAAAAAATTATTACGGGAGCGCTAGTATCATCGCTGATATTTACAATATTATTATTTCAAAAACTTTTTGATGTTTATTTAACAAGAGGAGTACCTGGAGCATTACATGGAAGATATTTTTTTCCATTGATACCGTTATTAACAATTGGAATCGCTTATCCATCATTTAAAATACTGACAAAACACGGTAGGTATTGGCTCTTTATACCAATGCCGATCATATTACTTTTTATAGAACTATCATTTTACTTAGAAAGAGTGATGCCATTTTTTCTTACAAAAATACACTATTTACAATGATGCACTACAAAAAAACCCTGATCATTACCGGGGCCATGGCATCTCTTTTGGTGTTGGGTTTTTATATCAACCACGTAATGAGCACGTATGCACTCACGACGCAGCGTATAGATGTAAAGTCAGACAAAAAAGTGCCGGCAGGGGTATTAAAAAAGGGTGATATTATCGTACAGCCATTTATTTTAGATAAAGCTATCAACAAAGGCGTATGCGTTGAGATATTATTTGCCACATACAAGAGGATCAATAACGGAATCGCCGAAGTGGCCATAGAACAAGGGGGCAATAGATGGTCAACGCAAATTAAAACAGAATTACTTCAGGACAATGAATACAAACATTTTTGTTATTCAGACGCGTTTCTGCAAGAGGGGGGCGCAAATATTGAGATTGAAATACTTGAGAACAACGATGAAAAAGGGATTACCCTGTGGTTGGGAAAAGAGACGGGGACACAAACAATAACAAAAAATGGGGTTCCCAGCGACAATAGTCTTATCTATAGACTGTTGGAAGTTAAACAGCCTCCGAGATCAATGCACAGGTATGCATATCGCTATGAGTGGGTGTTTTTCGTTTTTCTCATGCCATATTTTGTATCAGTACCTATAATCTTTTTGATTATTATGTACGCATCTAAAGATCAATAAAGGATCCGTGATGTTACACAGAAGCCATTCAGACTTATTACGATCTACAGCACGTTTACTCAAGGCACATGCCCACCAAAGCAGTACAATGAAAATCCTTATCGATATTAAACATCCGGCGCAGGTTCACTTTTTCAAGAATCTCATCAGGATATTGAGTGAGAAACGGCACAAAGTCCCCATTACCTCGAACAAGTGCTGAAATATGAAAATAACAGTATTAAACCTCTATAACTCGCCATGATGCCAGTCTCAGTTGTCGTTACCCGCTATCGCGAACCAAACGAAGTTTTTCACGCGCTGTTGCATGCCCTTTCGAGCCAAAAAAACACGCATATCCAGGCGGTGATACTTGACCAAATGGACGACAGGCCAACGGAAGAACTTTGCAAGAAGCTTTCGACCGACAATGTCCGGTTTGAGTACAGTTTTTTTGAGGCGAGAAACCTTTCCCACGCAAGAACAGAGGGCTTCAGAAGGGCAAGGTACGATAAAATACTCATTACAGATTCCGATGGCGTGCCAGCGGAGAACTGGGCCTATGAAATGAGCAATGCCCTTAATGATCCACGCGTAGCCATTGTCGGGAGCAGGATTTTTCCGAAATGGCTTGGGAAGCCAAATGTACTTACAAAATCAAACATAGCTGTCGACCAATATTCTCTTCTAGATTTGGGTGATAAAGAAATTGAGAACGCAAAGGCCATAGGGGTGAGTTTTGGTCTCGATCGTGGGAAAGCAAGAGAGGAAACCTATATGGATGAAAGGATCAGCAGGAGGGATGGTTTACTGCTCTCGGGGGACGAAACGGATTTATGGGCACGGGTGCTGAAAAAGGGATTTATCAGCAAATACATCCCGTCAACATTCGTATATCATCAGATTTCAGGGGAAAGATGTAAAACACGCTGGATCCTAAAAAGGCTATTTTATGCCGGAATATCACGTAGACAAATAGGCGGTTTCCCCAAGCCAACGCACAGGAGGAACATATACGATTTTCTTTTTGCGCCGATTATTCTTCCTGCATATTTTGCAGGGTACCTCAGCCAAAAAATTCTTTTTAGACTAAAAAGAATTAATCAACAATAGGAAATCTATTTTTTTGTAATGGCACGCAAAAGAGGAGATGTGGCATATCCGGCGAGGACGACTATTTTTGAGATACCACTTATAACAGGCGACAAAAGCGCCGCTGACACGGCAATTCCTGCTGAGATGCCGGCCAATGGAAAAATGGAAGTGTAGACAAATTCGCGAACACCCAATCCGCCAATAGTGATGGGCAAAATATTAGCGATGGAGAAAAGGGACTGTGCAAAAACAATATATGTAACCGAAGGAGTTATACTAAATGCGAGGAATATGCAGTATATTGACGCAAAAGAGGCAAGTAATTTTATGACCGTGAAGAAGAAGTTGAGAACAAGAACGTGAAAATACTGGCGGAAAAAATGAATCACTTTTGGAAGAATCCGAACAATTTTTCTGCGGAAAATAAGAGAGGTAACAATAACGCAGACACAGAAGACAAGGGCAACAAGAAAGCCATATGACGGTATATGAAGAGAAAAACCCTCTTGCTTAAGGGTGTCAAAAAACAAAACAGAACTCACTAGCAGAAAGCTTCCCCAGCTGAAGGTATTCATGCCCTTATCGACAAGGGTGAAAAAGATCGCATAAGAGGCCGGCATATCATGAGCCTTCATATAGGCAACAATCGAAAAATCACCGATACGCCCGGGGGTGTACTCACCAAGAACACGAGTGATATAAAAGAATTTCACAAAATGCCGGAAGGGGATTTGGCATTTAGTCCTGCAGAGCCGGTGAAAATTAACGGCGGAGAGAAAGAAGATAATAAAACCAAAAACAAAAACCGGGATGATGTATACAATGCGGATGTTGGCGAAACTTTCAAAAATATTCCGAACGCCGGTTCTGTAAAGCACATAGGTAAGGAGTGCGACGCTAATCCCTACTTGTAAGAAGATTTTTTGTAACTTACTATTTATGGTCATCTATAGGTTCGACTGAAAAATCAAATTACATTTTGGTACACAGAGAGCGTCTTCTTCGCAATATCCGCCCATTGAAAGTTTTTCTTAATATGATCAAGTCCATGAGAAAACCGCAAGCGGTTTTCAAAGAAGAACACAATTTTCTTCGCTATTTCTTCGGCAGAAATCTCCTTCACAATAAGGTCGGGCGACACCGCGAAATCAGTAAGCCCGCCCTGATTGCTCACCAGCGCAGGCAGATTAAAGCCGAGCGATAAAGCGCCGGCGCCGCTTTGTGACTCAAAATCTCTATACGTCAGCATCATGAGGTCAGAAGCCACAAAAAACTTCTCCACATCTCCGGTTTTTATAAAATCAAGATACAGCTTTACATGTTTGCCCAAATCGTACATATCTATGAGTTTCTGATATTTTGCCCATTCGATCCAGGGCTCTCCGGCGATTATAAGATGATATGAGTCATCTTTCTTTAATAGTTCCCGTAGGGAGAGTAACAGAATATCAATTGCCTTGTACTCACGAATATTTCCGAAAGACAGAAGGACTTTTCTTGATTCACTAATGCCAAAAAATTCTCGCGCATCCTTTTTCGTAATTACTTTTTCGCTACGCTCCGGCAGCAAGATGCCGTGACTTATTACTGATATCTTTTCATTGGGAATGCTATACAAGTGAGAAAATGTCTTTTTGTTACTTTCCGAGTGGACAATAAAACCATCAGCGCATCGAACAACAACGGGATCAAACATTCGGGAAAGCAAAGTTCGTTCGTGTTGAGTCACATTGTGAATGGTGAGAATTATTTTCATTCCTTTTATTTTCGCCCAAAGAAAAATTACTAAATAGATTGGTGCCAGAACACTGGTCCACCATTGTGCATGCAGAATTTTTCCCTTAAGTTTGCTTCCGGCCACTATCCAAGAAAACGGGTTGTACCATGAAATAATTTCATAGAACCGTACATTATCCAATTTCGGTCTCTCTACACCCTCCTCCCGCGTGCCTCCCGGATACAAAAAATTAGGATAGATACTTTTAAAACCAAAAAAATGAATCATGCAGTTTTCACGCAAACCACGAACAAGCCCCATGCAATAAGGGCTTATACCCTTTGTCGGGGGGAAAGTTCCCAGGAACGAAATTTCGTTTATGTCAGAATCCATTTTTTGCTTATTTTTCCTTGTCCCTCTTCAGCATCTCCTCCAGTAACTTCCTGTTTATTCTCATGTGCTCTCCCAGTATCCCAAGCCCAAAAAACTGGAAGCCAATAACATAGAAAAGCACGCCGAAGATCAAGGACTGCACATGCCCGCCGCCTTCGCCTATCCACCAGAAGTAGAGATATCGTGCCACCGGATAGGTTCCGAGGAGAATAAAGAAAATCGAAAGACACAAAAACACCTTAAATGGTTCGTATAAACTGTAAATTCGCACCAATTCCGCTCCGGATTTTTTAATATGCTGCCAGATATTCTTAAAAAGTCTCGATTTTCTGGTCGGCAGATTGGTCTGGATATCAACGTGAGCCATCTTGATGTGCTTCTTTGCCGCCTGAACCGTAGTATCCAAAACATAACTAAATTCCGAAACCACATTGATTTCCAGAAGAGCCTCGCGGCTGTAAGCCCGGAAGCCGCTCACAGCGTCTTGTATCTTCACACCCGCAAGGAAAGCAGTAGTTTTGGTCCCAAGCCACTGAAAAAACCGTTTCACAAGGCTGAAGTGCCTGATGTGTCCCGTACGTCTGTTACCGATAACAATATCGGCCTCTTTCTTGAGTATCGGTTCAACAAGCCTTTGGATATCGGCCGAAGGATACTGGTTATCTCCATCGGTATTCACAAGAATATCAGCGCCTAACTTCAAAGCGTTCTCAATACCCCGCTTAAAAGCGGTACCAAGCCCCTTATTCCCCACATAACTCACAATATGGTGAACGCCATGCTCCCTGGCAATCTTCACGGTGTTATCCGTACAGCCATCATCAATTATCTGTGTTTCAATAACATCAATTCCGGCTATCTGTTTCGGGATATCCTTAAGTACAAGGGGGAGGGTTTCCGCCTCGTTATAACACGGGATTTGGACTATGAGTTTCATGCCACGGGGATATGAGATATTTTTCGTTTGCCAATACATTTTTTCACGTTTCGGACACGCTTGAGTTCAGCAAAGCCTCTCCCGACACACAGGTAGGCGAAGCCATTCTTAGCCACCTCTTCCGGCTCATACACATTCCTTCCATCAATAATCACACCACCTTTCATGAGCTTCTTTATTTTCTTAAGATCCACGGCCCGGAACACATCCCATTCAGTCACAACAAGGAGTACATCCGCACCCTTCACGGCGTCATACGGATCTTTGGCAAAAGAGATGTCCGGCGCCTTCAAAACTTTTCTCGCGTTCTCCATCGCCACGGGGTCGTAGGCCCGCACCTTCGCCCCCTCGCCGATAATCTTCTTTATCAGGGGAACAGAAGGGGCATCCCTCATGTCGTCAGTTTTCGGCTTAAAAGAAAGACCCCATACGGCAATGGTTTTCCCGGAAAGATCAGGGAAGAGTGCGTGAAGTTTGCGGAAAAGCAGCTCTTTTTGGTGGTTGTTCACCCGTTCCACCTCCTCAAGTATTCGAAAATCATATCCGGCATCCTTGCCGCTGGCCATCAGGGCCTGCACATCCTTGGGGAAACAACTCCCTCCGTATCCTGTGCCGGCATGGAGAAACCTTAGCCCGATTCGCTTGTCCAATCCGATGCCCTTGGAAACCTCGCCGATATCCGCCCCAACCAACTCACAAAAGTTCGCTATTTCATTGATAAATGAAATTTTCGTGGCGAGAAACGAGTTCGCGGCATACTTGATAACCTCAGCGCTTTCGATGTTCGTGAACATCAGTGGAACGCTGGTGCGCACGATGGGGGAGTATATTTTTCGCATAATCTCGCGCGCTTTTTCGCTTCGCGCTCCCACCACAATCCTGTCGGGGGTAAGTGTATCCTTTACAGCGCATCCCTCACGCAAAAACTCCGGATTCGACACGATGTCAAAATCAAAGCTCATACGTCTCATATCCAGCTCCTTCTGAATAATCTCAGCGCATATATCACCCGTCCCTACGGGAACGGTCGACTTGTTCACAAATATTTTGTATCCGTTCAAATATTTGCCAAAACTTTTGGCAACATCCTTCACATACTGTAAATCCGCCCGATGATCCTTATCCGGGGGTGTTCCAACAGCACTGAAGACCACCTCGGCAAACTCAATACCATTTTGAACATCAGTGCCGAATTGCAGCCTTCCCTCCTTTTGATTACGCATAACTAATTCCTGCAAGCCCGGTTCATACATAGGCATCACGTTATTGCGCAGATTTTCGATCTTCTTTGCATCGATATCGACGCACATAACATCATGCCCGATCTCCGCAAAGCAGGTGCCAGAGACAAGCCCCACGTAGCCGGTGCCGATAACAGTTATTTTCATCTTGAAGAAACACGCCTTCAGATTATAGAAGGCCTCAGGGAAATGTAAACAAAAGCATCAACAGTGAAGAAGCGCAAGAACCGATGTAATTACAAAATCGACATCTTCATCGGTGAGGCGCGCATATAGAGGCAGGGTGATAGTTGAACCACCAATCTTTTCCGCATAAGGGAAATCACCCGGTTTATAATCGTACTTATCGCGGTAGTACCGCATGAGATGAATGGGGCGAAAATTTACCGCGACACCGATGCCACGTTCCTGTAGGCCATGTAAAAGCTGGTCACGCAAGGATGGATCAACTTGAATAGTGTACAGGTGATGTGCGTGCCGTATGCTTGGAAGATCTTTCACTAAACGTATTGCCGGACACTTTTCGAAAGCTGCATTGTAGCGTTTCACGACGCGGGTTTTTATTTCCAGTAATTTTTCAATCCTTTCCAGCTGACCCATCAGGAGTGCCGCGCTGATATTGCTCATGTTGTATTTCCATCCGCAGAACTCCATATCATAGTGCTCATACTTTTTAGCATAACGGTCGGCCGCGTTTTTTGACATTCCATGAAGACGTCCCTTGCGTAAAAAATCCTCAAGTTCATCATCATTGGTTGTGATGGCCCCACCCTCACCGCAGGTAATGTTCTTTGTCGCATAAAAACTGTAACAGGCACAATCGCCCAGTTGACCCACCCCATAATCGTCTCTCCTGGCTTCGATCGCATGAGCGGCATCCTCAATAATCCGTAGCGAATGAGCATCGGAAATTTTTCGTATCGCCTTCATATCACACAGTTGTCCGTATAAATGAACCGGGAGAACAGCCTTTGTTCGGGGCGTGATGGCCTTTTCAATCAAAGAAGCATTGATGTTCCCGGTATCTGTCTCAACATCAACAAAAACCGGCTTGGCACCGCAGTATTCAATGGCGTTGGCAGTGGCGATAAATGAAAGGGGAGTGGTGATTACCTCATCCCCGGGGCCGATGCCATATCCAAGTAAGCATAAATGCAAAGCCGAAGTGCAACTCGTAACGCCGATGGCATGTTTTGCACCAACATAGCCGGCAAGAGCGTGTTCAAACTCCGCCACCTGATCTCCCGTGGTCAAAAAAAGCCCGCGGAGTACGTCATTGACCCGCCTGATGTCATCCTCTTCAACATTGTGTTTGAAAAACTCAATTTTTTTCATGGGGGAACTTAGAGAGAACGCACCCTTTCACTCACGGGCTGATCCTTTTTAAAACGACCCTTCTCAATGAGAGGTTTCATTTTTGCAAGAGGAATATCATTTTCACGATCAGGACTGATGATGTTTCGATAGTAATCGATCGTCTTTTTCAGACCCTCCTTAAGAGAGGTAGTGGCTTTCCACCCGACAAGCTTTTGTATTTTGCTCACATCCGGAACACGCCGTGGTATGTCCTCATATTTGGTTCCAAAAACATCTTTATAAGAAATGAATTCAATTGGAGAGGTAAAATTGCCCACCTTTTTTATGAGCTGAACAAGTTCAAGTATGCTGGTTTCTTTCTTGGCACCGATATTGAATGCCTGGTTCTCCGCGTTTTCCGAAAACGAAACCCGCAGAATAGCATCCACCACATCATCAATATACGTGAATGCTCTTGTTTGTTTTCCATCTCCATGAACATACACAGTTTCATCACTCAGGAAGTTTCTCAAAACAACCGGTATTACTCTTCCGGCACCCAAATCATCCAGTCCGGGACCGTAAGCATTAAAGAAGCGAACGATGACAAATGGAAGATCTTTCTGCTGGTGGTACGCGTGCAAATAGTGCTCCACAAGAGATTTAGCGGATGAATAGCACCATCGATTGATATGCGCTGAACCCAAAACCCTGTCATCCTCCTCTCTCCATGGCACATTCGGATTTTTTCCGAAAATCTCCGAACTTGAGGCAAAAATAACTTTCGTGCGGTTACGGGACGCGAGCCTGAGGATATTGAGTGTTGCCTGTAAATTGGTCTCCAAAACAGTCAGTGGTTCCTGCACGTACCGCATTGGATCGGCAATAGCGGCAAAATGGAAGATCATTTCAGTATCGTCAATCAGCGGTTCCATGAGGTCAGTATCCAGAATAGAGCCATGAACAAACCGGAAGCCCCCCCTTTCCATAAGGTGGGCTATTTTTGAGCCGTCCGCAGTATCAATGGCTGTAACAGAAAAGCCGCGTTCCAGAAGGCGTTCGGATAAATATGACCCGAGAAAACCGGCACCGCCAGTGATAAGAATCTTTTTCATGATACTTCTTGGGTCACAAATTTTTTTAGGACCGCCCTTGTACTTATGCCGGTAGATTTTTTTTGTTGCCCAGCCGGCAGGCCCAAAAGAGAACGCAGTTTCATCGGTTGCATGACCTTCCGGCCACGTGCCTCAGCCAGCAAAGCAACACGCTGAACCAATTCCAAATTGGTCGCAAGGCGGGTGCGCTCATCGTCGAACCAGATATTATCTTCAAGTCCAACCCTCACTCCGCCACCGTAAGCAACAGATACGGCATTCATGGGAAGCTGCGCGTTGCCGATACCGGCAACGGAATAGAAGGAGTCCAAAGGAAGTTCGTTAATCATGTAACCTAAATGCATCAAATTGGCTTGTGCGCAGGCGATATTTCCAAGAAGGAGGTTGAAATAATATGGGGGCTGAAGGAGGCCTTTCTTTATCAAATATTTGGCATAGTTAATCATACCTACGTCAAAAACCTCTAATTCCGGTTTAATGCCCTTTTCAAGCATCTTTTTTGCGAGCGCCTGTATTGTTTCAGGAGAATTAATATTAGCCATCTGGTTAAAGTTCAAGGAACTGAGCGTCAGAGAAGCCATGTCAGGCTTAAGGTCGCCACCAAGATCCAAAACATCCGACCTTTTTTCGAACTCATTAAAATCACGTCCGCTGGTAGAAACACAGATAATGAGCGCCTTATCAACCTTCCTAATGTTGCGGATGATCTCCGCATATATCTCTTTCCGATAGGTGGGAGCCCCCTTTGCATCTCGGGCATGAAGATGCACGATGCTTGCACCAACAGAAGCGCATCGCAGAACATCAGTAGCGATCTCTTTCGGGGTAAGTGGTACGTGGGGAGTTATCGCCCGCGTGGGAATCATGCCAGTAGGAGCCAAATTGATAATCAGATCATTATCTCTTTCCATAACCATAACACATGGAATTAAACATCTAATTCACGCGCTGGAACGCCAACAACAGTAACGTTGGGGCGAACAGGTTTATTTACGAGCGTGGATGCGCCGACCACGCTATTCTCTCCGACAGTAACACCATTAATGATCGTGCAGCAAGCCCCCAAATAGGATCCTCGCTCAAGGATGGCGTCACTGGTGCACACGGATCCCGGGCCAACAAAAACATAGTCACGAATTTTTACATCATGACTCACCACGGCGCCATATCGGAACGTTACATAATTTCCAATGACGACGTTACAGCCGAGAACGCACCCTTGCGGGATAAAAGCCCCTTTCCCCATGGTGACATATTCAGTATTCACATCCGGATGGACAAGAGAGGCTATGGGCGCGCGCAAAGCATCCATGCGTTCACCGATCAGAATGTGAGTCGCGACGGAAGAATTCACGTTGTTGAAAATGTAGGCATCAGGAAACCGTGAAATATATTTTTTTAAATATTCAAAGTCGCCGAGCACCCGATACTCGCAGACCGAAGTATCGGCAAGCTCCCGATCGTCATCAATAAAACCAACAATTTTCCAGGTTCGTTTACGGGCGTTGATGGCATGAATAAGCTTAACAGTATCCACAAAACTTGCGCCGTATATAAGAAGTTTTTTCATGGGAGTGTCGTATGCGTAACAACCTGTGTGATCTGGTCAATAACATATTGAGTGACATCAGCACTTTCCGCGAGAAGCTTCTCCTTCTTCCTTAAGGCATTTTGCTTGGAGTTTTTATCCGCGAGTATCTGGACCCCTTTTTGTATAGAGCGTTCGATGTCATCGAGCGATTCTTTGAAATTAAAAACGATCCCGTATTTTTCTTCAAGCTCATCGGTGTATCCTCGTCCATTATTATCAACATATACTCCATACGTGCCAAGCGCGGCGGCTTCTGATGCCATAGTAGCGCTTTCACCATAGAGCAGTGTTGCAAACGCCATCAACGAATGTATTTCCTCATACGGCAAAGTAAGCTGATATCGTTTTAATTCGTCAGGAAGATTTTTTTCAGACGAAATAAATACTTTGCCATAACGGGAAAAGAATTCTACGGCTCGCAATTTCATGGGGAATGATATGCCCCTGTGGCCTATATCATGACTGGCGCTCCAGGAAACAAAACGAATAACGGTAAATGGTTCATTGTCGTGCAGATGTAATTTTTCAAGAACATCGCGCTTTGGGACAAAGTATCGCGGATGTAAGTACGCGAGTTCCTGATTTCCCGGGTACCTGAAATGTTTTTTTCCAAGGTTCTTTTTAAAGGACTGCGGTGTGATGCATCGGGTGCAGCATAGTCGGGAAATGCAACTGGTTATTTTTGTATTTTCTGCCCCCTGAAATACAAGCGAGGGGATGCCAAGGATTCTGCCTACCGGGGCGCCGGTAACTCCCATGATTTCCAGAATGACATCGGGCTTAAAACGTTTGGCAAGAAGAAAAAAGCGGTAATTTCTCAAAAAAAGTTCGCCCACAAGATGTATCCTTCGTTTGCCGGCGGCACTTATTTGAGTATGTGGTATCCGGTAAGTATTAAGAAGCTCAGTAGCCATCTCTTTTTTTCTTGCCGTTACAAGAACCTCGTGCCCACCACTTTTAAGCAGCTCAATGGCATTTCGAAAGAAATGCGCATGGGCAGGATGTTTTATGTCGATAAGTACTCTCATAGAATCACTTCTTAAACACCCACATCGCATTCACCGAATAGTTCCACAGAATCACGATCGCAGTCGTGATAACCTTGGCAAGCAGATACCAGATTCCGGCGAGCGAGACGAAGAGGAACATAAAAATATTCGAGAGGATCAGTCCGATCACCGAAACAAAGAAGAATCTTGAAAATCTTGCAAGATGCTTTCCGCCCGGTACGTTAAACACCCAGCGGACATTGAAAAAGTAGTTGTTGATAACCGCCGCGATGAAGGAGATGGAGACGAATACATACAGGAGGGGACTGGTCTCCGGATTGATTCCGCTCAACTCCACCAAAAGGGCGAGGAGGCCGATATCAATAATCAGTCCGAGAATGGCAACGAGACAGTATCTCACGAAAGATGCCGCGCGTGCTGCACGAGCGTTCGGGTGATTTTTTGCAAACAATATTATTTTCATCTTGAAGAAACACGCCTTCAGATTATAGAAGGCCTCGGGGAAATGTAAAACACAACGTCATGAAAATGCCATCAAGCGGCAAAACCAAATAATATATTTACCATAACCCGCTTCTTCTCCTATATTGAGTATGTACTCACCCAAAAAATGAAACATTCCCCCCACAAATACTGGCCCATTTTCTTTTGCATAGCGATAGTGCTTTTCGGGATGCACCTGCCATTACTGTCTCAGGCGTCGTTGTACATTGTGGCGATTCTTGGCTGGTATATTAAAAGTCAGAAGGAGGGGAAGGGGAGCCTGAACCTCCCCATGTGGCTCTTCTTTTTGGCAGTGGCGATCGTTATAGGCACGCGCGTGTATCCGTTTCTTTCGGGTCATCCGGCACCTCTGGGGTACGATACCGGCATTTACAAATTCGAATTTGAGCAGGCTTTCAAAAATCTCCCCGGATTTTCCATGGGAATTCATCCGGGACTTTTTCTCCTGGGGGACATGCTTCACCTGTTTGGTGCGACATCTGATTTTCTCATGCGGGAGGGGTTTATCATCAGCAGCGTGCTCATAGTTATCATGGTGTTTCTTACGGCAAAAGAATATTTCGGGAAAAACGCGGGCATACTCGCAAGCCTCATATACGCGTTTTCCAATATTCAGTTCGATGCCTATACCTACGTGCTCTACAAAAACACTATCGGAATATCCTTTCTTCTCCTTTCGCTCATTCTTATAAGAAGAAGATCATATCTTCTGCTTCCAATCGGGCTGTTTCTTGCCATTCTGCAGCCGACCCATTTTCTCATTCTCGGCGGCACGCTCTTTTGCATGTGGATCTGGAACTGGAGAAATGTGAAAGACAGAATATTTTTTCTCGTACACGGGTGTATGGTTGGCGCTCTGGCGCTGGGAGTATTTCTGCTGAATACGGATCTCATCATCGCGGCCATAAATCTCCTGAAAGGAAATGATCCTCTGAAAGAAGGAGTGTTTCTCGGTTTTGCCGAAGGTATTGACCGCCTATCACTGTATATACCGATAGCGGTACTGGGAATCATCCACGGTATTCGGGAAAAAAAGAACCAACCGCTCATAATATCTACGGTGCTCGTGGGGCTCATTGTGATACTCCGCCTCTTTTTCTTCAGAAGGTACCTCATAGAATTCGATGTGCTTCTCATCACTTTCGCGGGAGCCGGGCTCGCGCGCATCATAAACAAAATATTTTCCCGGAAATATTATATCGGGATCTTCAGCATGGTATGCGTCATGTACATTACACTGCATGTCGCGCATGTGGCTTATTACCAACCATTTATATCTCACAGCGAACTACTGAAAATTCAGGTGCTGTGTTCCACCACCGAAGAAAACACTCTGGTCATGTCGACCCATAGCTACTACTCCCCATGGCTTCGCGGCTTCAGCTGCAGGGAGGTTTTTGCACCGGGGCTTTTTGAAAGGAATACATGGCCGAGAGAACAATGGGACATATTCTGGGGGGCATCACCCGAAGAAAGACTGCAACTCATGAAAAAAACGTTTGATGGGGAGCGTATATATATCTTCGTAGGTGAACAGCAGGTGCAGTTGAATTTCGATGGCATGGAAGGATTTACCAAACTCGATAAACACCTTTGGAGATGGAATTAAAAAAAATACATCCGGTCACGGTACTCGGGATTATTATCGCCGTTTGTATCGCAGGCATCGTTCTTCCGGCCAACGCTCAGTGGTTTTTGCTCGTATCTATGGGGATTTCCGCAATACTGCTGGAAAGAATGGAACTAAACGACCGATCCGGACTAAGCACGTTGGTGTTGGTAATTATGGTCGCCATCAGCATGCAATCACTGCTCGTCATGGTGCTGTGGTTAACAGAAATGCAGATATCGTTACAGAATATGCTCTATACCAATACGATAGTTTCATGCGTGCTGGTGGGCATGGAAATATACCGATCCGGAAAAAATCGAATGACAAAAAAAACAAAAGTTGTCTAATAAATGCAGTGAGATTTTTTATCAATACGCGTCCGCATAGTGCGATAAGGCTTTTTTAAAGCCATTTTTTGTTTTGAAAACCATGAATGCAAAAAAAATAAAAATATCCAGAACATGTTCACGAAAATTACGCATGCTCTCTGTTCTTGTGGTGCGAAAAATCGACGTGATAGAATCCGCAGCAGTCCGTTCTTTTTCAATGAACGACTCTTCCAAATTGAACTCTTTCAGTTTGCGATGTTGCGTCACAAGAATTCTTAATTTCTCCCCATGAAGAAAAACAATGCCAGAAGATGGCTCGGTATAGTGCTCGTAACAGCACTTATTTTTGTAAATGCGCCAAGAGTGTTTGGTGCTCTTGTTGGTATGGCACCGTATGCCGATCCAAACAGCGCAACACTGCAAGCGATCTACGGATTTAACACCGCAAGCGGAAGATACGCGTATGGATACGGTTATGGCTACAACTACTGGCTCTCATTGCCATCGAATCTACAGGAGGTTGAGCCTTACAGCGGATACGGATCCGACCCGAATCAAACCACCATTACCGTAACCGCCGGAACAACCGTTCTTGGAGGAAGCGTTGCGAGCGGGACGGTGATTACCGGACCGAGCTCGGGTACGGCAACCATAGACTTTGCGACCATGGAAACGGGTTCATTCTCACCATCTGCCGGACCGTTCTCCGGAAACACATACTCACAGCAGGTACCACTGGGGAACAGTACGGACATAGTGACTTTCAAAGATGGCGCAGATCCAAATGTTTACGTTGAATTTGCAGCCGGAACAACATTTTATTCCGATAGCGCAACAGACTTCACTGCATTCCAGGTTCCAAGTCTCGGATCAGTATCCTTAGGGGGCTACACAACATCCGGTACCTACAATGTTGATGGAAATAACGTTCTTACCACCGGAGGATCGGGCTCAGCTCATATCGTCGTCGATCCGCCGGCAACCGTGTACTATCCATACTCGGGAACCGTCCCGGATGTGATTGCCTTCCGTACAACCGCCGCATGGGTAACAGCACCGGCGTGCACGGGTGGCAGCCTGGGCGCCACACAAGAGATCTGCTACGTGCGGGATACGGCCAATAGCAGAATTATCATCTACACAAGAGTACTTTCTCAGTTCTCAGGAGCGAGTGCGTCCGGTTCTTCAACCGGCGGTGGTGGCGGTGGTGGCGGCATAATGACACAAACAATAGCGCAGACACAGCCGGTACTGACAACACAGCAGGATCATCTGGTTGCAACTCCAAGCGGTAAAACATTTACCGTAAAGGCCGGAGTACGGGTTCGTGAAAATGCATTCCCGGATGTTCCGCAGGGCGAATGGTATTACAAGTATGTTGAGGTTCTAAGAAAGGGCGGTATCGTTCACGGAACCGCAACGGGTAAATTCGAGCCTGCAAGAAATCTCACAAGAGGCGAGCTCGTAAAGATTGCTCTTAACACATTTGCTATCGAAGTTCCGGATGCTGTCTCCACAAGGCCGTTTGACGACGTGAGTGTAAGCCACTGGGCAGCTCCGTATATCGAGAAGGCAAAGGCTATCGGAATTGTTTCGGGTTATGCCGACGGATCCTTCAGGCCGGATAACGAGATCAACAGAGTAGAGGCTCTTAAAATCCTCCTCCTTGCTTCAGGTCTCAATATTGAAGGGGATACCATGAACTTTAGCGACACCGTAAGGGGTGCTTGGTACACAAAGTATGTTTCATTCGCGCAGTCTCTGGGTATCGTAGGCGGATATGCCGACGGTTCATTCAAACCCGGCAATGCCATCAAACGAAGCGAGATGGCAAAGATTGCAGTCGAGACTCTCGAGGAAATTCTCTAAAAGAAAAACAGAAACGCGCGCCCTTCAAAGGCGCGCGTTTTTTTCGTCCACAAAAAAAGGGGACAGTACATCCAAAAGAACGACCCCGTTAGGAGTCGTTCTTTTGGTGTGTTTGTTTTTGTCTGTCTTTTATGACGACGTTATTGAAAAGAAACAATTGTCATCCACCGAAGCTCGCGAGCAAGGCGAGCGAGCGAAGGTGGATTAAATCGTGCCCACGGACGGAGCGCTTTTGACTCCGGTTTGACTTGCCGGCTTCTTGGCAATGCCGGCAACCGTAGTTGCCTGAATCTTGCGGATAACCTTGGGTTTCTCTTGTTCCTTGATGACAGAAACGAGCTTCGCTCGCGTCACAGGGCCCAATCTTCCGGCACCAATCTCCGTATCGATCGAAATGATGTCGTGGTCCTTTTGGAACTGAGTGACCGCATCAACCGTAAGTTCACCATAATATCCGGTAGGTGCATGATTCAGGTATCCGAGTTTGCCGAGAAACTCCTGAAGTTTTTCCACATTATCACCCTTGTCATATTTGCTGATATCTTCGCTTAAAAGCGATTCGACTTCCGCAACGCTTGAGTGAGAAGGTTCGGAACTCTTTTCTTTTCTCGGAAGCTCCGCATCAACAGCGGATCTGCGTGATACACGTTCGTGCACCAGTACATCTTCCTTTAAAACATCTCGTGTTTTCGGACCAAAATATCCGGCGCCGCTATCCTTCTCCGAAGCTACAAGTTTCTTCGCTTCCTGAAAAGCATACACAGCGTCGATGGTATTCTTGTCGTATGTTCCGGTTATTTCACCCTTATAGTGTCCAAGTGTTTTCAGTACCGCCTGAAGTTCTGAAACAGATGCTCCGTGCGAGTACTTTCCCAGATTGTCGCTCGGTATCTGCGATTCAACAGACGCGCTGAATTCCTTGAGAGCAGCCTGCAGCTGTGTGCGGGTCTGCGGGCCTAGATATCCGGCCCCCGTATCGCTCGTATTGGAAACGATGCCATACTTCTTCTGGAATCTGTAAATATCCTCTTCGAGGTTTTCTTCCAAGCCGTCATGAAAGCCGAGCACCTTAAGTGCCTGTGCGGCTTCATTTTTTGCACTATCGCTTACACCGGCGGTAGCAACCTTTAGTAGTGGTGTATGTACCTTTTGGAAGCCTGCCGGTATCAATATCGGCAAATACAATGGAGTCATCCATCTCGGTTCCCGGCGGATAAATGAGAGCTTCAGCTCTCTTTACGCCTATCTGATACAGAGCTCGGGCCAAACCTTCGTCTCCATGACCCATCCATAGATCGAGTCTATCCACACGTTCACACGTAGTATCGGCCTCCTGGCAAAATACACGATCCTTATAATTGGAAATAATCGCGCCACCACGGTCAGCAACGGTTCCAACCCCAAGACCCGGAATGTATACCTTGGTTCCAAATGGATAATCCTTTGGTGCGGCAATCATACCCTGAAAAACAGGGCGACCACTGGCACCGTTCGTTCCATTGCCATTCAGGCGCTTATCCGCCTCCAAACTTCCCTTCACATAGTACTGCTGATCGGGAAGGGGAGAATAATACCCCGTAATGACAACATTTCTCTTGATAACCTCCTGGGCAAACGCATTGAACGTTTGCAGCGGAAGGGCAAGAAAGAAAGCAATCGAAATAACAAGAATCTTATTTGTTATTTTCATATATGTTTTTGTATGTATTTATCTTTTTGAAAAATCTGATCACTCTAGACTGCCAAATTCAAATTGTCTAGTTCTTACTCTTGCAAAAACACATGAGTAGTGTTCCGGAGAAAGAATGAACACAAGAAAAGTGGCTTATTTAAGCCACTTGACAGAGAAATACTATAAGGAACTCGTTTAAAAGTTTTGCAAATACTTCTCTCCGCAGCCCACCCCGGACGTACCGAGCCACTGTAATCATGTATTTCATAAATCAGAAAAGATCCGGGGTCTTACTGAGCTGCATTGAGTATCCCGTAGCGGCGCGAGATCTCGCGCCTCTACGAAAATCCTGCGGATTTTTCCCAGGTGTCGGCTACGTAAAAACGCCCCAATGGGGCGTTTTTTACTGGATTCAAAGAATTTTTAAATCTTGAATCTTTTGAATTTTGAATGGTTATTGCTTCACGATAATCGGTACAATCAGCGGCTGTTTATGAATCTTCTTCTGCATAAACCTGCTCAAAGACTGTCTGATGATATCCTTTGTATCGGTCTTTCTGTCACTTGCCTGCCAATCGGAATACGCCTTTTTGGCGACCTGCACCGCATCGTTCAAAATACTTTTTGACTCCTGCATGTAGATAAATCCGCGTGAAGTTATCGAAGGATCGGCGATGAGGCTCAAGTTGTGCTGATATACTCGGAAAAGACAGATCAGGATGCCATTATGGGCCATCATTTGTCTTTCGTACTGAATATCACCACCACTGATACCGCTGCTTGTTCCTTCAACCGTGATAAGGTTGGCGGGAACCTTTGATTTCGATTTTCGGGCCCTTCCCTGGGTGTCAATTTCCAAAATGTCTCCGTTTTCCAGCATGGGGATATTCTTTTCATCCATGCCAAGACCGACTATGAGGTCCTTGTGTGCGGAACGCATATGAAGTTCACCATGCACAGGAACAAGATATTTTGGCTTTAGTAAGCTATACATGAGACGTAAATCATTCTGACTTCCATGACCGGAAGTGTGTACGTCCATCTCTCTGTTCGTAATAACCCGTGCGCCGAGGCGGATCAGGTTGTTACTGATGGTCGCGATCGAACGCTCATTTCCCGGGATTGGTGAACTGGAAAGGACAACCGTATCTCCCGGACGGATCTGAATTTGCGTATGGGTGCCAAGGCTCATGCGTGAAAGCGCAGACATATCCTCGCCCTGCGATCCGGTAGTAAGAATGAGTATCTTATGTGGCGGAAGGCTGTTAATGCTGTTCATCTGTCGCAAAGTATCCTTGGGGATATGTAAATATCCGAGCCTTTCCGCAATCTCGATGCTCTGTACCATGCTGCGTCCGCTGATAAACACCTTACGTCCGGTTTTATGGGCGAACTGCATCAGCTGTCCTATACGTCCGATAATGGAAGAAAAAGAGGCGATAATAAGTCTGCCTTTAGTACCTCCCACAATACGTTCAAGCTCTTCGGCAACAGTTTTATCCGATATGGTCGGTTGGGTCTCCATGGCATTCGTGGATTCCACGAGGGCGGCCAAAACCCCCCTGCTTCCGGCTAAAGCAATCTTATCGAAGCTTGCCGGTTCACCGATATCCGGATTGTAATCGAATTTAAAATCTCCGCTGTGGACAATAGTCCCGGCAGGGGTTTTAAGAATTACTCCGACGGCATCGGGGATGGAATGGTTCACCTGAAAGAATGAAGCCTCAAAGCATCCCATTTTGATAATACTTTTCTCATCAATGGGTTTGAGGGTTATCTTCTGGCTGAATTTGAATTCGTTCGTGCTTTTTTCAATAAGGCCGAGCGTCATTCGCGTGGCATACACCGGAGGAAATCCGAGTTTTGGCAAAACGTGCCTTAAGCCTCCGATATGATCCAGATGTCCGTGTGTAACAATGATACCCCGTATTCTTTGCTTAACGGTTTCCAGGTAAGAGATATCAGGTATGAGATAATCTACCCCATACATATCTTCCTCCGGAAACTGCATGCCCATATCTATAATCACGATATCGCGACCATATTCAATGCAGGTACAGTTTTTGCCGACTTCGTCGAGCCCACCAATGGGGATAATGCGTAGCTTCCCCCTTTCCTCAAAATGAGGCATTGGTTTTTTCTGTTCGCCGGGGAACGGAGCTGGCTTCCCACGTCTCTGATCGTTACGTCTGGGATCATTGCGCCTCTGATCGTTACGTCGAGGATCGTTACGCCTTTGGTCATTACTACCACTAACTGGTTTACTTGCCCCGCCCGTAAAGATAGACGGTTTCTTGCTCACTGGAGCAACATTTTGATCAGATTTTTTAATCCAATCGATAAGTTTGTTCATAAAATAAAAAAATATACTGAATCAATCTCTTACCAGGAGTATAGCACGAAGAGGGGGATATTACAAATGGTAATTGGAGGAGGCATTCAAAAAATGGCTACACGAAAGGAAAATATTAGAATTGAAAAAAGGGTTTTGGCGGAGATTTTCTATTGGCACCTCGCTCGGGCGTTTTTTATAAAACACAAATAACCTGTCCTTTTTCTTAGGAGGAAGTAGAATGAATGCCAAGAAATTACACGCAACATATGCACTACAAAATCTTTTCCGGAACGTCACATCCAGATCTTACTTCTGCTATCTGCAAGGAACTGAAAGTAAAACAGGGGAAAGTTCTTATAAAACATTTTGCCTGTAACGAGATTTACGTAAAGGCGGAAGAATCGGTCCGCGGAGAAAACGTGTTTATTATCCAGACATCCACGCACAACGTAAATGAGGATTACATGGAGCTATTTCTCCTCTGTGACGCCATGAAGAGATCTTTCGCAAAGACGGTTCATGTGATTATTCCGCACTTCGGATATGCAAGGCAGGATAGGATCGCCGAGCCCAGGGAAACCATTTCAGCAAAACTTATTGCCGATCTTCTGGTGAAATCAGGGGCGGACCACATTGTAGCTTTCACGCTTCATTCAGACCAGATCCAGGGATTCTTTGATGTCCCTGTTGATAACGTGAGGACACATAAATTGTTTACGGATTATTTCAGAAATAAAAAAATCAGTAACCCGATCATCGTTTCGCCGGATATCGGTAGCGCGAAGGAGTCGAAAAAAATTGCTGACGCCTTAGGGTATCCGCTCGCAATACTCCACAAAGCGAGGCCGGGACATAACATCGCGGAAGTGGTTCATCTGGTGGGGGACGTGAAGGGCAAAACGGCCATCATTTTTGACGACATGATCGATACCGGAGGATCGGTGCTGAATGCCAAAGCGGCGCTTCTGAAGGCCGGGGCGAATAAAGATGTTTATCTCGCAGCGACACACGCGGTATTCTCTAACGATGCAGCCAGCAAATTGGATAAAGCAGGATTTAAAGAGGTGGTGATCACCGATTCAATTCCTCTGCCAAAAGAGAAGATGTTTAAGAATTTACGAATCATCTCCTTGGCCCCGCTTATTGCCGGCATCATCAAAAACGTCGCCACGGAAAAATCCGTGAGCGAGCTGTATCTCCAGCATTAATCCCTGTTCACTTTCTGGACAGAATGGAGCGCTTCCGAAAGGAAGGCGCGGAGATCTTCGCATGTCCGCGACCAGGCAGAGACGGGAGTTGGGAGCGCACTTTGAAGAAGTTTTGAAACTTCATCCTTCCAGAGCTTCATGCCTATTTCTGAAATCTCATTAAGGTGTGAAGCCGTGCGGCAGAGCGTAACAAGCTTGAGCAAAAATGCATCCTTATGCATTTTTGCAAACATGGTTATGCGTTTCGGTGTCATCTGGGAAAAGTTGCTTTTCAGAGCAACCTTCGCAATTTTCCGGGAAACATCAGAAGCCTCCGTATGTTCGTTACCACGAAGGGTTTCACATACATCACAAACTTTTGCCGCTTCAAAAAGCATTTTTGGCAGTTCGTACAGTTCGGCGATTTCACTCGCCGAGAGCGGGACACGTGTAAACGAAAAACCGCTTTCAGGGGCACTTTTTCGGATTCGATGCTGTGTATTTCTCTCCAACATAGGAAAATGAGTGTATAGCATTATACGGACGAATTAAAAACTGTCAACCGTATCACGCGCTACACGTCATGTAACACGAAGCATAGAACATTACTTACTCGTTCTCGTGTTTTTTATATTCCAAATTCCAAATTCCAACTTCCAAATTCTTTAGTACATGCCTGGAATTCGATTCATGAAGAGGAGCTGATCAACAGCCTTTTCGTATGCTTCATCAATGTACGATGTGTCAGCGAAATCCTCAGCCTCAATATCCGGCACGATGCCATTTTTATCTATGGATTTTCCCTTGGGCGTAAGCCATCTCGCGACAGTGTATCGAAAGCTTGATCCATCGAAGAAGGGGAGTACCTCCTGTACTGTTCCCTTGCCGAAACTCGTGACACCGATAATCGTCGCGACGCCGTAATCCTGAAGTGCGCCGGCAAGAATCTCAGAGGCGGAAGCAGACCCCTTATTAATCAGTACGGCAATAGGATACTGGCTTAAAACCCCGTCTCCGGCCGAGAGGAGTTCCTGCATGACATTGCGGTACTCAACCTGCACAATCGGCTTACCCTTGCCTACAAAATGTCCGGTAACATCTTCCACTGAAGAAAGAAGACCGCCCGGATTATTTCGAAGGTCGATTACAAGTGCCGACACATATCTGCTGAGAGCGGTATCGATAGCCTTTTTAAACTCAGATTCCGTCTTATCGCTAAACTGGAAAATGTTAATGTACATCACGCCATCCTTTCGCAATTCGAATTCAACCGATGGAACCTCCACTCGTGCGCGGACAATCGGAATGGAAAGTTCCTGGCTGCCTCTCTTGATAATCAGAGTTACCGTTGTCCCCCCCGGTCCCTTAATGCGTCGCACAGCCTCCTGCAGAGAAAGGCCTTCCGTACTCTCTCCGTTGATTTCCAGGACAACGTCACCTGCCTGCAATCCGGCCTTTTCGGCGGGGGTCTTTTTTATGGGAGACACGATAACTATCTCTCCCTTCTCTTCGGAAATATACGCTCCGATACCCTCAAAATCTCCACGGATGGAATCCTGGAACGAATCATTTTCATCAGCATTCATAAATTGGGTGTACGGATCATCAAGGACGTTCGGCAGTGCCTCAAGTACAAGGTCCATGGCCTTTTCCGCATCAAAACGGTCGCTATACAAGTGATTATTCTGGAGTATGTCCCATATGGTAAGGAATACATCATACTTCGGAATCGATCCGACCGGTTCCGCAAAAATTTCGATATACGGCATCATATTCTCACCCATATTTTCATAAGGATCCGGCTTCTGGAATGAGAAATCAGCATGAGCAACAAGGCTGGAATAATACAGCGCGTTCACATACTCTCCCCGGGACATAATCTTCTTGGCGCCGGAAATACTGGCACTTACCGGGCGAACGAGATCACGATTGATACTGGTCATCATAATGTACTCTATCTCCGTATCCTTTTTTATATCCTTGAACATGTAGGTTCGGTCCTCATCGCGAACTACTCGCAGGACAGGAACTCCTTCAATATCCAAAAGCATCTTAAGAGCCTCATAACGGCGGAGGGCGCTTATAGGCTCAAGTCCAGCGGGGAGTAAGCCTCTACGAGACGCCTCCTTTAAATACGGGACATGGTAGGAATCAACACTGGTGGTATCCATCTCCACGAATTCAGCCTTCTCAGCGGCAGTTTTTCTATCCACTCCCGCGTGCGCGAGAATCGCGCAGCTCGCTTCCGCCAGAGATAAGGGGACATTCCAGCGTATCTCTCGGTTCGCCGTTTTTGCGCCAATATGTTTTCTCGGCTCAAAGCAGGCAAGAATACCCTGATCCTCGGCATACAACAAAGCATCTCCGATGGGTTCATCCATAAGGGCAGCCATGCTGGTTGCCGGTGCCGGAGATGCAACGGCGATGCAGACTACAGCGAGAAGAACGGAAAGTACTTTTTTCATAAAATAGTATGGTGTGAAAAAGATGAAAGCAGTTGAATGGCGCCAAGTGCCGCCTCTATTCCCTTATTAGTTTTTCCAAACGCTCTGCGTTTGGCTTGCCCCAGGGTTTCTGTGGCAAGGACCTCGAAAATGATCGGAACCCCGGTCTCCAGCATAACGTTCATGATTCCACGGGCGCATTCTCCCGAAACGAGTTCAAAGTGCAGGGTCTCGCCCTTTATAACCGCACCGAGAGCAATAATGCAATCGAATTTTCCTGTTTTCGCGAGCCGCTTCGCGGCGAGCGGTATTTCAAAAGCCCCTGGAACCTGCACAACCGGAGCATCAGATACTCCGTGTTGTTTCAAAGTCGCAAGGCAGGATCGCATCAATGAATTCACGATCTCTTCATGAAACATCCCGGCGACAACAGCGATGCGAAACGATTTTTTCTTTTTGTGAGTTTCTCTCTTCATAGCGCAAGACTTCTAAGATATGAGCGAAGCAACGTATTTTCCGATAATGTCGAATTCAACATTGACCCCCTTCCCTTTCCCAAGAACTTTAAGGTTCGTATTCTCCCACGTGAAAGGGATGATGCCAACGGTAAATCCGTTTTTCTTTGCGGAAACAACGGTAAGTGAAATCCCGTCGATAGTAACGGATCCCTTCGGAATTATCAGGGGAGACTTCTGTTTAAGAGAAAACGTAAGAAGCCGGCTTCCATCCTTTTCCGCTCGCACATCGGTCAGTCTCGCGACCGTGTCCACATGTCCAAGGACGATATGTCCGTCAAACCGTCCGTTTGCCGGCAATGGCCGCTCCAGATTCACCAGACTTCCCTCAGCGATATCAGCGAAACAGGTTCGCTTGAGTGTCTCCTTCATAACAAAAAAAGTAAGCGTACCGGCGCTTTTTTTCGTCACGGTAAGACACGCTCCATTCACAGCGACACTTGATCCAATCCGCGCCGATCGTACGGATGAACGTATGGTAAGGCGCAGGCCGTTTTTGTCGGTTTTTTTCTGCGTTACTATTCCGGTCGCTTCAATAATTCCGGTGAACATAGAGACAAAAAAGAACGTAAAGAGATTGTAGTGAGAAACGCAGCGTTTGGAAACATCTATTCAAAAAAGAAGCACTTTGGATCATATGATCCAAAGTGCTTAAGATTCCCTCCTCACACTGCCGCAGATTTTTTTCTGTTACGGATAGCCCTCATCACAAAGAGGGCATCCATCACAAACCGGCAACAAATCAGAATCAGAAGCAAGCAGTTCAGCACAATGCATCCCAACCAAAAAATCAGTTCTGCCACGATGATGGTTACAGCTTGCGCAATGTCAGGACGTGTTACCGTTAGCACCAAGAAAGCGATGCTGACAGCCAGCAGAAAGCAGGAAACAGATGTCCCACCACGATATTTCGCGGCTGTCCTCATAGACCTTTGTCATAACCAATCCTTTCAAACAGGTTGCGTGTGTCATGCATGTGGAGAGAACGGAAAATAGCCAAATCACGTTAGCTACCTACCGATCCCTCCAGGATGTTAAAGAGCAAGAAGAGGAGGGTGATTATATAGCATGTAAAAACACGAATCAAGGTAGTGAGAACCCGTTTATTTATGCAATAATGCAGACGTCGAAACGTTCAACTCCATGGCAAAAAAAATATCCATCATCATCCCGACATACAAAAGGCAGAAAGAGCTGTTTCTCTGCCTTGATGCGCTGGCAAAACAGCCGGAAATCTCCTCCGCGGAAGTGATCGTTATCGAAGATAGCCCCGAAAGCGAAGGGGAATCGATTGTCCGCGGTTTTCAGAAAAGCGGAATGGATATCGTTTACTGCAAAAACTCAAGAAAAGGCCGCTCTCAGGCGCGAAATGAAGGAATAAAGCGCGCGCAGGGCGACGTCATTATCTTTATCGGAGACGACATTGTCGTCGGGAAAAACTGGTTGAAAACGCATATCGATTTTCACGAGAACAAAAAAGAGGTAACGGCCGCGCTCGTCGGGCACATCACCTGGGAGCCGACACTCCCTATCTCGCGCTACATGAAATGGCTGGAAAACGGGGGGCCGCTTCTGGACTTCCGCGGCATGAAGGACGGGCAAAAAACGGATCCGTACCACTTTTACACCGGCAATGTTTCCTTAAAGAGAAAACTTCTGGAATTAGAGTGTTTTTCAGAACACGCGGATCTCTATGGCTGGGAAGATATCGAGCTGGGAATGAGGCTTTCTGAAAAGCACGGGATGCAACTCTGGTACGCGAAAAACGCGATTGCCTACCACAATCACACCTATCACGAAAAGGATCTCCATTCCTATGGGGAAAACCTCGGGTTTTCGGCATATCTCTTTGCGGAAAAAACACAAAGGAAAGGGATTATGCCAGGCTGGACAAAATTACTATTCTATAGTATAATCTCGCACTTTTCCCCCGCATTAAAACTGGCGAAAAGGGAATGGTACTGGTACGCTCTCCTCAAGGAGACATTCCTCAAAGGGGTACAAAAAGCAAAAAAGCAAAAGCGTTAACCTTGAAGGAAATGACAGAAGCAAAACTCATAAAATCCATTGCTTCCTACCTGCCCGAAGAGGGCGTAAAAAAAGTGTCACGGGCACTCGCGTTCGCCGAAGAAAAATACGGGAACAGGGAAACTCCCTGGGGTGTACCATATATTGATAACTACCTCGTTTCCGCAGGATTTCTTTTGGATCTTCGGCCCGACGCCGACACTATTTCCGCCTGCCTGCTTCAAAAATTACCGGCCTTTGAAAAAAATATTCTTGATGAAATAGAGGCCGAACTCGGTGAAGATGTGCGAAAACTCGTTGATAATCTCAGTCGGATTATTAAATTCAGCGAAAGGAATGAATCCACACTCCTCATGGTTCCTTCAGGCATAAATCAGGAGGTGGAGATGGATGCCTTGAGGCGAATGTTTCTCGCCATGGCAAAGGATTTACGCGTGGTGATTGTACGCCTGGCGGAAAAATTGAATCGCTTAAGCTCGCTTCAGTATCTCGACGCATCCGTAAGGAAACCGTACGCTCAGGAGGTTCTGGATATATTTGTGCCCATAGCGGAGAGGCTTGGTATATTTCAATTCAAAGGGAAGCTCGAAGACCTGGCTTTTGAACGTATCAATAAAAGAGCTTTCAATGATCTTAAAAAACAATTCGACAGGAATAATCATCAATACCAGAAAAGTATCGATCATATGACCGAAACGCTTCAGGTGTTCATGAAAGAGCATGAAATAGAGGCCCACGTCGAGGGAAGGCTCAAGGGGTATTTTTCGACATACACAAAAATGAAGAAGAGGAATTACGCTGTCATCGAGAAGGTTATGGATCTTTTCGCAATGCGTGTCGTTCTCAAGAATCAGGAAGACTGTTATCGGGTTTTAGGTCTCATTCATAACAGGTGGCAGATCCTTCCGGGAAGATTTAAAGACTATATTGCAGCGCCGAAAGTGAATGGTTACAGAAGTCTCCATACAACAGTGAAAGGACTTGCGGAAGGCATTTATGACAAACCGATTGAAGTACAGATTCGAACTGAGGAGATGCACGCAGAGGCTCAGTATGGTATCGCGGCGCACTGGTGGTACAAAGAAAACGAAACGGATAAAAGAACATTCGCCGGTGCTTTGGAACAGGGGAAAAGCGAGTTTATGAAAAATTACGAAGAGAAGGTGCAGTGGGTAAAGGGCCTGGTCGATCTCCATAAAAATATTCAGGGAAATCAGGAAGAGTTTTCGAATTCAGTGAAACTGAATCTCTTCAGTGACAGAATTTTTGTGCTGACCCCGCACGGAGATATTGTTGACCTTCCAAAAGGTGCCACAACGGTCGACTTTGCTTTCGCGCTCCATTCAAATCTCGGCAACCACTGTGCAAGAGCCAAGGTAAACGGAGAAAACGTCTCTCTGGACTTTGAACTCAAAAACGGAGATGTCGTTGAAATTCAAACGGATCACAACAAAACGCCAAACAGATACTGGCTGTCATTTGTAAAAACCGCGAAAGCACGGGAAAAAATCAACACATTTTTCAAATCTTTGAAACAGGAGGATCTCGTGCGTGATGGGAAAAAGATACTCAATAAGCACCTCAAAAATTTCGGGCAGGAGGAACTCGACAAGGAAAATCTGCTTCTTCGCGATTTCGGTGGAAAAAAATTGACCGTTAAAGCGCGAGAGGCCTTACTGGAAGATATTGCAAAACAAAAGATCTCCCCCATGGAGGTGTTGCAAAAATTGTTTCCCGAACACCAGCTTTTCAAAAAAAGACCGGAGTCGCTCAAGTGGAAGAAAAAGAACGAAAAGACAAAAAACAGTCCGACCGTTCTCGTCACCGGAGAAAAAGGATATGAAACAAAAATGGCAAGCTGTTGCTTGCCTAAATTCGGCGAAAGCATTGTCGGCTACATAACTCGCGGCGGGCAGGTAACCGTCCATAAATTCGAATGCGCCGTCCTCAAATCACTCGATAAATCACGTCTGATAAGCGTTTCCTGGGAGGGCCACGAGCCGCGTGGAATTCAGGCGATGTACAACATCGTCATGCGTGACAGGAAAAATATTCTTTTCGACATCACGAGAACCATTAAAGACTGTAATGCTGAAATTATCGATTTCAGCAAAACCAAAGAGGGGAGCCTGCATATTTTGCAAATCCTGATCGAAGCGATTGACTACGAGCAGATGGATCTGTTAATCAATAAGATTGAAGAGATTGAAGGCGTGGAAAGAATGGAGAGCGCCTCTCCGGTTATTGTCCGATAATTTTTTATCTTCACTATGATTACCATTTTTCTTCTCGGTTCCGAATCCGACAAAGCCCATGCGGAAATCATCGCAAAGGAGCTCGAAACAATTGGAGTTCCCTACGAAATGCACGTGGCTTCCGCCCATAAGGTTCCCGAAAAAGTACTTTCAATAGTGCGTGAACACAACAAAGAAGCCGAAGTGGTGTACATGACCATCGCCGGAAGGTCGAATGCTCTCTCGGGGGTCGTTGCGGCCAACTCTATCCATCCGGTTATAGCCTGCCCTCCGTTTGCGGATAAAAATGATTATCTCGTGAACATTCACTCAACGCTCCAGATGCCGTCCAACACCCCCGTTCTCACGGTTATCGACCCGAAAAACGCGGCGCACTGTGTAGCCCGCATCTTCGGCATCAGCCACAAAGATCTCCAGAAAAACATAGAAAAACAACAGGAGGAACTCAGGAAGAAATTCTAAAAAGCCACATCTCTCTCATCACTCATCCGTATGAACACGCTTTTCTCCCTCTCGCCGCTTGACGGAAGATATCAAAAAAAGACCGAAGCGCTTGCACCCTTCTTCTCGGAAGCAGCCCTCATGAAATACAGGATCACAGTGGAAGTGGAGTATCTGATAGCCCTCTCAAAGGAGGCGAAAATTCCCGAACTTCGGGAATTTTCGAAGAATGAAATTCTTTCCCTGCAGAATCTCTATCTCACATTCAGCGCAAAAGACGCGGAGAAAATTAAGAGCATAGAAGCAAAAACGAATCACGATGTAAAAGCGGTGGAATACTGGATAAAGGAAAAACTGCAGAAAACGTCACTCGCGAAATTCACCGAATTTGTGCACTTCGGATGCACATCCGAGGATATCAACAACCTTGCGTACGCGATGATGCTGAAAGACAGTCTCGCACAGGTCGTTCTTCCTAAAATGTCCGAAGTCCAAAAGGATCTCGTGCGCAAAGCGAAAGCATGGAGATCGATCCCCATGCTCGCAAGAACGCACGGCCAGCCCGCGACGCCGACCACCCTCGGGAAAGAATTTTTTGTCTTCGCAAAAAGACTCGAACGTCAGATCAGCATTCTCAAAAAACAGGAGTTTTTGGGCAAATTCAGCGGAGCGACCGGAACCTTCGCCGCTCACGCCACAGCCTATCCGGAGGTCGATTGGATCCGTTTTGCCACGAAATTTATCCGCTCACTGAAGCTCACCCCGAATCTCGTCACCACGCAAATCGAACCGCATGATTTTCAAGCCGAAATCTATCACGCGATGGCGCGCTTCAACACCATCTGCACCGATCTCGCGCGCGATATCTGGCTCTATATTTCCCGCAACTGTTTCTCTCAGGAAACCAAAGAAGGGGAAGTTGGTTCGTCCACCATGCCGCATAAAGTGAACCCGATCGATTTCGAAAACGCGGAAGGAAATTTCGGAATTGCAAACGCACTCTTGAGTCACTTAGCCGGTGTACTGCCAATATCCCGTCTTCAGCGGGATCTTACTGATTCCACCGTTCAGAGAAACATCGGATCAGCTTTCGGCTACGCGCTTCTTGCCTTCGAATCACTTCTTAAAGGGCTCGGAAAACTTGTGGTCAACCGGGGAGTTCTCAAAGCTGAACTGGAATCAAACCCCGAAGTTCTGGCGGAAGCATTTCAGACAGTCATGCGCAGATATGGCGTCGAAGAACCGTACGAGAAATTAAAAACACTTACCAGAGGCAAAAAAGTAACCCGGAAAGATCTCAATGCTTTCATCGACTCTCTTAAGCTGCCGGCAGGCGAGAAGGCGAGACTTAAAAAACTCACGCCATCAACCTACACAGGGTTGGCGTCAAAACTGGTGAAATAATTCTTTCCACCCCATGATTATCGGTATCACCGGACCAATGGCTTCGGGCAAAGGAGAAGCCGTAAAAATACTCGAGGCAAAGGGATTCCGCCACATGACACTTTCGGATGGCCTCCGCAGGGAAGCTACCGAAAGGGGGCTTCCTCATACTCGTGAAAATCTGCAGAATCTTGGCAATGAAATGAGGAAAAAATTCGGTGCCGGCGCGCTCGCAAAAAAAGTTTTGGAAGAGATACAGAAGAGCGGTTTTGAAAACTGGGTCATCGACGGTATTCGTAATCCCGCCGAAATAACGGAACTCAAAAAGGTCAAAAACACGACCGTTATCGGAATTCATGCGGACAGGGAGGTCTTAATCACGCGAATACTGTCGCGAAAAAGAGAGGGCGACTCCGTCGCCCGTCCGGAGATCGAGAAACTGCTCGATCGCGAACTTGGAGTTGGCGAGCCGGAGGATGGTCAGCAGGTGGGGAAGTGCATGAGGATGGTGGATCACCTTATTGTGAATGAGGGGGAAATGAAAGAGTTTGAAGCGAGAATTCTCACCATTATTGCAGACGCAAAGAGCTGAAACTCTTCCCCAAAAAAAGAAGCACGCGGGACTCCTCCCGCGTATTTAACATATCGCAATAAAAGATAAATAACTGCAATACCAAGCTGGCACCGGTTCAGGCATAATGTGTGCCACAAGAATGTAATGTTTATGGCAAATAGACCATCAAAAGACCAGTATTATCTGAACATCGCCAAGGTTGTGGCGGAACGCTGCACATGTCTTAAATCACAGCTTGGAGCGGTGATTATCCGCGACGATCAGATTATTTCCACCGGGTACAACGGTGCTCCGCGCGGGACAAAAAGTTCCATTGAACGCAATTTCTGTCTCCGCAAACAGCTCGGAATTCCTTCCGGGCAAAGATACGAAATCTGTCGTTCCGTTCACGCGGAACAGAATGCCATTATCAATGCCGCACGATCCGGAGTGTCCCTGCTTGGCGGAGACGTTTTCATCTATGGCTATTCCCTGGACCAAAAATGTCCCCTGGATGCTTTCCCATGTTTCATCTGCAAAAAAATGCTCATTAACTGCGGGCTAAAGCGCTGTGTTTGTTCCACAAAAGAGGGCGGCGTTAAAGTATTTCTTATCGAAGATTGGGTAAAGGACTGGGTGGAAAGAGATATCTTAGATGATCAGAACCAGTACGGCAGCGGGATTACGGCGGAAGAAATCAAAAAGGCATCTACTCTTTAAAAACCTCCCTCTATGGAAAATCTGAAGAAAGTGTTTTTCGCGGAAACAAAAAAACACAAAGTCATTTTAATTTCCGCTTTTGCAGCTCTCATCGGAACCTTTTTGCCATGGGTATCCATCTCCTTAGGATCGGTATACAGAAGTTTCAAAGGAGTTTCCATCAACGGATGGCACAGTGTCGGATACTTTACCGTACTCGGTTCTTTGGCGATCATAGCACTCTGGATACTGCCAAAGGTCGGAGTTAAATACACCATTCGTATAGACCAAAATCTTCTGCATAAAATTCTCGCAGTCGTTGTACTCTCCGGGCCGGTGCTCTGGGTTGTAAGTTCAAATTTCGTCTTTGAATTTGTCGGCTATGGAGCTTACATATCTTTCGCCGCAGGGGCAGTGGCAACCTATGCAGCTTTTGTCATGAAAAATAAATAACGCAGTTTCCATGTTTACCGCACCAGATCCAAAACAGTCTTTTCCAAAACTCGAAGAGGATGTCATACAGTTCTGGAAAGAGCACCGGATTTTTGAAAAATCCGTCGAGAAAAAAGCGCCGAAAGGCGATTACGTATTTTACGATGGCCCGCCGTTTGCAACCGGCCTGCCGCACTACGGTCACATTCTCGCAAGCACCCTTAAGGACGTCGTGCCGCGATTTTTCACCATGAAAGGGTATCGCGTCGAAAGAAGATGGGGGTGGGACTGCCACGGCCTTCCGATTGAAAACATCATCGAGGCCGAGCTGAAACTCGACGACAAAAAAGCTATCGAAAAATACGGGATAGGAAAATTCAACGAAGCCTGCCGTTCCTCCGTTCTGCGCTACGCCAAAGAATGGGGCAAGACGGTGGAAAGAATGGGGCGCTGGGTGGATTTTGAAAACAGCTACAAGACCATGGATCAAAGTTACATGGAATCCATCTGGTGGATCTTTAAAAAGCTTTGGGATAAAAAACTGATCTATCAGGGCTACAAGTCCATGCACATCTGTCCGCGCTGTGAAACTCCGCTTTCCAACTTCGAAGTCGGATTAGGCTACAAAGATGTCACCGACATTTCGGTGACCATAAAGCTGTATCTGATCGACGAGCCGGACACGGCGGTCCTCGCGTGGACCACTACGCCATGGACGCTTCCCGGCAACATTATCGCTGCCGTCGGGAAAGACATTACTTATGTGAAAGTTCGCACGGAAAATGAATATGTGATTCTCGCCGAAGCGGCCCTGGGAAGATATTTCCCCGGTGAAGAGAAGCCGGAAATAGTGAAGAGGATGAAGGGAAAAGATCTCGTTCATAAAAAATACAAGCCGCTCTACGATTTCTATAATCTCGAGCATAACAACACGACCTTCAAGTTCTACGAAGCGGATTTCGTGACAACCGAAGACGGTTGCGGAGTGGTGCACATAGCTCCCGGTTTCGGTGAAGATGACTACGCGCTCTGCGAAATGGTTGGTGTTCCGTTCATTCAGCACGTCGGAATCGATGGGCGGTTTAAGCCCGAGATTACGCCGTTTGCCGGCGTTGGTGCCCGTGGTGAAGGGGACAAGCTGGTGATCGCAGATCTCGCCAAAAGGCAGCTTCTCTTCAGGGAGCAGAGGTACACGCACTCATATCCGCACTGCTGGCGCTGTGAAACAGCGCTTCTCAACTACGCCACCGAAAGCTGGTTTGTTGAGGTGACGAAAATGAAAGCAAAAATGCTTGCCAGCAATAAAAAGATCAACTGGGTTCCCGGACACATCAAGGAAGGAAGGTTTGGAAAGTGGCTTGAAGGAGCCAGGGACTGGGCAATTTCCCGAAACCGTTTCTGGGGAGCTCCGCTCCCGATCTGGCGCTGTCAGGGGTGCAAATACACGGAATGTTTTGGCTCCATCGAAGAGTTGAAAGAAAAACTTGATGGCACAATCACGCGCGTGACTTTCATGCGACACGGGGAAAGCAAAGGTAATATCATCTCTCTCCGTCAAAGCAAGGGGGAGGGAACCAATCTGACCGTCAAAGGAAAAGCGCAGGCGGAGAAGGCCGCAAAAGCGCTCAAGAATGGGCCGAAAATCGACATAATCATCGCCTCTCCTTTAAAGCGTACCCAGCAAACAGCCAAGATTATCGCAAAGGCGCTTGGTGTCAGCTGCGTTACGGATAACAGTATCCGTGAAATTAATTTTGGAAAAAACGAAGGAAAGACGGATAAGGATTTGAAGGAATATATTGTTGAGCGCAAGAAGTTGTCCTTCAAAAAACATTACGAAACAAAAGTTGGCATCAACGGAGAATCTCACAAAGAATGTGAGGAGCGAATGATGAAGGCGCTCGATAAAATCATGAAAAAATATGCCGGGAAGCATATTCTCATTGTCAGTCACTCAGATCCGTTGCGATTTGCGGAGAAGGCATTGTATAGCCATTCTTTAAAACGAATATATGCCGGAGGGCATCTTCCGTATGCGGTTGCGCGACCTCACTATGTACTTTCAAAAACCAGGCAGATCGTCGATCTCCACAAACACTTTGTGGATAAAATGACCTTCACCTGTCCGGGGTGCAAAAAAGCGCGCATGAAGAGAATAGAAGAAGTCTTAGACTGTTGGTTTGAAAGTGGTTCAATGCCCTATGCTCAAAGCCATTATCCATTTGAAAATAAGGAGAAATTTGAAAAAAACTTTCCGGCGCAATTCATCGCCGAAGGCTTGGATCAGACCCGCGGATGGTTCTATACGCTTGTAGTACTTTCAACGGCGCTGTTCGATGAACCGGCATTTCTCAATGTTATCGTGAACGGAATTGTTCTTGCGGAAGACGGGCAGAAGATGAGCAAAAGAAAAAAGAACTATCCCGATCCGAATCTTATTTTCAACCGGTACGGAGCGGATGCCATGAGGTTTTATCTCATGAACTCTCCCGTTGTGAAGGCGGATGATTTCCGTTTTTCCGAAAAAGGTGTGGCGGAGATCGTACGCAATGTCATTCTGCCATTCTGGAATGCGTACGGATTTTTTGTGACGTACGCAAACATCGACAAATGGAAGGCGCCGGTCGGGCAGAAAAAGCCGAAGATGAAGAACAAACTGGATCGTTGGATTGTTTCGGAATTTAACGCAATATCCGAGACCGTGACCGGAAATATGGAAGCGTACGATCTGCTCAAAGCGACCGATGCCATCAAATTGTTCCTGGATAGTCTTACCAACTGGTACATCAGGCGCTCCCGAAGAAGGTTCTGGAAATCCGAAAATGACTCGGATAAAAACGAGGCCTACAGCACGCTCTACTATGTGCTTGTGAATCTCGCGAAGCTCTTCGCTCCATTTATGCCGTTCGTGACCGAACAGATATTCAAAAACATGACGGGCGAACTTTCCGTTCACTTAAGTGAGTGGCCGGCGATAGACAAAAAATCCATCGATAAAAAACTCAACCGCGAAATCGACATCACGCGCACCATAGTGACCTTGGGTCACGCCGCAAGGGCGAAGGAGAGGATAAAGGTTCGCCAGCCGCTTCCGAAAATCGAAATAGCCCTTCCGGAAAAGGTCTCAAGCAGTCTGATCAAAGAACAGCTCGAGGTGATTAAAGAGGAGCTCAATATTAAAGATATTCAGTTCATCAGTGATATCGGGAAGCGTGTGAAAACGGTGGTATATCCTGATGCCAGAAAACTTGGTCCGAAATACGGAGCCGACACGCAAAAAATTATTGTCGCTGCAAAACAGGGGAATTTCAAAAAATTACCCAATGGAAACACACAGGTACTCGATTTCGAGCTCGCTCCCGATGAAATAGAGATCCGTTATGTGGGCAGTGAAGGACAGAATGTCGAAAGCGAGAAGGGTATCGTTGTTATCCTCGACACAAAAATCACCGAGGAGCTCAAGCTTGAAGGTATCGCCAGAGACATTATCAGGCAGATTCAGGACCTCCGAAAAAAGGCGGGGTTCAACGTGGATGACCGAATCATTGTAGGAATGCATACGGACAGCGAACAGCTGAAAAAGGCGGCGGATATTTTCTCCGATTACATACGGAAAGAAACTCTCGCGAAAGAGATTCGCAAAGAATCCGTGAGCGAGAAAAATAAGGAGGTTGTTACTATCGAAGGAGTTGACGTAGAATTGACAGTGATACAATCCAAATAAACGCATATCATTCTTTATTTCTCCCACATGGCTCCCCACAAAAAGAACACAGGTAAAAAAGGACACGTCCCGGCAAAACACCAGGGGGCAGCGCATGTCTCATCATGGTGGAAACTCATGACATACCTGTTCGGCGTACTCTTTTTCGGGCTTATCGCCACAGGTATATATGCGTATACCAACCCGCAAGTGCTGAAAGATATTGATGCGTTATTCAAGGCTTCAGTGGTGCAGGATAACGCGGAGAAATTCTGCCACGACATGCTTTTTGCGGATGCCCCGAAAGGCGGCATGTTTGAAATCGACGAATTTGTCTGTCAGCAGGGAGTTATTGTTCCGGTAGAGATTCTCTACGACGGCACATGTCCGGAATGTCTTCCGGCAAACATCGAAAATACTCTCAAGATTATCCTTCCCACGAGCGTCATCACCAAAACCGATGTAGCGACGCTGAAAAACACGGAGATTCTTATCAACACGCTTCCGTACATCATTATTGATGAAAAGGTGGAAAAGACCGACGCCTTCGAATTGATAGCCGGGAAAGCGCCAAAGGTGGGAACTCACTACTATCTGAATCCAAGTGTTATTGTTAACTCTCCGAGAACAACGCTTCTTATGCCGGATATTGATAATATTCCGGTGAAGGGCGTAAATGAGGCTCCGGTCACCATCATTGAATTTGTCGGTACGACATGTCCGGCATGTGGAACTTTCACATCGGAAATATGGCCGGAATTGAAGAAGAATTACATAGATAAAAAGATAGTGCAGTACTACTCAAAACTTATTCCCATTGGCGAAGATGAGGAGCTCGCAAAGGCGGCCGCTGACGCTGCCCTATGCGCGTTTGATCAGGGTAAGTATTTTGAATATCTGGAAAAAATGCTGTCGGTAGAGCCGGACTGGGACACGGTAGCTCTTAAAAAAATGGCTTCCGAGCTGAAACTCGGAGCAAAGGAATTCGAAACGTGTCTCAAGGAAAAAAGATTGCGACATATTGCGGAAGAGAGCTTAAGCGATTTGCAGACGCTGGGGATAAATAGTATCCCAAGCTATATGGTCGGCAATAAGATCATCACAGGGCCCGTGAGCATGGCCACACTTCAGAGTCTTATCGAAGGGGAACTGCAGAAACACAGGGCCGCTTCGCCCGAAACTCAAGATCAAAATGTTGAACCCGTAATGGGGGAGGGGCAACTCGAAATACGTGTGTACGGTGACTACGCCTGCGGCAGCTGTGCTGAAGAATGGTTTTCTCTTAAGGAAGCTGTTTTAGAAAAACTTGATGCGGTAAAAGTGACATTCATTCATACGCCGAATCCCGAAAATGCGTCAGGAGAAGCGGCGGCAAACGCTGCGGAATGCGCGATGACACAGGGAAAATTCTGGGAGTATATGCAGCTTCTGTTTGAGAATCAGAGTGATCTCAGAACAAGCATCTTAGAAAGGCTTGGTATGGAGGCGGGATTTGGAGGAGATTTTAACGCCTGCGTGCGTGCCAGCCTTATGCTTCCCGAAGTGAGAAATGATATGGAACTCGCTAAGAATCATGGCGTGGAAAAGGCGCCGGCATATTTCATTGACGGGCAGAAAATCGAACCAAAGACAACGAAAGACGGATGGCTCTCAGAGATTAATAAAAAGCTCTAAAGGCTTTTTAAGATACTTTCCGCCGCCTGTTCGCTTTCCTCAAGATGTGCCTCCTCATGGGCGCGAGCCTGCTCCCATTTCTGGCGGGATTTTCTTGTAAGGTACTTTTCGATGTACTCCTTCTCAAGCTGCTTCACTTGAGCCCGATACGTATCATCAATAGCTTTCAGTTTTTCCTGTTCGGAAAGAATAATGCGCTTAAGCTCATTCATCTGAATGGTATTCATTTTCGGGACAAGGGTAACCCAGCTATCCTTTTCTTCCCTTTGCATGGTCGTAGAAGCCATAACAAGTGTAAACACCTCTTTTTCAAGGTTGATGTCATGGGGATCCGATGTTGTGACAATTTGACCTGCTGTCATGTAATTTAGATTCGACTATATCAGCTTATTGTACCAGAAAAACAATCATTTCTCAACGAGAAAATCTTCAGAAGAAAGAGGAAAAACGAAAGTTGCAAAGGGGCGCTCCGGTATCAAAAAGAAAGAAATTCCTTGAAATTGAAATACGAACGACTAAAATGCGCATGTATTCTAAAAAACAGTAACCACCCAGATGAGCAATAAAATAACGTTCGAGCCAAAGAATTTCCTATTCATCTCCTATTCCGCGCTCATTGGTGACCTTGCATGGTACATCTCCAAAGAAGGACACAATGTAAAGTATTACATCGAAGAGGAATCAGAGAAGGATATAGTGGATGGGTTTGTCCCCAAAGTGGACAACTGGGAAAACGAAGTAGACTGGGCCGACGTGATTATTTTTGATGATGTCTTAGGTCAGGGAAAGATCGCGCAGGATCTTCGCAAAAGAGGAAAGCACGTTATTGGCGGCACGACCTATACCGACAGACTTGAAGACGATAGAGCCTTCGGTCAGGAAGAGATGAAAAGACACGGCGTTTCCATTCTCTCGTATCAGGAATTTACATCATTCACAGACGGTATCGAATTTGTAAAACGGAATCCCGCGAAATACGTTATTAAACCAAGCGGAGAAGCCCAAAATATAAAAAGGCTTCTTTTCGCCGGTAATGAAGACGATGGAAGCGACGTTATACGTGTATTGACCGCATACTCGCATACATGGAGTGAACAAGTAAAAGTATACGAATTGCAAAAAAAAGTCTCCTCAGGTGTAGAAATAGCCGTAGGAGCTTTTTTTAATGGGATTGAATTCATATACCCGGTTAACGTGAACTTTGAGCACAAGAAGCTCTTTCCGGGGGAATTGGGAGTTGCTACGGGGGAGATGGGAACCACCATGTTCTGGAGCGGCCCGAATAAACTTTTCAACTCAACGCTGAAAAAGTTCGAGACCACACTTCGCCAGGAAGGATATGTGGGATATATCGATATTAACTGTATCGTGAATGGAAACGGTATTTATCCTCTCGAATTTACGGCGCGATTTGGCTATCCGACCATCAACATTCAAATGGACGGAATGCTGAATCCGGTGGGCGAATTCATGTATCAGCTTGCAACGGGGCAAAAGATCAATTTTCGTGTGAAAAGCGGATTTCAGATCGGAGCCAGAATAGTTGTGCCGCCGTTCCCGTATCATGATCCACAGACGTTCGATGCATTCTCCAGGAATGCCGCCATCATCTTCAAGAAGCCGATGACGGAAGGTATTCACGTCGAAGACGTGAAGCTGGTGAACGGAGAGTGGCTTATCACCGGTGGGTGCGGAGTGGCCCTTGTGGTTGTTGGTACCGGCCAGACTATGAAGGAGGCCCAGAAGCAGATGTACAGCCGAATCAGCAACGTTCTTATCCCCAACATGTATTACAGAACGGACATCGGAGACCGATGGTCCGAAGATAGCGACAGACTGCACGCATGGGGGTACCTCCGAGAATCCTAGAGCTGTATTTCAATCTAGAACTTGTTCCAGAGCACCTGATTGGTCACCAGGTGGTGGTAGACAACCTCACCGTATTTTACGCGCGTGCCGAGATCCTTGGGGCACCTGTTCGCAGCCGCCTCTTTAAGGGCGGCAAACTTATTTTGGTTTTCCTCTCCCAAAATCTCCCGTACAAGATCGCTCTTCTTAAAATATCGGAGAGCATCGTAGATATTACCGGGGAGTTTTTCCCGTTTGGCATGTACGGTCATGTATTCCGAAAGCTCGGAAGGCGTGGCGTGCACGCCCTTAAGACCGACCACAAGCAGAGCATACATTTCAAGATACGGGTTGCAGTCCGGGCCTACGGACCGGACCTCAAGTCTTGCCGACCTCTCGTTTCCAAGCGGGACGCGCACCATAGAACCTCGATCGCTCGCTGACATTTTGATCTCATTGGGAGCTTCAAAAGCAGGATCAAGCCTGCGGTATGCGTTTACACTGGAATTGAGAATCAGACAGATATCTTTTGCGAAATGCAAAATACTGGCGGCAAAAGCATGACCCTTGTCCGAAAGCTTATGTTCCCCCTGAGCGTCAAAGAAAATATTCTTGTCGTTCTGTGCGAGCGATATATTGGTGTGCATTCCGCTTCCATTGATATTCATACGCGGCTTCGGAAGAAATGTCGCGGTGTACCCCATAGTCTTCGCAACCTGCCTGCAGACCAGCTTGTATATCTGCACATTGTCCGCCGCCTGCAAAATGTCCGTGTATTTATAATTCAGTTCAAACTGTGATGGAGCAACCTCCGGATGATCCTTCTCATTTTCAAAAGCAAGCGCCCTCTTGGTCTCCGCAACCCTGTCAATAAACATGCGGAGCGGGTCCTGGGGAAGGGAATGGAAATACCCGCCCTTCGTGACAAGCTCAAAACCGGTGGTTTCATCATAATTCTGTTCCGCATCAATTCCCTCGAGCAGGATGCCCTCAATTTCCGGTGCCACAAAAGCGGTAAGCTTCTCTTTCGCATACATTTCATCGCTCAATTTCTGCAGTCTCCAACGAAAATCACTCGAATATGGCTGATCATCCTGGTCATATACATTGGCAAAAATCATCACCTTTCCCGGGCCAAAAACATCGGAAGGGAGCCAGCGGAAGCTGGACCAATCAAGTTTCAGCCGGAGGTCGGAACACTTTTGCGCCGTAAAACCCTTTATGCTGGAGCCATCAAAAGTCAGATTATTCTCGGATTCCAAAAGATACGTCGGGTTGTAATCAAGCATAAGAAACTTTCCCTCAATATCACTAAAGCACACCGTCACCGCCTTAACCCGTTTTTCATCCTGAAGTGTTTTGCGAAGTTCTTTCGCAAGGGATTCGGAAGATCTTCTTTTCTTGCGTTCTTCCTTGAGAGCCAGATTCATCAAAATAAGCTCCTCATAGGGAATTTGCAGAAAATTCTTTAATTGCTGTGTTTCCATAAAAAGAATATGAAATATGAAGCTATCCTAATGAAACAAAAAGTCATTGCAATGAAAAATGAAAAAGATTGTACAGAACATATTGCAAATAGACTGTGTTTATTGTCGTTGTAATTTTTTAGATATAAAAAAGCTCCCCCCATACCTGAGAGTATGGGGGGAGCGGGTCCAAGAAGTGATGGGTTGAAACCTTGTTGTATCAGAACCAATAATAGATTCATAAGAATGAAGTCCTCAAACAGATACATCAGTGAAATAGAGAACCACGTTTACTTATCAGATTCGGTTATCAGCTGTTTTTGTGCGGATTCGCTCTTTTCCTGCACAGTCTGGGGGATGACCATATCATCGTAGATGATATGAAGCCAGAGACAGGGGGGTAACATCGAAAGTTCATGCTGATCACGACCGGATTGTTTTTCCTGCGTATCATCCTTTTTTTGCTCAGGCGGCAGATAAAAGAGAGAATGACCAATTTCTTCATACGGCATATACTATCCTCCTCTAAAAAAAAGTTGAATTAACAAAGGGTCGACATCACTTCTTGTTCGACCCCAGGCTTTCACACGATCCGTGTGAAACCAAAGCGAACAGCGTGAATACTATTCGCTCAAGATTTCATCCGGACCTAAAAAAGCGTGTGCAAGAGCCCGAGGTCAGCAAAGGGAATAAAAATGTCAAAGATCCGTTGCACAAAAAAATCTCGCCAGCTTTCGGAGGCGGGAGTTTTTTTAAAGTCTCGCGCTCCGTAAACTATGCAAAAACAAAAGTCAGCACAAATCCGAGCACGAAGAGAACCCCCGTAAGGGGTAGCCACTGATAATCGTGTTGTGCAGGGATATGTCTCATAAGAGCGAAATTTTTTCTTGCGGGGACTCTACTAAAAAAACAGTCAAGATGTCAACAGAGATATAATTGACAAATTGAATGACTGTCAGGGAAAGAAATGTTTCTACTGTTGGTCTTTCGGGAATACTCCAAGTTTTTGGATAATCTCCGTGCGGATCTCCGGATACTCACCAGATGCCTCATAAAGGCACATAAGCTCAAAGGGGTCAGTGGTGCCGGAAAGAAGCCTCTGCAGGTAGCCGAGTGCATCATTCAGTATCGGCAACATGAGCAGTTGCTCTCCGAATGTGCGGGCGGTTTTTTGCAACATTTCAACAAAAACATTCTTGAGCTCGCTCTGTTTTAGCGGACAGAGAGCAAGCCACTCCCGGAAGGGAATATCACTGCGTAATCGTATTTTTTGGAGAATATGTTGGTGGCACGGATGGTCCTCCGGGATCTCACGGAGGGCACTGGTTATTTCATGAAGAGAGCCGGCTTGATCTGTAAAAATTTGGAAAATGGCGTCACGGAATCTGGAATCCTCCGGCACGTTGCGGAGTACCGCCATCGCCTCCTGGAAATTCAGCTTCTCAGTAAGGAGATTGTCGGCAAGGAAACAAACAAACTCAGCATCTTTTCTGGTGACATACTGCAAAAGTTGCAGAAGCTGTTGTTTGTCCAGGGGCACGCATCCGCATGAAAATATATTCATAATGCGGTTACGCGGGGCTGGTTCCTTAATCCAGTGTAAAAGCCGAAAGAACTGATCAAAAGTTACAGCCTGATCAATAAGATCGTTGGCAATGAGGTTCGATATTAATGTATGTTTCGGAGCCACTTCGTAAGCATCTGCCAACTCAGCATATGTGCTTGCCAGATCGAAAAGACGAGAAGTGACACAGAGATGCAGGGAAGCTGCAGAAGTAAAAAGATTCGAACGATTCAATTTTTCGCCCACCTCCTTCCACTCTTCAAAAGATGCAACCATGTTTTCCATGCGTCCCAAAATGGAGTCGGTAAATATAGGAAGCGTACCGTGTGTTCTGGAAAACACTTCCATCAGATCATTCAGCGTGGTTGCCGTATCAACCATGTGCTGAGCGGCAAACATTTTGATTTCCATACGGGTTGTACCATCAAATAAGCGCGTCCAGTCGGAAAAATTCTGACCAAGATCTTTTTGCAGTTCGTCAGAAATTTGTTTTTTGTCAGACGGCAGGTATATGCACACGGAAGCTTTTTCCTCCGGAGAAAGGTCCTTTGGCGGCTCTTGTCCACCGAGTACCTGTACCACCTGTTCACTTAAGCCGGACTGTGTCAAAAAAAGTTTTTTTTGAGGATCCTGATTCCACCAGTTGTTAATAAAAGTGCGGACATGTCTCTCGGGGGCAGATGTATACAATTGTTTCCACTCATCAAAAGGGCGCTTTTCCAGGAGAGTCCGAATGCGTGCAAGATCATCAGGATTCTTTGCGTATGAATAAAACGTAATCAAATGAGACAGTGAAAGCGGAAGCTGAAAAAGCCTGTCAACCGCGAGCTGTACGGTCCAGATTTCGCTGGCATGAAGCGCTCTAAACCACACCTTTGGATCGGAAGAAAGTTTAGTTACAAATGATTGAAGCTGTTCGCCGGATACGCCGCGCTCCTTCATGGCAAAGTACATATCTCCGGCAAGATCCACCGGAAGCGTATCAAAATTGCCATTCTGAACACACGAATCCAAAGCTTTACTTAAAGCCTCTTTCTCCTCCGGAGTATAAATATGAATTTTGATCTTTGTACGGACAAATTCAATGGCGGCCTGGAGCTCTCGTTCATCAAAACAAGACTCGCGTTCAGGCGTATCGGATATGTGTTTTTCAGGTTCCCGTTCACTCATAAAAATGCAATAAAAGTGCAACAAGATACTATAATTGACGTACAGAGTCAATTATAGTGAGAAGACATCACGTCTCAAGAGATATAGATTGACAAAAGAACACTCGGATAGTATAAACCCAAACACATGGGGCCTCCTATGTCCCAAGTTTGAGGCAATGACTGATCCCAAATTTACTCTATTATTGTCTCAAGCGCCGTGATATCCCCCGCCTGCAAACCGGGGGATATTTATTCTGCAAAAATACCTGATACGATATATGCACCACAAATAGTGCATAGTGCGTTTCCTGTGGATAACCACATGCACCAGAATAAATAAAAAAAGCCTCCGCCTCAGGCGGAAGCTTAATTTGCCGTATGTAAGCCATTTACTAAAGATCGATTGAAGCTTCGTATTCATCCTGCCAAATAGGTTCCTCTGCTCGATCTACAATCTCCCTGGCACCACATCCTTTATCGAGCAGTTTCATGACAGAGTCTACAACCTGTTGCTTAATGTGTGCCGGACCGCGAATGGTGTACTCTCTCGGTGGCGCCATCAGCGTTGCTTTCAGAAATTTTAATGACGTATTGCTCCCTATCCAGAGGCGCTCCCAATAACTGGATCCTCTTCATCTCCTATTAACCCTTTGTTACACCTTCGGATTCCTGATCCGAGTGCTCGAGGACCTCATTGTCGCAAATGTGGATGGTAACTTCCATATCCTGCGTATCAGACTGAGGGATTTCGCTCATATATGTAACAGTTAGGAATTACAAGGAAGTATATTATTACAATAAAATATAAAAAAGTCAATATCTCTTGTTCTCACGAAACACACGTGAGCCATTTGGCGTACTTCGCGTTCTCACCATGAATAGCATGGAGGTAGGCAGCCTTGAGTTTGCGCGTAATCGGGCCCACGGTGCCTGTGCCAATACGTTTTCCATCGACACTTCCGATTCCGGTAATCTCCGCGGCGGTACCGCTGAAAAAGCATTCGTCAGCGGAAAAAAGATCTTTCGGAGAAAGGGTTTTTTCCACCACGGTGTAACCCGAATCCCGTGCAAGACGGATAACGGAATCTCGGGTAATACCCGGGAGTATGGTACCGAGTTTCGGAGTAAAAATACGTTTATTTTTCACAAGGAAGAAATTTTCTCCGGGGCCCTCGGCAATATTTCCTTTGAAATCAAGGAACAGAGCCTCATCATATTTTTTTGGATCAAGCTCGAGCGATGCCATTATGGAATTCACATAATGCCCGGTAATTTTGGCTTCAGTCACGCTCGTTTTCGGATGAATGCGCACAAAAGAAGAGAGCTTTACCCGGATGGCGTCTGAACCTAAGTATTTCGGCCATGGCCAGCAGGCCATTACTGCTTCAACCGGAATTCCAACGGGGTTTAATTTCATTTCACCATATCCATAAAAAAGGATGGGGCGGATATAGCACGATTTCACCTTATTTTTTTTCACAAGTGCGACACATGCCTTCTCAAGCTCGGTACGCGAAAAGGGGACCTTCATGTGTACGGCGCGTGCGGAAAAAAGAAGTCTTTGCATGTGTTCCCGAAGCCTGAAGATAGCGGATCCGTGAGATGTTTCATAACAACGGATGCCTTCAAAAACTCCGGCTCCATAGTGGAGACTGTGTGCAAGCACATGAACGGTCGCCTTCTTCCAGGGAACAAAAGTACCATTCATCCAAATGTATGGCGTGGTTGTCATGTGGAGTGAGACTAGTGGGTGACATGAATATTTGATCGCAGAGTACTATCGCAAAAGGTAAAAATCAAACATGGGAAATAGGTAAAAACGAACACCATTGACAAAAAATAAAAATCGAAGAATGTGGGACTTAACAAAAACTACGGCACCGGAAACGTCACAGGAATTTGGAAAACAGGCTGCAAAAAAGAAATAGGCAGCAAACTGTTTCTGGAAATCATGCGATCGGAATATATCGGGACATATCGAGACAGTGCGACAACCATACGCACACTCGCGAGCTGGCACGATAAAGGTGCGGAAGTCCGGAATGCGCGAAGCAACGAAACGCTCACGGGTATGGCGGGAAACGCGGTAAAAAACATTATGCTGGCGTATGATCAGGTGTTCGGCAAAGTTGAGAAACTTGTGGACGAAGGGCGGGGAGAGAGGGTGGCAATGGAGGCGGCGGTGGGATTTATAGTCTCACTGTGTACATGTTTCGAATATGTTGCGAACGATAAGGACGTGGACAGAATGCTCCCTGCGGCGATCGATTCATTATCATCGATTTGTAGGGTGTTCAGGGTAAAGAAGCCAAAAGCTCTTCAGCTTTTGATAGAAAAGCAAAGCGGCGGAGGGGCTGGTGCGCTCACTATTCCGCTTCTCGCGAGCGCGGCTGGGAGCTTAAGTGATGCGATAAAAAACACACGTTTATAATTCTTATAAATATTTTTCTATGTCAGAAATCATAAAAAATACGCCGGGAGGCGAAGCGTAAACAATTGAAAGCTGTAAGGGCGTAGGAAGATAACGCCAGTCATATTTTTGCGCAGGTTCGGGGAGCTCTTCTGGCGACACTTAAGAGGAAAATAACTTCCGTGAACGGATACGATATTACACTTGAGGATATGGCGAATCGTTTGCTCGATCGTATCGACATGAATCCTCCAAAGGCGATGCAATCCTTGCTTACGAATGCGATACGATCAGAAGTAATACGCAGTACAAAGGAATCGTATGGGATTTTCACAACAATGGTTTTGATGAGGACGGGAATCTGATCGATGTTATTCAGCAGGCTCTGGAAAATATCAAAAATGAAAAGATAACCGATGAAGAAGGGGAGCAATCAATGGTTTTAATAGACAAAGATCTGGCTCGTCATCCGGAACGAACATGGATTCTTTCCATAAAAAACGGGAAGGAGAAGGGGGCGCGAGTGTTTTATCACCCGGGAACGAAGGACTAAAAATATCCCAAAGGAAATTGACAGAATAAACATTAGCACTCTATAATGAAGAGTGCTAATTTGTTTTTTTACGCTATGCAACTCGGAAATAATTTCACGCAAAAAACCGGCGAAGCTCTTCAGAAAGCCATCGAGCTCGCACAGTCCAAAGGCAATCAGCAGGTGAGTGATCTGCACATGCTTGCATCCATGCTTACGCAGGAGGACACACTTATTGCCCCAATTCTCCAGAAGAAAGAGGTGAATATGAACAGGGTGATGGAGCAGGCGGAAGATGAAATAGGAAAACTCCCCACCGTTTCCGGTGATGCCTTTGCGGAGGTGTATGTAGGGCAGGATCTCAAAAAGGTTCTGAATCAAGCCAACAAAGAGGCTCAAAATCTCAAAGATGAGTACATTTCCGTTGAGCACATTTTGCTCGCATTCTTAGAAACAAAAGTAGAGGCAGGAAAAATTCTCGCAAATGCGGGCTTAAAAAAACAGGAAGTGCTCGAGATTTTAAAAGAGCTGCGTGGCAATCAGCGTGTAACCGACCAGAACCCGGAAGGAAAATTTCAGGTACTCGAAAAATACGGGAAAAATCTTACGAAACTCGCGCGTGAAGGGAAGATAGATCCGGTAATCGGGCGCGACGAAGAAATTCGTCGCGTGATGCAGATTCTCTCCCGACGCACCAAAAACAATCCTGTGCTCATAGGTGAACCCGGAACCGGTAAGACCACCATCGTAGAAGGTTTGGCGAAGAGAATCATCGACGGAGATGTACCGGAAGGGCTTCGCGGAAAGGAGATTATACAGATCGACCTGGGAGCCATGGTAGCCGGTTCAAAGTATCGCGGTGAATTTGAAGATCGCTTAAAGGCGGTTATCAAAGAGATCGTAAATTCTGACGGAAAAGTCATCGCATTTCTTGATGAGCTTCACACACTTGTCGGCGCCGGGGCCACGGGTGAGGGGAGTATGGATGCGGCGAATATGATTAAACCCGAACTTGCTCGCGGAACACTCCACCTGATAGGCGCAACAACACTCAAAGAGTACAGAAAGTATGTCGAAAAGGACGCGGCCTTAGAACGTCGCTTTCAGCCGGTTATGGTTTTGGAGCCCTCGGTCGAGGACACCATCACCATTCTTCGCGGTATAAAAGAAAAGTACGAAGTGCACCACGGAATCCGCATTACCGATGGCGCTATCATCGCTGCAGCGACTCTCTCGGATCGCTATATCTCTGATCGCTTCCTGCCGGACAAGGCTGTGGACCTTGTCGACGAAGCGGCTTCCGCCATCCGTATGCAGGTCGACTCCCAGCCTGTTGAGCTGGATCGTCTCCAGCGAAAAATCATGCAGCTCGAAATCGAAAAACAGGCTCTGAAAAAAGAGGAGGATAAGCCCTCAAAAGACAGGTTACAAAAAATCGAAAAAGAGATAGCGGAACTCTCCGAAGAAAAAAATAAACTCGAGCTCAAGTGGAGAAATGAGAAAGGGGTTATCTCCGAAATTCAGGATCTGAAAAGCAAAATGGAATCCGAAAGGATAGAAGCTGAAAAACTTGAGCGTTCGGGAGATCTGGAGAAGGTAGCGGAAATCCGCTACGGAAAAATTCCCGCGGCCGAAAAGAAAATAGAGGAGTTAAAAAAGAAACTGCAAAAAATGCAGGGGGGCGATCAGATTTTACGTGAAGAGGTGACCGAAGAAGATATCGCGCAGGTGGTGTCACGCTGGACAAATATCCCCGTGACAAAAATGCTGCAGAGCGAACAGGAAAAACTTCTCCACCTCGAAGCTGAAATCGGGAAACGCGTTATAGGCCAGGAAAACGCCATCGAGGCGGTGGCTAACGCCATCCGCCGCGCCCGCGCCGGTATACAGGAAGAAAACCGTCCCATCGGTTCCTTCATTTTCATGGGGCCGACGGGAGTCGGAAAAACGGAGCTCACCAAGGCGCTCGCTGAGGTGCTGTTTTCTGACGAGCACGCCATGATGCGGCTCGATATGTCCGAATACATGGAGCAGCACTCGGTTGCAAAACTCATCGGCTCTCCTCCGGGGTACGTCGGGTACGACGAAGGCGGACAGCTTACCGAAGCCGTCCGAAGGCGCCCATATGCCATTGTTCTCTTCGATGAAATCGAAAAAGCGCATCCCGATGTTTTCAACATCCTTCTGCAAATTCTTGATGAGGGTCGTTTAACCGACGCGAAAGGTCGAACGGTGAATTTCAAAAATACCATCATTGTGATGACTTCGAACTTAGGATCCAAAGTCATTCAGGAGAATATCAACAAGGAAAAAACCGTTCTCGATCTCAAGATGAAAGAGGTTTTACGCCAGGCATTCAAACCGGAATTCCTCAATCGTATCGATGACATCATCATCTTCCGTGCCCTCAAGAAAGATGACATTCTGAAAATCGTGGATATTCAAATCAATCAGGTCGAAAAGCGTCTCGAAAAACAGGGGATTCTTATCGAGATCACAAAAGAGGCCAAAGAATTTTTGGCGAATAAGGGCTTTGATCCGACCTTCGGTGCTCGCCCCTTAAAGCGCGTTATTCAGGTAGATCTCCTCAATCAGCTCGCCAACAAAATCATCGGCGGAGAAATAAGCGAGGGGAAAAAGGTGAAGGTCGGGAATGAAAAACGGGGAAGTGATACCATAGCGGTTTGACTTATTCGAAAATCGCGAATACAATCCCGCCCGCTATGAAACAAGAAATCACAAACAGCGCGACAGTATCAAAGAAGGCTGCCTAAAGGCAGTCACCCTCTCGCGTAAACTTTTTTATAGCATGACTGCCAAAACAATGGCGGTCTTTTTTTATGCAATTATGATTATTTTTCGCAAACCCATGTCGAAGCGACCAAAGATGACCTTTCCAAGGGTGGTTTATAAGCGACTCATATTTTTTTGTAACAGAGTCAAACCACCCGCACAGGTGGTTTTTTTATTTTTTTACGTTTCATTCAATGGAAAATTCTATGCGTTACTTTGAACTCGCCGGAGGATCAGAGCCTGACACCAATCAGTCAAAACCTCTCAAGGTGCTGTTTGCAACCTCCATGAGGGACATCATGAAGTATGATCAGAACGGCCGTATGGTAAAAACGCGTGACGGAGATGAGGGGTACATGCAGGGCGTTATCGAAGCGCTGGCGCAAAGCATAAATGAGAACAGAGATAACATCGCCCGGTGCATAAATATTGTTGGTATTGTGTACGATGACGTAGCACACCAGCGCGACACCGGCGGAACATTTCACATAGATCCTGAAAAAAATCAGGCGTGGGCATATCCGCTCGATCTCGTTATGGAAAATACCGGAGAAACTCTGGGTGAAATAACACAGAATTTGCCTTCAGATTTTCGTTTCCTTCCTAGTGACGATGTTCAGGGAAGGGCTTACGGCAAAGCGCAATTTGAGGAACGCTTGGTGCAAATAATGGATGAGAAAGGGGCGGACATTATTATTTCCGATCACCTTATTATGCAGCTGGTGAACGTGATACGGCCGGAGGTATACGGGCTGCTTGGGAGAGTGCTCAATATTCATCCGGCGATAACGCACAAAGATCACCCTCATAAACTTCGAGGTCTCACGCCTACTCAGGATGCGATTGACCGGGCAAACGGTGAAAAAAGAGGAGTGGACAATGCGTTCACAAAAGTCGAGCCGTATTTCTTCACGGGCTCAACGCTGCACTTTGTTGATGCCGAAATAGATGCGGGTGCCGTCATTTGCGACAAGGAGGGGACGCCGGTGTATCCGGATGATGAGCCTCAATGGCTGCGTTTTCGTAACTATCAGAAAGCGAAAATTCCTGTTTTCCTCCAAGGCTTGCAGCACTATTACCGCACCATGTATACAAAAATCACAAACACAAGACCGAATACACTTATAACCAAACCACAACATGTACCCACTCAATCTACTCAACAGTAATACTGTTATTCACCCGATTTTCGGCGAACAGCTGAGGGGCGAGCCGCATATTTTTAACTTCTCCTCCGGTAATCCGCGCTGCGCATCGTACGACAAAAGAAACTTTGATGTTTTTCAAAGACAGATCATGGACGAATTGCGAAACAGCGGTGCGGAATGGGGGATCGGACGATACCTTGAAGAAAGGAGGAATCTCCTGAGCGACTATCCGCAAATCGTTAACGAAGGCAGAATATATCATCTCGGTCTCGACATCATAGTTCCACCCGGATACACACTCTTTGCCCCCATCGATGGAAGAGTATGGAGAGCGGACATTGAAGAAGGGGTGGGAAATTACGGAGGATTTCTCATTCTTGAGCACCACCAGGGAGATACGGTCTTTTACTCATTTTACGGGCACCTTGTCTCCGATCATCTCGTGCACGAAGGGGATACGGTAAAGGGCGGTGATCCCATAGGCATCATCGGCGAGCGTGAAAACAGTGGCGGCTGGTTTACGCACACGCACCTGCAAATTCTTACCGAACGGGCGATACGAGAAGGAAGAGAAATGAAAGGGTATATATCAGCAAACGATCTTCCGCAACTGGAGCAACTGTTCCCGTCTCCATATCCGCTTTTCCGCTACTAACATTCAAAATACGTTTTCCGTATGGACGCCCCGTCGGGGCGTCCATACGGATACAATTCTATTTTCTCGCAATCAGGTTATACAGCCACGCGAAAAACGCGCCGCCAACAAACCCGTCCACAAGCGCCCAGACCATTCCGATGATGATGCCTACAGATGAGGTGTCGTACCCAATGTAAAAAGAGGCAATCCATGCGCTGGCATTTGCCCATTCGGGGCGAAGAATCGCGGCGATTGATACGAGGAGAATGAAAAGCGCCCACGTGATACCGGCGGCAAGACCGAAAGGGAAAACTTTCATATATCGTACGTAAAGAGTACAGGCCTACTACATTCAAGATTCGAAAGATTGAAGATTAAAAAATTACAGAAATACAGTAATTTTGAATCTTTGTCTTCGACTTGAGGGATGAGCCCTCAGGCTCAGACTCGAACGAGAATTTTGAATCTTTTGAATAGTGATTATTTTGAATAATGTATTACTTCCTGCTCCATAAAGAACGTATGCGCGAAACGGCTGAACCGGAGAAGAGAAGGAGTAACGTTCGCGACACCGTAACGGCACTGAACATGGAGATTAAGATACCAACCGCAAGGTTGATAGCAAATCCGCGGATGATGCTCGTACCGAAGAAGTAAAGAATGGCGCAGGTAATGAGCGAAGAAACGTTGGAGTCAAGAATTGAGCTCCATGCTCTCTCAAATCCCACCTCCACAGCGGAAGTGAAGCTTCTGCCATTTCTAAACTCCTCTTTCATGCGCTCAAAAATCAAAATGTTGGCATCGATAGCCATACCGATGGAGAGGATAACTCCGGCGACACCGGCAAGCGTAAGTACAATAGGATTCGCAAGCACCGACGAGACGAAGAATATACCAAAGACGCTCATAACCACAAATACCGCCTTCGACCAGCCGTCAATCTGCGAAGAGAAGAGCTTCATCACAAAGTACAGCCACATCACTCCCGTGATGAGGAGTGCGAGCCAGCTTGGTATGCTCGACTGGATAGCAAAAATCAGGAAGAGCGCATACGCAGAAAGTGCCAGTATGGCGAGCACACCGGAAAGGCGGTAATACAAAACCATGTAAATAGCCAGGACGATTATGCCGATAAGTCCGGCATACAAGCTCTTCTGGAGGGCATCACTTCCAAGAGACGCCGAAATGCTGAACTCATTCGGCTTTTTCAAAGGAGCGGGGATAGACCCTGCGTTCAAGTTTCGTGCAAGAGAAGTGGCTTCCTTAAGCGCTTTCTGCTGGTTAGGTTCGCCAAGCGTAATCTGCGCTTGTCCACCGGCAATCTTTTCGCTCACGCGTGGAGCGGAGATAAGCTCACCGCCGACAAAGATGGCGAGCGGCTTGCCGACATTTTTCTCAGTAATCTGTTCAAAGAGTTTGGCTCCTTCGCCGTCGAAAGTTATGGCAACGTACGGCTGGAACGTGGTCTGATCGTACGCAACATCCGCACGTTTAAAGTATTTACCGTCAAGACCGGTGGCTTTCCACGGATCCGGCATGGTAGAAAATTTGATGCGCTCCCACTTGACCTGTGTTTCCTCACGAACTCGCCTCATGGCTTCGGAAGCCTGTTTCTGGGCATCATCCTTGCTCACCTGTGTTACACAATCGGTGGCACCGGCGAAACAAACTCGCATCACAGAAACCTTATAAAGAGCATCCTTGCCCTTCTTATCAGTCACCTGGATGATGTGATATCCGAATTCAGATTCCACAACATCGGATATTTCTCCCTTACTAAGATCAAAAGCGGCCTCCTCAAAAGCGGCCACCATGGCGCCCTCTTTGAAAAATCCGAGATCGCCGCCATTTTCCTTGGACCCGTCATCCTCCGAAAGTTGCAGTGCAGCCACTCCAAAATCCTCACCCTCCGTTTTCACAAGGCGGAGAATATCCTCGGCACGCTCACGGGCGCGCCTGTTCGATTCAAAAATTTTATCATTTTCTTTTTTGATCACTTCATTCTTGGCTTCAATGACCTTATTTTCCGCTGTGAGCTTTGCTTTTTCAGCGTCGGGTGTGCTCACGGGGATTTCCTTAAGGGACTCAAGTTTTTTTATATCATCCGTCTTGATGAGTATGTGTCTTGCGCGGATGTAATTGCCTTCCGCATTCTTCTCGATCTTGTCATCCACTTTGTAAATGAAATAGCCGCGTGCATCTTCGATGACATCACTTACATCCCCCTTAGAGAGTTCCTGAAGAGCGGCAGCTATAGCGGGCGAAAACTCTTTCTCGCGCTTATAATCAAGCGAAATCTCCTTATCGGCAGAAACCTGTTTTGCAACCGTCACAAAGTCCTCGGCATTCTTCGGATCCCTTCGGAGCGTGGTTCTTTTATCCAATACCTTAATCACATTGTAACCACCGTCGGCAACAACGCCGCTACCGGTGTACACATATTCGTCCACAGCGGATACCGTTTGCGGTATAACGCGGTTAACCGCGGATGTCTTGATGTGGTTCGCAAATGATTCATTAAGATCATCATAATATGTCCATCCCTCATCGATATATTTGGCATTATATTCGTCGGCGACTTCGTAGCTGAGTGTCTGAAGGGCTTCGCCGGCTCTCGCCCGTCCCAAAATCTGGTTGGCTCTTCCCATAATAACCTGATCTTCCCTTTGATCGAGCTCCTCCTTTTGCTCCTTGAACTCAAGAAGCACCACCTTCCCAACCTTCTGCTTGGCCTCCTCGATATCCTTCACTCCGGCAAGCTCCACCACAATGTGGTGTTCATCACCGATATCCGAAAGATAAATGTTCGGTTCGGAAACGCCGAGCGCGTTGACACGATTCTCAATAACCTCCTTCACTCCCTGAATGAGATCCGCAACATTCACATCATCGTCAGGATTATTGTTGGCATTGCGCTTATTCGCTTCAGAAAGATCAATCTCATAATCAAGCTGCGTGCCACCCTGCAGATCGAGACCAAGGTGTACTTTTTGAGAATTGAACCAGGTGATCACGGGGCCGATTACAGGAATATCCGAGGCACCACCTTTAAACGGATAATCGGCAAAACCAAAAACAAGTGCCAGGACGATAATGAGCACAAGTTGTTTCCAAGGGCGTTTCATTGTGAAAGGAGATACGTGTAAAAATCGGGAGTACTGTAACACTAAGTTTCTCCCTTCACAACCGCACTTTTTCCGCCTTGTAGTCAGCCTATCCGGAGGATTTTAGCGCGAAATTTCGCTCCCCGAGCGAATCATCTTATGGTCAAGGTCAACCTCGGAAAGTCGTGAATAGTCATCCACAATACTGTTCCTGATTTCGCAATCGGTAATGATGCAATCTTTACCGATAATTGAATTTTCAATGGTGGATCCGGAAATCTTCGTACGTTCTCCGATATCCGCATGGTCGCCGATGGTGCTGGCTTCAACCGTAACCGATTTTGGAACAATGCGGGATGTGCAGAGCGCCGTATGCGCGTCCAGATAGGCCTGGAAAGAACCGATGTCGATCCATTTTCCGGTAAAACGAAAAGCTCGGATAGGGGATTTCTCAAGAAGATGCTCAAAAACCGAGCCCAAGTTATCGCGGTGGGTCTTTGAAAACGCAACAATCTCCGGAAATAGATCGGGAGGAAAGAGGTAGATGCCCGTGGAAACCAGAGTGGATGTCGGACTTTCCGGCTTTTCGGCAAACGCAACCACCCTGTCACCGGAAACGGTGACAACGCCAAACTTTTTTGCCTCAAAAAGGGACTGGGTGTCAAAAACCGCAAGCATCGGAGTCCCGTCGTAAGCCCGTATGAAATCGCTCAAAGGAAAATCGAAATAATTATCCCCGGCAATAAGCAGAAGAGGTTCATCAATCTTCAATGTCCTGATGGCAAGCGAGGTTGCCGCCAAAGCTCCGACTTTGGCGTCATCCGACTCGGAATCCTCGATAAAAAGCTGTAATTTCCGGTCGGGGAAACGGAGAAACAGCTCACGGAACGAAGCCTCAAAAGCCTTATTGGTGGAAACAATAACCTCATATTCTTTCGGAATCTTATCCAGAATATGGCCTATTATAGGCTTTCCCCCAAGCGTCAAAAGCGGCTTAGCCCTTTTTTCCGTAAGCGGCCACAGGCGTGTGGCGAACCCGCCGGCAAGTATCAAAACCTTCATACAAAATCCTGATGAATGGAAGTATCCAAAACCCACGGGAAAGTGGGGCGAAAACAGTGGTTTTTATTGTTAAAGTAAGCCGTTTCTGGTATAATTATATGAAATATTTGACCGTATGGAAAACCAAAACACAAAAAATGTTCCGCAGCCCGCCCCCGGTGGAGAAACCCCCGGAGCGGCCGGCGTCGATGCAAGAAATCGTGCAATCTTTTCTTGGGAGACACCCGAATACATCCACCATGAAAAAGATAAGCGCTGGTTCATGATCGCCGGAGCCATAGTGCTTCTTTTCGTGCTTATCGGCATATTCACCGGGTCCGCATCCATGGCAATCGCATTCATCCTTCTTGGTGGTGTGTACTACATTACCCAGCAACAGAAGCCAAGAAACGTGAACGTAATCATATCGGAAATGGGCGTGCATTTCGGTCCGAGATTTTATCCATACAACACCATTCAATCATTCTGGATTCTCTACAGTCCGCCACACCTCACAACGCTGAATATTCGCTTAAATAAAGGGTTGGTAAAGATAGTTTCCATTGAACTCACGCAGGGAATTTCTCCCGGCGATCTTCGCGATTATCTCCTTACGCAGGTACCCGAACAGGCGGGAAAAGAGGAGGGTTTTGTTGATGCCCTTGCCCGTAAATTCAAATTGTAAAGTATGATTTACCGATTTTCACACAGCGGGATGAAAGAAGAGAGCCGTTTGTGCATGCTCGAAAAAGAGCCCGAACGCGCGGTTTCCGAGAACACGGAAAAGAAAGAAGCGCCAAAAGAGGTCGGTAAAGAGAGCCTGAACTTTCAGGAAGCGATCAAAGCTTTTCAGGAATATCAGGTTCTAAAAAGAGATCCAAAACTTTCCCTTCTCGCGAAAGATATAAAAATAGCGCGCGAAAAAGGTATAACCCTGAGCGAAAAAGAGGAAAAAGAGTATGCGGAATATTCCAGCAATCTCGCACGCGTGCTCGAAGCAATGTCCAGGAATCTGGCGCTGCGGGCGAACGAAAACAACAGGTTGCCGGATGGATTCAATCAAGATCAGCTGATAGACGCCATCCTTACGGAGGCGGATGCCGCCGGGATGAGAGAGGCGCGGGAAGATCTTATTCATTACGCCGGTGTTCAGCAGGCGTGTCTTGATATCCTTAAAAAAAGACTTGGAGAAAATTTTGACAAACAGGATCCCGGGAAAATGTTGCTTCAAACGGCAAAAGTATTAGGGGTAAAAAATATTCCCGCCGACGTGCGAAAAAGGTTGCGATCACTTGGGCTCAACATGCAGGAAGGCACTACGTTCGGAGTCATCCAGCCACTAATAGAAAGCATTGGGAAAAATGCCTCTATTTCACGCGGGAGCTTTCTTTTGAAAGCCAGTGGAGGACTTGCCGGTGTTTGGGCGGTTACAAGCGCATTCGCCAACGTGCTCGGGCCGATGCTGGGATTCAGCTTTACCCTCATGAAGAATCTTACCAATCCGAAAACGGCGGTAAAAGAGATCAAAGCGCAGATATCGGAATCCTGGGGAAATCGGAAGAAATTCGCGGGAGGTGTTATGCAAACAGCATTGTTTGGAGCGCTTGGGGCAGTTGCCTTAAGTGATAATCCTATAGGAACCATGAAGGGAGTGGTTGAGGGGGCAAAGGAAATGGCAGGTGAAGGATACGAAAAAGTTGAAAAAAAGGCCGCAAAGACCTGGGAGCGCGTCAGTGAGAACAGGCCGAGCGACCGTATTGTAAGAGCCATGAAAGAGTCGTGGAAAGGTGATCTGTTTTTTGAGCAGTCTGACGGAGTAAACACAAAAATTTTGGAAGAGATGTATTCAGGATCCGGAGCGGAATTCAACCTTCAGATTCTGAATGACATACGGGATGTGGATCACTTAAAAAGCCTGGAGCAGAAAACTCTCGATACGACCAAACTCCCGGAAGAGCTTAAAACAGCCTACGAGAACGGCAGGGAAAGAATACAGGCCGCAAAGAGATTTCTTACGCTTACAAATGAATTTGCGGAAAAATACGGTATTTCCGTACAGGACAGAAAGAACATTAAAATGGGCGGTCTGGCGAAAATACTCGTGGACGGATTCAACAATTTACAGCCACAGGATCAGCCATTCTACGGAAAATTGGCAGAAGCGGTCCGAAACGGATACGAAGATACGGCCGGTTCCACGGTGCAGGGACTCTGGGAAGGGTCGGTGACCACTGTTTCCAATCTCTACAGCGTTGTGTGGAAAAACATAATTCTCAACAAAGATACGAAATATCCGGGCATAGAGCGCGGGAAAAATATTCCCAAAGCGAATATACCAAAGGAATCCATCGAACCGGGCGTGGTGCCAAGCATACGACAGTCGGCAGGCGTAGGCCTCAACTTTCCCGAAGGGATCGAAACCGAAGAGCCGTTCAAAAGCGAAGCTCCAAAAGCGTTCGCGCTGCTTCTGGCTCATGCGCGTCTTATACAAAACCCGCGGGCATTTGTCCGCATGACCGTGTAACACACAAAAATGAAAGAAGAAAAAGAGATAAAAAACATCAGCGACCTCATACAAAGCACAGGCAAGGTGCAGCAAAAGGCTTCCGAGGGGGAAAAGGAATATATGCAGCAGCAGTTTGTATCTCTGGGGCTTACGGAAACGCAGAAAAAAGAGGCCGAGGGGCAAGGGGGAGAATTTAAAAAAATGGAGGAGGATGAAAAAGCAAAAAAGTATGAAGAGGAGTTGCGGGCAAAAGAGAAAAAAGAAGAGATGAACGTGCCGGCCGCCCCGACGGGGCTGGAGGCAGAAGAAAAACCGGAACCGAATGAAGATGAAGGTGTGGCAAAGAGAGAACCGAACATTCCAAAAAAACCGAAAGCCGTGCCTCAGGTTCCAAAGGGTCTAGGAGCGGCAGCAGGTGGAAAAGCAGGGGGATCTGTCGGCGCCGGAACGCCAACGGGGCAGAGACAGGGAATGGCAGGGAATAATATACAGCAGTCAGCCACGGGCGAAAGAACCACACCGGATACAAGATCAAACCAGAGAATTGAAGAGGGTAAAACGCCAAAGCAAAAGAAGGCCGGAGGGGTAGTGGGGATGGTGGGAGAAGAGGCGAAAGAGGCGGTGACAAGAGGCGCGCTCCAGACGGTTGTGGGGAGCATAGCGGACGTTACCTTTCCTTCACTCGCATTCATGAAGGTAATGAAAAAACTTTTTAACTGGAGTAAAAGACTTTAAAACGCACATGAGTATCAAAAACAAACCAATACGATTTCTTTTTAAGATTGTTAGGGCGATCTGGAGATTCCCGTGGATTCGGGTGTCACTCACCGTGTGCTTAATTTCAGTCGTATGCGCGGTTGTTTTGCAAAAAGCGGGAGTCGAAAATCTCGCAAGCTCCATTGGCGGAGCAACCGGGCATGCTATTGAAAGAATGGAAGACAGCGTCATTGGAAAGACACTGGCTCAAGAAGAAACTCAGAATCCAGCCACACCCGCAGATCCAAGCTCAAAAATCAACCGAGGACAAGGAAAACGGATACCGCAGGAAGTACGACGGATGCCATGAATAAACTCAATCAAACCCTCACTCAAGCATCGAGCGTATTCGCTCAGATCGCGGTGTTCCTGCTTAAAATCATGGGTGCGCTTGTGATGTTCATGCTGTACTGGATGTCGGACCTTATGGATAACACATTCATTCTGGATGGGTCCATGGGGGAAAAATTGCAGATCATCTGGATATTCGTACGCAATATTGTGAACGTTGCGTTTGCCATCGTTCTTGTTGTAGTGGCATTTATCAACGTTGCGGGATTCGGAGCGGGCGAGGGAAGTTATGCCCTCAAAAAATTCCTCCCGAAAATGGCCATCGCGCTCATTGCGGTGAACTTCACCTTCCTTGCGGCGCGCGTGATATTGGATGTAAACAACGTGCTCACAACGGCGGTATTCGCCCTGCCCCAAAGCGTACCAGATATGGGTGCGTTCACGGCGGAAAACTCAACGCCGCTGAAGATGTATAAAAGCTATAAATGCTCGTTTAACAAAAGCGAAATAGATGAGATGAAGAAGACTGCGACAGGAAAGGCAACCGGTGAGGTTGCGTATGTGGGCGGCAAGAGCGATACCGGAGTGTACCAACAGGGAGTGCCCATCGTGTCATTCTTTGATGTCTGCGTGGCTCAGGTAACCGGTAATAGTGCAGAAGACTTTGTTGAGATCGGAAGCGCGGATCAGATACGCACCAATAACTTCGCGTGGGTGCTCGCCACAAGATATCAGGGAATCCAAAACATCGCCAAAGTTCCGCTCGACGCCAAAGACTGGGAGGCGTTGCTTATCAACGCGCCATTCTCGTTTATATTCGGAATTATCTATGCCGTGGCGTATCTCGCCATGTTCATAGTGCTCATAGTCAGAGTCATAGTGCTGTGGATCTGTATAGCGCTCTCGCCGCTCGCGGCGGTGCAGATAGCCTTCCCGGAACTTTTGGGAGAGGTGAAGATAGGAAGCTCGGATATAAAAACAACATTCTTAGATCACGCCTTCGTGCCGCTTAAAATGGCCATACCCATGTCCATAGGTTTTGTGATGATTTCACAAATGTCGCTTGTGGGCCTGGGCGATTTCTCCAAAGAAATTATGCTCACCGGCGGTGAATTTACGCGCGACGGATCGATCCACCGTATCATGTACGGTATCGCAAGCGTTGCCCTCATCTGGGTCGGCGTATTTTCAGCAACGGATAAAACTATGGCTAAGAGCATGGTCGACAAGATTAGGACTGGAGTTGAAAGTACCGCCAAATTCGTCGGCAAAGCTCCGTTACAGCTTGTTCCAATCGTTCCGCTTGGTGGCGGAAAAAGCGTGTCAATCTCATCGCTTGGAACAGCATGGGAGGGAATCCAAAGATTCCCGAAAGATCATGCGGCAAAGGAGGGCGAGAGAGTGGGCAAATATTTCACGGGAACTCTCGATAAAAAAGACAAGGCAGACATGGCATACGAGGACTTTATAAAATCCGGCGGAGATACGAAAAACGAAAAAGTCAATCAGAATGTTATAAACAACTGGCCTCACATGAGTGATGATAAGAAAGTGGAAATACTTAAGGTTATGGCAGACCAAGCAGGGGTCGAAAATGATGTAAAGAATGCCACGCAGCCAAACGATATTTTAGGCAATGGAAAAGTCATGGATGCAATTCAAAGAGAGTTCAAACTCACCAATGATCAGATAACGCGACTTAAAAGCGCATCGGCAACAGCCGGAAGAACACCAACAGGCGGGTTAAGGGAGGTTGGGGAAAACCTAGGGATCACAGGGCTTGAAAACAAAACGGGATCAACAGATATTTCAAGAGAACTTACAGGAGATAGGGTAATAGAGAATATTATAAAGAATCCAGCACATCTTGCTCCTCTGGTGAGTAATGAAAATGCCAAAGATATCGCGGAGAAAATCTACGAAAAGATAAAGGGCATTCAGAATAACGCCAATAAACCGACGGCTGATGAGGCGTCAAAAATAATGAATCAACTTAAGGCTCTCGGATTCAACGATGGTGCCGCCAAAGACATAACAAAGAAATAGTAAGCCCGCAGGTGTTTTCCTGTGGACTCACCCCGCACGCGTTTTTTGTCATGCCATCAATCCCTATGGAACGGGGGCGTCCTCGCACACACGAAATACATGAAGCCAATGCTTACAGCTTATCGCTTACCGCTTACAGCTTGCCTAGAACCCCATCCCCCCGAAATTCTGCACAAAGAAAACCTTGCCGTTCTTGGCGCGGTAGTATCCGACGCCCAGTTCCAGAAAATTAGGATTCAGAATATTATCGCGGTGAGCAGGGGATTGCATCCAGCCGAAGTTGCCGTTCATAACATCCGCCGCAAGGTCAGTTGCGTTATACGAAATCGGCTTTTCCCACTCCCAGATATTTTCTCCCGTCAGGCGGCTCGTCCACTGTCTGTCCTCATAGTACGGTTTCATTCTCTCCTCGGCATCCTCTCCGTCCGGATTCACGTGGCTGAAAAAGTCTCTCTGGTGCATGTCCTTGGCATGCAGATACGCGGTTTTTTCCAAAATCTTATTATATGAAAGGGGATCAAGTCCCATCTTTTTACGTTCAACATTCGTAAGGTCCAGTATGGCTTGCTCGTACTCACCGATCTCATTGTTCTGAAGAATCAGGTAGATCATTTCCGCCATTTCACCGCGCGTAACGGACATCGTTGGGTTCAGGTCCTCCGAAAATGCAAGACTAAGAGCCTCCGCATACTCAAGATACCTCTGATACCATTCGCCCTTCGTGTCATAGATCGGATTTTTCAACATGGTCTCAAATACGATCTTATAGGCTTCCGCGGTATTGATATCGTTTCCCGGACGGAAATTGCCGCTCGGATCTCCCTTCACAATGCTTCTTCCCTTGGCAAAACACACGAATGGCGCAAACCATTCATCCTTCACGTCCGAAAAACATTTCTGACCGAGAGCCTTCCCGGGAAAATTAGCTTCGATAATAATTTTAGTGAACTCAGCGCGGTTAATCTTTTTCAAAGGCTTAAACGTTCCGTCCTCGTATCCGCGGATAATACCGCGGGAATAGAGATCGAGTATGGCTTCGGAGTGAGCCGTGCCGCTCCCGATATCCGAGAACACCCGTTCAGTCGTTTCCTTCTCCGAAATGGCAAACGCGCTCGCGGTTCCAAGAATACACACAAGAAGAAATCCAAGAATTTTTTTCATAATGATATGCAAAAGAATACACGGGGTATCCTAGCATAACAGAACCCGAGCGTGGAAATGCTTTGCATTTCCGTAGCGGCGCGAGATCTCGCGCCCGGCCACATCAAACCCGCAGAGGTAATTCACGAATTACCCGCTGTGACGCAAGCTTACAGCTTACCGCTTACGGCTTACTGCTTTCCAGCCGTCACCGGCTTAACAGCCGGTGTCTCCGCCTCCTCCTGTTCTTCAGTTGCTTCCTCGCCCTTTTCCACTAAATCAAGGCTGGCAATCAAAGAGATGGAAGCCACTCTGTCGTCCGGCGCGAGTCGCATAAGATACACGCCCTGCGTAGCACGACCCTGTGTCGGGATATCGGAGGTGCGGAAGCGAATGGTCTGTCCTTTCGAAGAGATGATGATAAGGTCACCGTCGAATCCGTCCAGAATCTTGGCTCCGACAACTCTTCCTGTCTTCGCGGTTACATTCGCGGTTTTCACACCCGTTCCTCCGCGTGACTGCAGTCGGTATTCGCTCACCGGCGTGGATTTACCCATGCCGTTTTCCATGACGACCATAATTCTCTGTTTGTCCGGATCAATGGCAAGGCTCATGTCTACAACCTTATCCGATCCCTTAAGTCTGATGCCTCGGACACCCTGTGACGCGCGTCCCATCGGGCGCACATCTTCCTCCTTGAAACGAATGCCCTTTCCTTCGTGTGTTACGAGCATAACCTGCTGAGCCTTGGAGCACGGCATGACCCACTCCAGGCTATCGCCCTCGCGGATCTTGATGGCTATAAGACCGCTCTTGCGAACATTTTCAAAATCAACAATCGGCGTCTTTTTAATGTACCCCCTTTCGGTACCCATGAGTAAGAATTCTCCTTCCGGAAGTTTGGATTTCACCGTAATCATCGTTCGCACTTTCTCCTGCGGTTGGAGCTGGAGGAAGTTCACAATGGCTTGTCCCTTCGCGGTCCTGCTTGCCGACGGAAGATCGTACACGGGAAGTCGGAAAACTCTTCCGAGATTCGTGAAGAACAGCATGAAATTATGATTGCTCGTGCACACGAGATGCGTAATTTCATCCTCCTCCTTCGTGGTGGCGCCAATGATTCCCTTGCCTCCGCGTCTTTGTGTTCGGAAGGCAATCGGGTTCACACGTTTTACATAACCCTCCCGGCTCAACGCGACCACCATCGGTTCATCCGGAATGGTATCAAGCGCGCTGAATTCGCCAACGGCATGAGGAACGATTTTGGTTCTTCGTTCATCGGCAAACCGCTGTCTGATGTCCATAAGTTCATCCTTGATAACGCCAAGAATTTTCTTTGGGCTCGCGAGAAGCGCTTCCAAAAACTTAATGAGCTCGAGTTTTTCCTGCAATTCATCTTCAATTTTCTTCCTCTCAAGTCCTGCGAGTGTGCGGAGCGGCATATCCAAAATCGCCTGCGCCTGCAGATCGGAAAACCTAAATTTCTTCATGAGGTTCTCCTTCGCCTCCTCTTTATCCTTGGACTGCTTGATGGTCTTAATAATCTCATCAATATGATCCAAGGCCTTCTTTAAGCCCTCCAATATGTGCGCTCTCGCCTTTGCAACCTTAAGATCATACTGCGTTCTTCGGACAACCACCTCCTGTCGGTGCTTCACAAAGTATTCAAGGCACGACTTCAAATTCAGTAAATGCGGCTGGATACCGTCCACCAACGCAATCATGTTCATATTGAATGTGGATTGCATCGCCGTGTATTTATACAGCTGGTTCAAAATCTTCTTCGGGTACGCGTCGCGCTTGAGTTCAATCACGATGCGCACAGTTTCTTCAAGAGTACTTTCATCCCTGATATCGGAAATGCCGACAATCTTTTTATCTTGTATGAGTTCGGCAATTTTAATGATGAGATTTGATTTATTCACCTGATACGGAATTTCCGTAACGATAATCTGGCTTTTGCCCCCGCTCATTTCTTCAACGGTGGCAACCGCCCGCACGACTATGCCACCACGTCCCGTGGTGTACATCTCGCGGATGGCGTTGACGTCATAAATAACGCCATACGTCGGGAAATCGGGACCCTTGATAAACTCCATGAGTCCTTCGATGGTTACATCCGGATGGTCGATAAGATGGATAGTGCCATCAACAATCTCCCCTAAGTTGTGCGGAGGAATGCTGGTAGCCATACCAACGGCAATACCCACGGTTCCATTGAGTAAAAGTTGTGGGACCTTTGCCGGAAGCACCTTCGGTTCCATATGATTACCATCGTAGTTCGGCTGAAAATCAACCGTTTCTTTATTAATGTCGGCGAGCATCTCATCGGCAATCTTTGTAAGTTTCGCCTCGGTGTACCTCATGGCGGCAGCGCTGTCACCATCGATGCTGCCGAAGTTACCCTGTCCATGAACGAGCGGATAGCGCATGGAGAAATCCTGCGCCAAACGAACCAAGGTGTCATATACCGCCTGGTCTCCGTGCGGGTGATATTTACCGATAACCTCACCGACGACGGTAGCGGACTTTCTGAATTTCGCGAACGAAGTAAGACCGGTATCATGCATGGCAAAAAGCACTCTGCGGTGTACCGGTTTCATACCATCTCGCACATCGGGAAGCGCGCGTGAAACGATCACGCTCATGGCATAGTTTAAATAACTCGTTTCCATTTCGGAAACGATATCTCTTCCTTCCACCGTTCCGCTTCCGGAAAGAATACTTTCCTGAGCGGCGTCATCTCCGCCACCGCTTGCTTCCGTTACAGGTTCCACGGGCGCCGGCTTCTCGGTTTTTTCAACTTTTTTTATCTTCTTGGGCTCTTTACTATCACTCGTTTTTTTAGGTTTTTTTGGCATAAGAAAAAGACAGATGGTCTCAAAAAAGCAGTGAGACTATAGCAAAATGGGACTTTTTTCGCAAGGCGGTATCAATGGTTTTTCAGGGCGGAAATTTTGGACGATATAGCCAGGGCTGATATAGTGGAAAAAGTAAAAAACGAACGGTATGAGTCTTGGAAAAACCATTTCGATTTCCCTTGCACGAGCGCTGTTTACGCTCTATCTCTTCACGATTCCTCTGCAAATACGAACCCTGATGTTCGGAGGAGTGGCCTTCAAAAGCGGCTTGTTTTCTGAGTATGTAGCCATTTTTGTGTACGCGGCCGACATTTTTCTCATACTCGCTGCGTTCTGTTTCGGCATCTACCTGCTCTTTTCGCACCACCTCCACGATCTTCGTGTCGGCGACAAAGCGTTTATGCTGGTCGCGTGCGCTTTGGGTGTAGCCACCCTTATGCCCCTCGCGTGGTCAGAAAACCCTGAGCTTATATTCGGGAAAGCGGCACGTATAGCGGAAGGAATTCTGGCGTGTTTTATGATCATAAACATGCCCGGGCGCCTGCGATGGTGGATACAGATCATAGTAGCCTCCATTCTTTTGCAGGGAGGCATAGCCTTATTTCAGTATCTTCTGCAGGGAGATCTGGGTCTTCAGGTCATCGGTGAGCCGATTCTTATGTCCACCGATATCACCGTTGCCCGTTTCGCGATGCAGGATCAATTGTGGCTTCGAGCACATGGGACACTCTTTCATCCCGACATTCTCGCCACCATAACGGCCATTGCTCTATTTTTGTACATTATTATCATTCGTGAAAAGGATGAGCTTCTGGAAAGCGAAGAAAATGCCCCCCTACGAAGACACGCAGTCATCCTCGCGCTTCTTTTCGGTATTCTCATTCTCACATTCTCGCGCTCCGTGTGGGTGGCGGCGTTAGGCGGCATAGTTTCTTTGCTCATTATGTCCGGAAAGGCGCGCTTCATGAAGGGATTAGCACTTCCGGGTGCGCTATTCCTGGTGGCATGCCTGGTCTTTCTGACATCACTTATTTCCGGAGAAAACGTATTTGCCGCACTTCCGGAACGGATATGGATCGCGGCGAAAATTTTCATGGAAAATCCACTTGGAGTCGGAGCATCCTCCTATTCGTTTTTTATGCGCGATGTCGCGGACTACATTTTAAAACCCTGGGAACTTATCCCGTTCCCGAATATCTTCGTTATCCAACTTATTGAAAGCGGTATTCTCGGCCTATGTGTTTCAGCACTTCTCTGGTTGCGGCTTTTCATCATTCTCCGGATACACCGCTCCTCACCCGCATGTTTCGTGGTTGCCGCCATGTGGATTGCTCTCTTTATCATGTGGAACACGAGTTTTATGCTCGAAAGCTCTTTTGCCGGCCAGCAGTATCTCTGGCTCAGTTTCGGTCTTGGCATAGCCGCCCTCACAGAATCCCATAGCCGGGAAAAAGGGTAACCATTTTGACTTTTTTTGCCGGAAGGTATACAAAGCCGCCCTCTGTCTTTATAAAAAATTTTTTTTCGAAAAGGAGATAAAAAATGAGTGGGGAAAAAGTACCGAGTAACATCCTTGAAACACCGGAAGATATTGCCTTGTTTGTAGTGAACGAACTTGGCTTAAGTCTGCCAAGTGATAAGGCCACCATGGAATACCTGATGGAAAATGAGAAAGGAATTCTGGCCATACTCCGCACTATCGAACCGGAAATTCTCTGTAGGATCGCAGGTAAGGAACTGCTCGCCAAAATGGCCTACCAGGCTGCACAAAAAGATTTAAGGAATATTCTCGAAGAAGAGTCAAAAGAAAGACAGGGACTCTAAACTCCTCCGCCCCTTTTTTAAGGGGCGGGGAATTTCTCTATGCCGATATCCCATTGACAGAGCATGCTATATCGCAATAAAATGCGACCTTGTCATTTTTGCGAACTTTGAAAAATTGAAAAATTCAATCTCGGCAACAGCCGAAGGAGGAACATATGATCAGAAAAGTAAACTTTGAATGGATCTCCGGCGAACAGGATATGGCAAAAGCAACTCTTGAAAAAGTTGCAAAAGCCATCATCGAAGAAGTCGGATTCAATGATCCCATGAGAGGCGAAAACGCCACTCTCCTCGTGCTCAGGCACGAACTTGCAATCAGGGAAGTCTTGAACAAAATACCATTTTGCGAAAAGGCTTTAATTGCCGCCCTGAAGCCGGAAAGCGCCACCCCGATGGTTAACGAAGCCGGATTCAACATTATCTGTGAAATGGCAATGTGCGTCCTCAAGAAAGAGATCACATCCATTTTGGGGAGAAGCCTGCAAATTCAGTACTAATGACTAATGACAAGAAAAACCATAGAGGCATGCGTAGCATGCCTCTATTTTCTGAAACACAAGAAATCCGTAGGGGCGCAGTATTTCCGTATGAACATGGTGTTGCCGTGGGGATGTGTGTTGCCGTAGAGACGTGGTGTTGCCGTAGAGACGCCCAAATTGGGCGTCTCTACGGCTCCAATGAATTTTGAATTTACAAAATTCATTCCCCGCCGCACAATCGTTCTGCTTTTCATGTAAATCCGGAAAACATGGCTCTGAAAATCGGCATTGTCGGTCTCCCGAACGTTGGCAAATCCACGCTGTTTAACGCGCTCACGCATGCGCGCACCGCTCTTGCCGCCAACTATCCTTTCTGCACCATCGATCCGAATGTCGGCATAGTCATGGTTCCCGATAGCCGCCTGTATGCTCTGGCGAAGATAGTGGATCCAAAAAAGATCGTTCCTGCGGCCTGCGAGTTTGTGGATATCGCAGGACTCGTGAAGGGTGCCTCCGAGGGCGAGGGGTTGGGAAACAAGTTCCTCGCGAATATTCGCGAGTGTCACGCGATTTTACAGGTGGTGCGCTGTTTTGAAGACACGAATATTCACCATGTTTCCGGGGCGATTAAGCCAAAAGAAGATATCGCGACCATCAATACCGAGCTCATTCTTGCCGATCTGCAAACCATAGAAAAATCCATAGAGCGTCTTGAGAGAGAATCAAAATCCGGTGACAAAAAAATCAAAGCCGATCTCGATTTTGCGATGAAAATGAAAGAGTGGCTCGACTCCGGAAAGGTGGCGAGCGAAATGGATGTTCCCGAAGAATTTCAGGCGGCAAACGAAGAACTGCATCTCATGACAGGGAAGCCGATGCTCTACGCCGCGAACGTAACAGAACAGCAGATCACAAGTCTCACTATTCCGGAACTTAAGGAGATGATGGGGCTGGATGAAAAGGCAAAGGTTGTTCCCATGTCGGCAAAAATCGAGGAAGATTTGATCGACTTCTCGGAAGCGGAAGCGGCGGATTATTTGAAAGAGATGGGTATGAAAGAATCATCTTTAAATCAGCTCATACGCGAAGCGTATGACACATTAGGTTTACAAACCTTCTTCACAGCCGGTCCGCTGGAAGTCCGCGCGTGGACTATCAAAAAAGGGGATACGGCGCCGAAGGCCGCCGGTGTCATCCATACCGATTTCGAAAAAGGGTTTATACGATCAGAAACTATTTCCTACGACGACTTCATCGCCTGCAACGGCGAGGTCGGCGCGCGCGAAAAAGGCAAGCTCCGCTCGGAGGGGCGCGAGTATGTCATGAAGGATGGAGATGTCTGCCATTTTCTGTTCAACAATTAGCCGTAGAGACGCCCAATTTGGGCGTCTCTACGGCGTCGGGGCGTCTCTACGGCTGACATGGCGTCTCTCGGTCTGCACGTCACCGCCATGGCGTCTCTACGGCACATGGCGTCCTTACGGACTGAACCGCTGCCCGTCGCTCACCCAGCACCCCGTCCCGCTATCCTTCGTGATGAACACGTCTGTCCCGTATCGCGAAAGAAGCGAGAGCGTTTCCGCATGCGGATGACTGAAACTGATTATCCGTTCCGGCGGAAATAATGGCGGTCGCTGGTTGAACCGCTTGGAAAAGCGGTTCACTTGTCGCGGTTCTGGAACCATGATGACCGATCTTGAGAATCTCCGCGGAAATATCCGAAGAACTTCTCAAGTATCTCCCGTTCCTCTTCTGTTTCCGCGTCTCCCATGAAAAGCGCGCGAGTATTTCCGTAACGGAGCACGAAAACAACGGAAGCGTTGTTTATATTTTCAAGCTTTTCGCCAACCTGTGAAGAAAGGGGATAGAGAATATCCAGATATACATCCGGCTCGATCAGATAATCCGAAGACGCGTCCGCGAAATCAAAGGGAACCGTATTTTCAAGGATCCGCAAAAATTCCTCGTATGCCGGATAGTGGTATTCGATTGGATTAAAAACGACGCGTTTGACCCTGTATCGCTTCAGAATTTCAATCAACCCGTCTATATGATCACTGTGCGGATGAGTGAGGATAACAAGATCGATCGTTCTGTCAAAAAATCCAAGATGCTCCCCAAGTTTCTGTAATACGGTGTTCTCCGGGCCACCATCCACAACTATATTTTTTCCGAGTGGTGTTCGTACAAAAATTGCGTCTCCCTGCCCAACGTCCAAAGCACAGATACGAAGCTTCCCGTCAGGGAGCGATGAAAAAAGCGCATACAGAAGCGCAAATCCGCACAGGAAAACAGCAGAGAGCGTAATGAGTTTTTTTCTCGGCATGCCAAAAAACATACGGTTATAAGACATACGTCCTATCACAAAACATTCCGGAAGGAATGTTCTTCCGGCGCATTCTTCATGAACGCATCATGATTTTTTTTAAAGCAAGCGGAGCATTTCACGGATGTCCGTAATTCCCGTGATGCCGATCTTCGTCTTCTCTAATCCTGACGTCTTAGGAATGAGCGCGTGTTTGAACCCGAGTCTGTAAGCCTCCTCAAGTCTCTGTGCAACCTTTGGTACCGGGCGGAGTTCTCCCGCGAGCCCGATTTCTCCAAACACCACCGTGTCCGACGGAACAGGCTTTCCTTGTCTGGATGACGCGATTGCCATAGCAATCGCAAGATCCGTTGCCGGTTCCATGACACGGAATCCTCCAGTCACGTTCACATACACATCCTGATCATCAAGTTTTATGCCGGCATGCTTATTCAGTACGGCAATCAGAAGCTGCGTTCTGTTCAGGTCCGCGCCCGAAGCGTTCCGCTTCGGATAACTGAAGTTCGCCCGCGTTGTGAGCGCCTGTATCTCCGCGAGTAACGGGCGTGTGCCCTCTACGGTGCAGGTGATTACAGAGCCGACGGCATCCTTTTTTCTTCCCTCCAAAAACGCCTTCGACGGATTGGTCACTTCCCGCAGTCCGTTGTTTTCCATCTCGAAAACACCGATCTCATTCGTGGAACCGAAACGGTTTTTCTGGGATCGCAAAATTCGAAACTGCGCGTACTTATCTCCCTCCAAATAGAGCACGGTATCCACAAGGTGTTCCAGGACCTTCGGTCCGGCAAGATCTCCCATCTTATTCACATGCCCGATCAGAATTACGGGTACGGCTCGTGTTTTCGCAAAGCGCATCAGATTCTCCGCGACATTCCGTGTCTGGGCTATATTTCCGGCCATGCCGGAAGCCGAAGCGGACGAGAAAACCTGCGCCGAGTCCGCCACCACAAAATCCGGTCTCTCTTTTTCCAGCGTTGCCATCACGGAATCCAAACTCGTTTCCGAAAGCATTGAAAAAGTCTGTACCGTACTGCCAAGCCGGGCTGCCCTCTGGCTTATTTGTCCCACCGATTCCTCGCCGGAAACATACAGAACTTTCTTCTTCTGTTTCGCAACCATGAGCGCAATCTGCAGCGCGAGTGTCGATTTTCCAATGCCAGGATCTCCGGAAAGTAAGGTAAAAGAGTCCGGCGCAATACCGCCTCCTATCACACGGTCAAATTCCGAAATACCCGTAATAATCGGTTCACTGCGTACCGTTTTCCGTAAATCCAGATTGATTACTTCACGCGCGTTCGCCTCTATCGCCTTAAATGTCTTATGATCAACCGCGTCTTCGACAAACGAGTTCCACTGCGCGCACTGCGGACATTTGCCAAGCCACTTCGGGCTTGTCTCTCCACAACTGGAACAAACATAAACTGTCTTAATAGACATAAAAATTTTAAATTGAAGATTTAAAATTTTAAACTCTAAATCCTAAGCACTAAATCCTAATTAAATTCGAAGCACGAAGCACTAAATCCTAAACAAATTCCAAATTCTAAATTCAAAATTCCAAACGAAAACCATACTCATGTAGCCCACCCCCGACCTGATCGGGGGTCCAGTTCTGAAGCACTCCAGTTCTGGACCCCCGCCTTCGCGGGGGTGGGCATTTCTGAAATTCTGTACTTCCGTTTTGAATTTAGTATTTCTGTCATTAGATATTGTTTCGAATTTCGGATTTAGTGCTTCGGATTTGATAATGAAGATCGAAGATCTTCATTATCCGAGCGTTCCCACTTGTTCCACAAGGTGTCCGTTCTGCAGGTTCACGAATCGTTTTCTGCGATCCTGAAAATGCTTAATGATCTCCTTGTTGTGGGTCGTGAGTATCACAGCTGTTCCGTTCGCGTGAATATCCTGAAGGAGCGCGATGATCGCCTCCACATTTTCCTGGTCCAGGTTTCCCGTTGGCTCATCGGCAAGAAGCAGCGGGGGATTATGCACTATGGCTCTCGCGATAGCCGCACGCTGTTTTTCCCCACCGGAAAGTTCCCGCGGGAAAGCATCCTTTCGGTGCGCGATTCCCATTTTCGAAAGCGCCTGCATAACCCGTTCTGCAATCAAAGTGGCCGGTTTTTCGCAAGCTTCCAGCACAAAAGCCACATTTTCAAAAACGGTCTTGTATGGCAGAAGTTCAAAATCCTGAAACACAATGCCGATGTTTCTTCGCACAATCTGAAGCGAATGTCGGGTGAGCGTCGCGAGAGGCTGGCCGTCTATAAAGATGTTTCCGGAGGTTGGTTTCTGCTTTCCGACAATCATATGCAGAAGGGTGGTTTTACCGCTTCCCGAAGGGCCGGTGAGGACAATAAAATCGCCCTTTCCAACCTTAAAATTCACCTCTTTTAAAACTTCGTGATTGCCAAACCGTTTCGAAATGTTCTGAAAAATGAGCATAGGTTCAATGGTCGAAATTATTTCTTCTTAAAGAGCGGGTACCACCTTACTCCACTCAGTTGCTTTTTCATACTGATGGCCGGCGCGAAGCACCAAAGCCTCTCCGAACTGCGGCCCGATAATCTGAAGGCCGACAGGGAGATTCCCCGAATCAAAGCCGCACGTAACATTCAGTCCGCACACGCCGGCAAGTGACGGCGCGACGGTGAAAATATCCGCAAGGTACATTTTTAACGGGTCATCCGAATTTTCCCCGACACCAAAAGCGGTGGTGGGAGACGTGGGTGCAAGAATGAAATCCACCTTCGAAAATGCTTTTTCAAAATCTTCCCGTATGAGCGTTCGCACCTTCTGTGCTCTCAAATAGTACGCGTCGTAATATCCGGCGCTTAAGGCATACGTGCCGATCATGATCCTTCGCTTCACCTCATCGCCAAATCCCTTCGAGCGGTTGGTCGAATAAAACTCACGTAGACTCTTGGCTTCAGTCGCGGCGGGACCGTAGCGCACGCCGTCATAGCGCGACATATTCGCGCTTATCTCCGACGGGGCGATGATGTAGTACACCGGCACCGCATACTTCGTATGCGGCAACGAGATTTCTCGGATCTTTACTCCCAGCTTTTCAAATACCGCCACAGCCTCTCTTACTTTCTTTTCAACATCCGCGCTGATTCCTTTTATAAAGTATTCTTTCGGTACTCCCGCGGTAAGTCCCTTCAGGTTTTTCGTAATCTCCTTCGCATAGTCAGGAACGGAAACCTTGGGAGTGGTGGAATCACCCGGATCGGTACCGGCTATTGTTTTTAAAATAATGGCGAGATCCTCCGAACTTTTTGCCAAAGGGCCGATGGTATCAAGCGAGCTTGCCATAGCCATAACTCCCTTTCTGGAAATTCGTCCGTAGGTTACCTTCAGCCCCGCGCATCCGCAGAACGCCGCCGGCTGCCTGATGCTTCCTCCGGTATCTGTTCCCATGGCAAACGCACACATGCCGCTGGTTACAGAGGCGGCCGAGCCGCCGGAAGATCCTCCTGCAACCTTGTCCATGTTCCACGGATTTCTCGTCACCCCGAAACAGGAAGTTTCGGTGGAAGCACCCATCGTAAATTCATCCGTATTTGTGTGCCCGATAAACACCACCCCCGCCGCTCGCAACTTCGCAACACTGGTAGCATCGTACGGAGGCTTGAATCCTTTCAGGATTCTTGAACACGCCGTAGTCTCCATTCCTTTTTCACAGAAAACATCCTTCAGTCCGCACGGGATTCCCGTGAGCGGACCGGCCCTCTTCTCAGCAATCAGCTTGTCCGCCTCTTTCGCTTGTTTGAGCGCCTGTTCCTCGTTTACCGACACGAAAGCATTCAGTTTCGCATTCAGCTTTTTGATTCTCTCAAAACATGCCTTCGTCAGCTCAACACTGGAGAACTCCTTCCTTAAAAGCTTTGTATGCAACTCCGATATGCTGAGATCGAGAATACTCATGGTTAGCTGTAAGCGGTAAGCTGGTAAGCGGTAAGCTATGTCGCAGGCAAGTCAGAAGTTCAGGAGCTTACCAGCTTATTAGCTTATTGCTTACTGCTTATGTGAAACTAGAGTGTACCCGTATCTGCCCTCGCACCTTCGGCAGATTTGAGCACGCAAGAAGTTCTTTTGAATGCGGGCAGTTCACCTCGTCATCTCCCTGCGAAACGGTATGCAGGCCTGTAACCTGCGAAGTCGGCTCAACGCCGTCAACGTCCGCCTCCTTAAGCTGATCAATGTAATCTAAGATTCCCGTAAGCTGTCCGGAAAATTTCGTAACCTCTTTTTCCGAAAGTGTAAGCCTCGCAAGCTCGGCAATATGCCGTACTTGATCTTTGGAAAGCATCGTAAATTTGGTGACCGGGTAGCGAGCGTAGTATACTTTATATAAAGAGAGTCCACAAAATGGAAACAGTGAAATTTTCATGATGTTATAAGCGTAACTCCCGCCGCGATGTCATTCACCTCAAAAATCTCGTTTATTCTGTTTTTTCTTTTCGGACTCCTGTTCTTTGCGGGATTCCTTTTGGTAGCCACCGGATCAACGCTGCCTTCAGTCGTTTTTATGAAAGAAACACTGGATCTTCCGTTCTTCAGTATGGCGGTGATTTTCCTGTTTTCACGGATCAATGACGCACTCGTAAAACATGGCAAAAAATCATGGTTCTTTCATTTCTTGCTTGCTTTTTTTGCAACAATACTTATTTTGGCTTTGATCTATCTGAACGCGAAAGTCTAGAAGTATATGTGTTTACAAGGATATGGTTACGGTACATAAGGTCATTTTGTTATGAGTAAAAATCTCGTTATCGTTGAGTCCCCGGCGAAGGCCAAAACCATCCAGAAATTTCTCGGGAAAGAGTATGTAATAAGGGCGTCGATGGGGCATGTGCGCGATCTTCCGGAAAAGGGTGATAAGCTCACCGCCGCGCAAAAAAAACTTACTTTCAGCAAGCTCGGTATAGACATCGAGCACGATTTTGAGCCGCTGTATGTTGTAAAAGAAGATAAGAAAAAAATCGTGAGCGAGTTGAAAAAGATGGCACAGGAAAGTGACACGGTATGGATAGCGACTGATGAGGACCGCGAAGGGGAGGCGATAGGGTGGCACCTTGTCGTTGCCTTAGGGTTAAAAGGAAAATCGATAAAAAGAATTGTTTTTCACGAAATCACCAAGCCGGCCATCATGGCCGCCCTGAAGAATCCGAGAGAAATTGACAACAAGCTTGTCGACGCGCAGCAGGCGCGTCGCATACTTGATAGACTTGTAGGTTTCGAGCTCTCGCCGCTCCTCTGGAAGAAGGTCCGTTTCGGCCTTTCGGCCGGCCGTGTGCAGAGCGTGGCAGTGCGATTTGTAGTCGAGCGCGAGCGTGAAATCCAAAATTTCACGCCCGAAGAATTCTGGAAGATTAAAGCGCACTTCATGGATCCGACCTTCGAGGCGGATCTGAAGAAAATCAACGGGAAGAGAGTGGACAACAAACACCTGAAAATCGAAAATGCCGAGCAGTCAAAGCAGGTGGTGGAGAGTTTGGAAAAAGCCGCGTACCGCGTTTCCGCGATCGAAAAGAAGGAGGTAAAGAGCCATCCGGCCGCTCCGTTCACAACATCAACACTCCAGCAGGAAGCCTCGCGAAAGCTCGGCTTCTCCGTGAAGCAAACCATGATGCTCGCACAGCAACTCTACGAAGGAAACTTCCATGTGCCGCACGTTGATGGAGGTCTTATCACCTACATGAGAACCGATTCCGTGCATCTTGCCGAGGTGGCGTTGCACGCTGCCCGCGAGGTGATTGTTCAGGAATACGGTGCCGGTTTTGCGCTTGATGAACCGCGCCGCTACAAGACAAAATCCAAAGGTGCGCAGGAAGCGCACGAAGCTATTCGTCCGACCAACATCCATGTAAGGCCCGTCGATATCGAGGGGCACCTGGAACCAAAACTCTTCAGACTCTACAACATCATTTGGCAGAGAACCGTAGCATGTCAGATGCGTGAAGCCATACTCGAAAACACCCTTATCGACATCGATGCCCAGGCAAACGATGCGGATAAAACCGTGTACACATTCGGTGCGGAAGGAAAGATGGTGAAGTTCCCCGGATTCATGAAGGTGTATACCGAAGGCAGTGATGAAGAAGATGCATACGCATTTATGGAGCGTGTTCTGCCGGACGTGCATGAGGATCAGGAGCTTCACTTTACCAAACTTACAACGGAACAGTGCTTTACCAAGCCGCTCCCCAGATATACCGAGGCAAGTCTCGTAAAAAAACTGGAGTCAGAGGGGATTGGCAGACCTTCAACCTATGCCCCAACCATCTCCACTATTGAAACAAGGGGCTATATCGAAAAGATTGAGAAAAAACTGCATGCAACCGACCTCGCCATGGTGGTTACCGACTTCCTTGTTCAGCACTTCCAGGATGTTCTCGACTATAAATTCACCGCAAAGGTGGAAGAAGATTTGGACGCGATAGCCGAAGGTGAAAAGCAGCGTATACCCATGCTGAAAGAATTCTATTCCAAGTTTCACGGAGAGATTGAAATGAAGGCGGAGCAGGTGCAGAGGGACGATATTAAAAAAGAGAGGAGCCTTGGGGCGGACCCGAAAACAGGCAAGGAAATTCTCGTTTTACGAGGCCGTTTTGGTCCCTTTGTTCAGCTCGGAAGACTTACCGAACAGGAAATAAAAGATAAAGTGAAACCAAAAAGGGCATCGCTTCCAAAAGACATGCTGTTTGAAATCATAAAGCTCGAAGATGCGCTTCGCCTGCTTTCCATGCCGCGTGAACTCGGCCTTTCTCCGGAAGGGGAACCGATATTCGTAACCCTCGGTCCCTTCGGTCCGTACATCAAAGTTGGCGGAACCAATGTTCCGCTCCCAAAGGAGAGTGATCCGTACACCATCCAGTTTGATGCCATTCTTCCGATTATTGCGAGCGCAAAAGAGCTGAAACAAAAACAGCTGAAACCCATTGCCGAGCTTGGTCTTGATCCCGTTTCCAAGAAAAACATTCTCATTAAAGACGGAAGATTCGGTCCCTACATCACCGACGGAAAAACCAACGTTTCCATCAAGAAAAATCAGGATATCTCCGCCATCACGCAGGAAGAAGCCATCGAACTCCTCGCCAAAAAAAGAGCCGCCCCCAAGCGAAGCTGGGGAAGGAGAAAGAAATAATCGTGCTCCACATATTTTTTGTCATATCGCCCCACTCAATGTAGCCCACCCCCGACATGATCGGGGGTCCAGTACTTTTAGTTCTGGATCCTCATTTACATAAGGATGGGGCAACCGTTCGGGGTTGGCATGAGGGGGATGGGACATCCCCGTAGGGACGCGAGATCTCGCGTCCGCGCACATCAAAACCGCAGAAGCAATTCACGAATTGCTCCTCGACAAACCAGCCCTACTTCTTCGCCGGATAAAAATTCGAGGAAGACGGATTCGTTATGTACGAAGGCAGCATGTTGATATCGAGCTGTCCCGCTTTTGCCGGATTTTCCGCCGTCGTCTGCACCACCTCCAGAGGATGTTTATTGAGGTACTCCAGGGCGCCTATAACACTGGCAATTTTCTCTTTGGAATCCGCCGCTTTGGCGATCTCCCTTAAAAAGAGTCGCCTATTCACCTTTGCCTTGGCGATAGAATCAACATTACTGATCGGGAAACAGGCGCCATTTAGAAGCGTGGTACTAAGCCAGCTTCGAAGGTCCGGGTCCTGAATCTTGAGCGTGTCGAACTCCTTGATCCATGCATGCTGTTCCACATACTCGCTCGCCACTCTCGCGAACTGAACATTCTTATCTTCATTTTTCCCTCCGCTCCAACCCACAATGGCGTTGGTTTTTGTATCAATATGAATCTGCGCGCCAAAAGCCTTGGCGATGGTCATCAAGATATAGAGGAATGGATGCTGTTTCTGATCAATCTCCTCAAGCTCCGGTGTGCGCAGCCCCGTTGCATCCTCCAATCTGGATCGCAACATCTTTTCGGAAGCGGCAATCTCCTGGGGCGACATGGTTTTTCCGCTGAGTGACGCGAGCGCCTTTTGCACGCTCAAATACGAATCTCTGACAGACGTAATACGTTCATCATCCTTCACGGGACTATCCGCCTCAAGTGCGAGTTTCACGGGTGCAAGTGCGTTATTTGTAATGCCAGTGATACTTTTTTTCTGTTCCTCACTCAACCCACTCATCTGGTCAAGGCCGGATTTTTTAAAGTCCGTGACCATGAGAATATATCGAGCTTCCACGGTTCTTGCGCGCTCACGGAGCGCGGCAAAATACACATTTTTTACTTTATCAGTATCCGTCGTAATAGGTCGGGCAGGCACAGAGGGTAAAGTTTTTTCATCGAGAGCAGTCGCATATTTTTGCATAATTTCGCTCGTTTTCTGAGCAACCTCAGTCGCATCTTTAGGCTTTGGGACCTCCTTTGAAGGGAGGGTGGCCCAGTCACTCATCGCCTGGGACAATTCGCTCCACGCCCCGGAGGCACGCTCGGAAACCGGATCGGAAACATACTCCCTAAAATTTCTGCCAGCCCAAGTATCGCCAAGCCATGTGGTAAACTCAGTAACTTTCGTATCATAAGCGGCAGCGGCATCGAGAGTTTTTTCACCAGCTTTTCCTGCTGCTTCCTTCGTGGCTTCCACCACTTTTTCGTTTGCATTCGCTAGTGTTTCGCCAGGGGATTCTGTTTTCTTCGTATCGCCAGGAGTTCCATTTACTCCATTCATAAGAGGGTCAAGTTTTCCACGTATGTTATCAGTAATGGTCTCCCTTTTCTCACGATACCATTCCTCCACCTGTTCCCATTGCTCAGAAAATTTAAGAAGTAACTGCTGAAGCACTTTCTTACTCTCTTCTTTTGCCGTGGGAAGAGCAAGATTAATGGCAGCTATAATCTCATCTTTTTTCTTCCGAATTGCTTCTGCGGTATCTTCAACAAACTCTTTTCCATTTTCCACAGCATTTTCAAGAGGAGTGGGTTCTTCAAACACCTCTCTCTTCGGGAGAAATTCAGAACGGAACAGCCCGGCAATGTAATGCCAAATAAACATGGAAGTTATTCTGATGAATCAAGTTTTTTAAGAAGCTCCTGCGCGAATTTTTCCTCGGTGAAGCGTTCCGTCTTTTCGCTCTCTTTGCGTTTGGAACTATTTTCCTTTCTTTGATAGTCTTTAAAGTCATGGGCAAGAGCATCAATGAGTTTCATTTTCTCTTTTCCTTCCTCCTCGTTTATCTCATCAAGACGCGCTTTTTCCTCCATGAGGAGATCGCGGATGGCGCTCTTTTTTTCTTTTGAATACGAAGAAAGCTCAGCAAGAATTCTGGTTTTTATTTCAGGGTAGCGTTCCAGCGTCAGCGATTCCGCGATCAATTTCTTGAAAGGAATCGTCTTTGTGCCGGCCGTTTTTTGTGTTTTTTTCTGAACCATGTTCGGATATGGCATTATCAGACTATTATACCAAAAAAATGGCTTTCTCTCAACAATGCAGCCATTGACGTGGTGCCATTTTATCGTATGGTGAGAAGCCTTGTTTTTCGACACAAATCGCCGCATACTGTCATACGAACCACAAGATCTTGTATCTCTTTTTTTATCCTCCCCCATGAATATCCTCATCTCCGTCTACGATAAAACCGGAATCGTTGAATTCGCATCGGAACTCCAGAAAAAGTACGGCGCGACCATACTTTCCACCGGCGGAACTCTCGATCTTCTTGAGAAAAACGGACTGAAGGTTACCGCGGTTGAGGAGTACACCGGCTTTCCGGAGATGATGGACGGTCGTGTAAAAACACTCCACCCGAGAATTCACGGAGGAATTCTGAGTCTGCGCGATAACAAGGAGCATATGGAAGAAGCGCTTCGCCACAATATCGATATGATCGATATGGTGGTGGTGAACCTCTATCCGTTTGAAGAGGTGGTGGCAAGGGGAGCGGATTTTGAGGAAGTGATTGAGAATATCGATATCGGAGGACCAAGCATGCTCAGGTCTGCCGCCAAAAATCACAAACATGTTGTGGTGGTGCCAAGTCCCGCGTACTACGCATCGATTCTCGAAGAACTCAAAGTGAACAAAGGTACAATCAGCAATGAAACCCGAAAAGAACTCGCGCGCGAGGTCTTCTGGAAAACGGCGAAATACGACAGCGTCATTGCCCGATATCTTTCCGAAGGGCGATATCATGGTTTCTTCGCCGAAAAGATTTCCAATCTGCGCTACGGGGAGAACCCGCACATGCTCGGGTTCGTCTGGCGTGAGTCCGGAAATCCGTGCAAAGGCGGATGTGTAACGTCCGCGAAGATCCTTCACGGGAAGGAGATGAGTTTCCTTAATTACTACGATGCGGATGCAGCGCTCGCGATCGTTCGCGAATTCGATATTCCCGCGGTTGCGTTCATCAAACACGCTAACCCTTGTGGCGTCGGAGCAGATATCACTCTATTAGATGCGTTCCGGAAAGGGTACGCATCAGACCCCAGATCCGCATTCGGCGTTATCATTGCCATGAATAAGCCATGCACCGAGGAGATTGCCGAGGAGATCGAAAAGGAAAAGATGTTTGTGGAGGTGCTCATAGCCCCGTCCTTTTCCGCGAAAGCCCTCACGACCTTAGAAAAAAAGAAGAATCTTCGTCTTCTCGAAGTCGGAAACATCAGTCCACTACAGGAGTACGACATCAAAAAAATCTCCGGCGGCTTTCTGACTCAGTCCGTGAATTCTGAGCATAAAGTTGGCAGGCTTCAGGTAGTGACAAAAGTAAAACCTACCGACGATCAAATGGCCGATCTTGAGTTCGCCTGGAAGATAGTAAAGCACGTAAAGTCCAATGCTATTGTGCTTGCCAAGGCGCAGGCAACCGTTGGAATCGGCGCCGGACAGATGTCGCGGGTCGACTCCGTGGAGATCGCGGTGCGAAAATCCGAAGGCAGATCCAAGGCTTCCGTACTCGCAAGCGATGCATTTTTCCCGTTTGCGGATAATATCGACGAAGCACACAAGGCAGGAGTGAAGGCAATCATCCAACCGGGCGGATCGGTCAAAGATTCGGAAGTTATTGCGAAATGCGACAAATATGGTATAGCAATGGTATTCACAGGAATGCGCGTGTTTAAGCACTAAAACCAAACTTTACATAAAAGCTAAAAAGCAACATTTATCCAAAATGGTCAATGATCAGGATTGATACAAAGGCATTTTTAAGGTACCCTTATAAAAAAGAAAACCAGTTTCTGTAGCCTGTAGCTTACCGCTTACAGCTTATCAGCTTACCGCTTATATATAGGAACCTCGTATTACCATTCCAGTCACCGTGCCAGGAGGAGCAGCGCAAGAGCTCTTCGCAGGAAGATCGTCGGCCTCTTTGGCCTCGGTCGAAAGCGAAGACTTGAGAGACTTGGCGCCTACGCAGGACCGACTCATGAAACAGAGAAAGACATAGCTCTTTCTTTTAAGCATAGGTATATCGGCCGGAAGTTCATGCGAAAGTGCACTTCGGTGGTTATAGCCGGGTTACTTCTCTCGAGCATCGCCTCCAGTCTGCCATTCTTCGGCGGTGCCACAGATCTTGCAAGTGCCTACGAATTTGCCGATAACGACTACATATATGTTGCTGATATCGATTCCGGTTTCGTCTACAATCCCGGTACCTCAACAGAACGTCCCGACTATCGTGGCATGAAGGGGATAGTATCGTACGAGGTACGTTCCGGAGACACGCTTTCCGACATTGCGGAGGAATTCGGAATTGATACACAGACCATCGTAAGCGCCAACCAGAATCTCTGGAACCGAAACTACCTTCGCGTTGGCCAGACGCTCACATTCCCGACGGTAAAGGGTATTATCAAAAAGGTGCAGTCAGGCGATACCGTAAAGAGTCTCGCGAAGAAATACGAAATTACCGAGGACGAAATCAAGAAATACAACGACATTCAGGGTGAGGTACTGGCTGCCGGAACATTTATCGTTCTTCCGGGAGCGCAGGATCAATCACGAAATACCTATATCGCTCAGGATATCGGGGCCATGTCCGACATAAAGTATGTTGAAACCGGCAGCAAGCTTGTTTGGCCGGCACAGGGGAAAATCACACAAGGATTCAAGCGCGGACACTATGCCGTTGATATCAGCGACCGAAGCAAGCCGCCGGTGTTTGCAGCAGACGCAGGTAAGATTATCAAGGCTTCATCCGGCTGGAACGGTGGTTATGGAAACCACATCGTTATCGACCACGGAAATGGCATGCAGACCCTTTATGCCCATCTTGAATCCATGTACGTAAATGTCGGAGACGAAGTCGCAAGAGGCGATAGTATCGGAAAAATGGGTAACAGTGGCCGCGTGTACGGACCTACCGGAATCCACCTCCACTTCGAAGTGATCATCAGCGGAGCCAAGAAGAATCCGTTGGCATATCTCTAAAACTCTTGTCCCACCACAAAACTTTTGGCAGGCTTATTTGCTGAACATCTTCTTAAATTCGAAGCACTAAATCCATTCTCCGCCCACCCCCGACCCGCGGTGCCCGCCGCACCACTCCCGCCCGCAATCAGTAATTATTGCGGATATTCAGGGGGTCTTCAAAAAATGGCTTTATAGAGCCATAAAGCATATTAGTAAAAACAAGTATCAGTTTGTCGGGATGTAAACTCGAAAAGTTGTCCCTTCGTTTTTCTCGCTTTCAACAAGAATGTGTCCATTCAGTTTTTTTACCATATCCGCGACACCGGAAAGCCCAACTCCGCGACCAGCCTCCTGCTTTTTTAAACTGAATCCGCACTCAAATATGCGCGGGATATATTCCTTTGGAATACCTTGTCCATAATCCTTAACTTCGATGCATACACACTTACTCATATCCTCCTGATTCATCATTTCCGTATCATGTGGAGCATGAGAAGTATTGAAAACCTTCATGTCTATTTTGTCACCCTTGGAAGAAGCTTCAATTGCGTTGATAACCAGATTCATAATAATTCTTTCAATGTAAACGGTATTAGCAACCACAGCATCAAGATTGTCCTCGGCTTTACAGGTGAGAGTTATTCCCTTTGACATCGCGTGAGAGCTGAGTAGTGCGATAATCGGATCTTTAAGAATATCATTGATGTTCAGTATGCGAAATTCCGAAGGAGCTTGGCATACAAGCTGCGAAAGCTGTCTCGCAAATTCAATGGTTTTCATAATACCTTTACCACAAGTGTCTATCGCCTCAGTTTTTTCTGCAGGATCTTTGCTCATTTTTGCGAGCTCGAAATATCCCGAAACGGTCATGAGAAGATTTTGAATATCGTGAGAAATGCTTCGTATCAGCAGACCGACGATCGCCTGCTGTTCAACAGAAGAGGTATTTTCCTTATTGAGTTTAACCGTATCCTTCTTTTCACCCTTCATAATCTCAAAGATTACGACAACAACACCGTTTTTGGAGCCGTTATCGCACGTGCGTGGTCGTAGTTCCAATGAAAAATCTCTTGCGTTGTGCTGCACGGAAAATCCAATTTCTTGCCCGTGCATGGCCTGCGAAAAAGCCTCAAGAACACGCATGGAAATATCCGGAACATCAAAAATCGATTGTCCCACCATCATCTCGTCTAAGCCTATCATCTCAGGATTTTTGCCGAACACGTGAGTGATAACCCCGTTTGTATCAATGGAAACTATGGAGATGGGCAGAGATTTCATCACCTCAAAAAACCCGGTATCTCTGCCATCAGAAAGGCGTTTGGCGTCGTCGGAATCGTGCCATGCGTCGGGAGAATTCGACATACAAAAACACTCAAAGCATAAGTGTAGGAATCCTGCCTGAGGGGAAAATGAAAGTCAAATGTCCCCGAATATTATGGAATCGGAGTGATGGTTACGTATCCTCCATAGATCTGATCCCCGTTACCGACATCGATGTACACCGAAAGGTAGTTGGTCGTTGAAGAATCAAGATCAGTGATATTGAGCTCCGTACCGATATTACCGGTTCCAAGTGAAGTCGCGGTTGTGCCATTGGCAATATCATTCGCGTACGCGGTAACGGCATTTCCGGTATCCGATCCATACACCATTACATGAGTCGCGCGGTATCCCGTAGGTATGGCTATGGTCGCAACGGGGTCAACAGTGCCAGAAGAGGCTGATGTGTAGGCTCCGCTCGTAAGCATGGTCATATTGTCATCAGCATCATCCGGCTGGAAATCCGCTGGCGTAAGCTTAATTCTCGTCTGCGAACCATGCCATCCGGCAAGAGGTACATATCCTCCTCCATTATTGGAAAGCTCCCAGAGATTCGTTGTCGCGTTATAGCGAAGCGCGCCGTTTAAATCCGTTCCCTGTTCCGCAACAATGCTTACATTTGCCCCCGCACCGGTATTGTCATTATCCAGTGTGAACGTTGCGGAATTGGTGTGGGGGATGGTAATGTTCGTCGCCCCCGAAAAGTCGACAGTTCCCGTCGAAGTGATTCCGGTCAATCCGGAAGCCACACCGGCGCTCGAAATATCCCAGTCATTCGAATTAATGCTGATATCATCGCCACCATCTCCAAAGACTCCAATCCCATTCATGGTAATTCCATTCACAACTAAATTTCCTGATGTATCCACACTCCAGTCATTGCTGTCCACCACAAAATCATTCGTTCCGGTATCGATGGTAAATATGCCGTTTGTTGTGGTAAGTGCCTTGTCCACATCTTGTGTGTATACACCCTCAAAATCAGGAGTGCTTCCGCTTCCGGCCGCGTCAATCTGCGTCCAAACAGCGGCGCCACTCGCATTATCAAGGAGTATGTAAGCGTCATCACTCGTGGTATTTATCCACAGTGTTCCTATGCCATAGCCGTCTCCAATGTCATCTCCAGTGGTCGGATTGCCGGTATTGATTGCCGTGCCGACACTAAAGATCGTCGCTGTGCCCGTGTCGGAAATATGCGTTGTCGTATTGCTGAACCTGTTTCCACTGACTATGTTTTGATCCTGTGTCGAAGAATTGAGACGGACACCATATGTCCAGGAATTACCGTTGCCGGTAATCGTATTATTGGAGAAGATGTTCTCGTCCGCATCTCCGAAAATATCTATCGCTATTGTTGTGGCGGCGGTAGAGGCGCCGTAAATCTGGTTATTCTGAAACTGGTTCCTACTCACGATAGTCCTTGCCGCAGAACCAATCTGAAAACCGGTGGCAAATCCCGACCCCGATCCCCGTATAATATTGTTATTAAAGAGCGAGTCGCTGGTTGTTTTGGTGATAAGCAGAGGGGGGACGAAACACTCAATTCCGATCGCGATTGCGGATGAAGAGAGTGAACCGGTAAACACGTTTGCCGTCATGTTGATATTGGTCGCATTACCCATGTAAATACCGTACGCAGTGGTGCCGCCTGCGCCCATGTTTGTAGCACGGTTATTAAAGAGCGAGCTATCATCGGCGCCAACAAAAACGTATGCAGTTTCTCTCACGTAATCCACAAAGTTACCATCCAGCAAAGCGTTCACCACGCGATTTCCATTGCCGAAAACACCGGAGATTGTCGAATCGGAAGTAACATGTATACCATCGGTAAAGTAGGCGCTTGCGGTGCTTGTTCCCAGCACACGCGATTTAAAAATTACGGGCCGTATAAGATTGGTTGTGGCACCGTCAATCATTTGGATACCCATTCTTGCACCGGATCCTGTTCCGGAAGCTCCGGAAACTTTCTCAACAGTTACATTGTCCACACGGTTATCCGATCCACCGGCAACACGGATACCATGAATATCGGTTCCACCGGTTCCGGTTACTGCAAGTTTAAAATCTTTAAGAACAACACCGTTTACTGGAGCTGTCCCATTCGCGGCTCCCACCTGTATGGCACCAACAGTAGATCCTCCGGTAATTCCCGAAGCGGAGATAACAGAAGAGTCTCCGTATCCAACGATATGAATATCGTCATCATCAACTGTGAGTGTTGCGGTGATCGCGTGTGTTCCCGGAAGGAGGGTTATAAGTCCTCCGTTTCCTGCGTTTTCCAAGCTGTCTATGGCTCCCTGAAGGTTCATGTTCGGAGAAACATAGATAGTTCGCGCAGGTACGGATGTTATGTAGCCGTTCGTGAGCACGCTTCCTCCACCGGCAACGGTTACATCCCAATCAGAAAGATTCAGGGGGTCATCATTGCTTCGGCTATCCACAAAAATGGTAGAAGCTGAATTTAAATTGCTTCCCGTCTTGGTATCAAGAATTTTTCCATTGGTTCCCGATTGATTGGACTTGATGATCTTCATTACCACCGTTGGTGCGGTGGCAGAATTACTATCTATCAAAAAATCCCCGCTATCCTGAACATCAATTTCCACATAATTAAAGATAAGCGACGTTGATCCCGTCTGGATATCGATAGCCATGGTGTCGGTAATCGAATTGATATCAAGTGTGAGGAATTCAAAAGTGGTATCAAAGGTATCCAATTGGCCAGAGCCGGATATAGCAATGGTTGTTCTACTCGGATCCTTACCTATAAGAGTAGTATTTGTAAGGTTTACAGCAGTGGTTATATTATGAGTTTCAGCAGCAAGGAGCATGATTCCTCCGGATCGTGTTTGCAGGTAGGTAGCGGCGGCACTAATGGTTGTGTAATCAGCCCCGGAAGAGCCCACGGTTACCACCTTGGTCAGGTTGGTGGAAGTTGGGGATCCTACAAGTGAAATCCATGCGGCGCCGTCCCATATGTACGTTCCGGCGGAACAGTTCGGACTCACGGTACACCCGGGAGCGGTATTATCAGCGGTATCAAGAATCACCAGGCGGCCTTCGCCGCTGGTTCCAAGTCCGCTCGCTCCGCCCGGAAGGGCGGATACCGCCTCGATTTCTGCACTAAGATTATTTCTGTCAGCACCGGCAGTGGTATCACTGCCCAAAACAAAAGTGCTCGCGCTATCATCCCAGGTAACAAAACCATCGCTCGAATCGTTTCCGAACTGGAGTGTTTTGTCAGCCGCTTCATTGTCAAAAATGAGCCGGTCGTTTGTGGTATCCCAGGTGACAGTGGCGTTGTTTCCCGTAACGTCATTGCCGAACTGGATGCTGGTATCGGCCTCAGCAAACGAATTGTCACTATTCAATATCAACTTATACGCTTTAAGCTCATACTCATCATCACTGAAAAACACATACGCGTTTGCTGTCGCAACGCTCTGAAAACACATTGCAAAGGCAATAAACAAGGAAGCAAGGGTTCGGAATGTCGGGAACTTGAGTCTCATAACATTATATATACATTGATGGACACTATCGCCCCCCTTATCCACGGGGGAGAAGGGAGGCTAAGTATCAATCAAAATTACTTATCATAGCCAAGAAGAACATGTCCGGCGTTAGCAGTACCATTCTTATCAGTAAGAAGGGTTACTCGGATCTCCACAAGTCTCCGGCACCAAGCACTGTACCCCGGCACAACCGGTCTCAATCGTAGCTTCCGTGAGTGTCATAGTCGCCCAAGCGGCACTCGCGGTGGCGGCAACGCTTCCGCAGGTTGCGTTGTCCGTAACGTTAAATAACGAGAGCGCTACCGTGTTGTCACCCGCAGTTCGCCGTTAAGTCTTGTATCGCAGTGTTAAATCGTTCGGATCAGCAAAGTCTGTCGGCAGCTCAAATCGTTCGCGGATGATCAATGCTCTGATCAGCATTCTGTGTAGTGGTCCATTTATAAGCATGGCCTTCAGAACCATCGTAAATGACCTCAAGGGCTCCTCGATATGTGCCTACGTCATACACCGCATCCGGATACTCGGGATAGAAGCGAAGCGTCTCTACCTTATTGCTCACCAGCAGCTCCAAGTTCCTGCAAGGCGGCCTCAACATCTGCCGCTGGGGAGAAGTACCCGCCAGCATCTTCAATACCTACAAGCGACGCTCCTTCACCATTAGCCGTAGAAGTAAATGCGTTGATATTGTCCACAATGCCATCACTCGGGAGAACTATAGCCCAGTCGGCAGCGGTATCACTCATTTGGACTGTGCCGGTCAGTTGAAGGTCGTCAAACACAATCTGTCCGGCAGTAGCAGAGAGAGTTAAATTACCAGATGAGGTTGTAAAGTTCGAAGCTCCGGCGGCATCAATCGCCACGCCACCAGCGGTGGCGTTGATATCAACGGCATCGGTACCGGTTCCGGAAGAGTTTACTACCACACTCGAATCGGTAGCGCCCGTAACCGCGATGGTGAGATCCTCACCGGCGGCATCGGTAGCCACGGTAAAGTTCGAAGCCTCTGTAGCGTTCAAGCCAATGATAGATTCGTCAGTGGCGTTTACGCTGAAGGATGCGATATTGGCACCGGAATTCTTAACAAAGAAAGCATCACCATCGGTACTGGTAATATCATATCCGGTAGGGGACGCATCCACGGTAGCGGTATATGTACCGGTAGCGCCGTTATTATAAACATCATCAATATCATCATTAGCACCTGCGCCAATGGCCGCGGCATAGGTACCTACTGCATTGATTGCATGAATCAAAGATGTGGAAGTCTCGCCTGCGCCAATGGTGGAACCGATAGTTCCAGTTGCTTCGTATATCTCACCTAAGCCATTGAGAAGATCACCTCCAAGGGCAGAGGTCTGTGCGAAGGTCAAAGTGCCAAATTGGTCAGTAAAGCTGATGTCGTCTACTGCATTAATATCCACATTACCAGAAGTAGTGGTATAAAGTTGCAAGTCGCCGGTATCAACAGTCACATTAGACGTACCAACGCTATCAACAGAGAAAGCACCGGTGGTATCCAAAGTGAATGTTGCGGAGTCCACATCGATAGCGGCTCCGGTATTGGCGATATTGATATCGTTTGTACCGTCACCCGTAAGATCAAGTGTGCCACCGTCAGCCGTAATGCCTACAACAGTACCACCGATAGTCATTGTGGAATCGGAATCGATGCCAACCGCGCCAGCCGCATCAACATCAAAGGCTCCGGAAGCGGTAAGAGTGCTATCCGCATCATTTCCATAAACGTATTCAAAGTCGATAAGTGCAAACTCAGCATCGATTTTATCGAGAGCGCTGTAGACGCTGTCATCATTAGTAAGAACATTGTCATTAGTGAAGTCATACGTTTGCTGAAGATCGCCAGTGGCATTCGTGATTTGCGTATCGCCGGATCCTGCGACAATCACACCATCGGTATCAAGCTCTCCGGTCACATTCACATCAGTACCATCAGTTGTGATGGCGGTAGTTTCCACCCACGCGGTTCCGTCCCAGTAGAGCATATTGCCAGAGGCGGTACCATCTGCAGGTGTGTTGTCAGCTGGTTCCCAAGTATCCGTACCGGTATTCGTACAAACATAGAGAGCATTGGTAGTAAGATCAATCGCAACCTCTCCAACGGTGGTACAAGTGGGAGCAGTGCCTACACCCGTGTACGCCGTGAAAGTCTCTTCACGAAGTCTTGTGGATGCCGCAGCGGAAAAGTCTACCGTACCGGTTCCATCAACAGTAAAGATAGCATTACTGATAGTAAAGTTATCCTGAGTATCAATCTCTCCATCAACATCAATGGTCAAATTACCTGATCCATCAACGTCCAATTTGGCCGTATTGGTACCGGGTGTGCCATCGGAATTGAGGAATATGCCCTCCGATGGAATAAGGTGAAAGGCATCATCCTGAAATAGGAAAGCGGCATGTGCATTTCCTACTGATACAAAGGCCACTGCAAGCGCCGTCACCAGGCCGGCGAGCCTTCTCATAAAACGTAGTGGTGAATCGTGTGTTCTCATATATGTATTGATATTAATAATGTTAAAGATAAAGGAATCGGATAATTATAGCATAAAAGGGGTGAATCCCGAAGCCCTGAGGCAGGCTTTTCAGGCGGCCGCTCGGGTTCTTCTCGGGGAGACTCCCTCGAAGGCCCGCCTCTGGCCGGGCCCGCACGCTTCCGCTCTCTTTTCAGGGAGCCGATACGTGCGGGTAAACCCCTTGGCGGGGACCCGCGTACTAACGATCTGAAGTATCTACTGAGTTTCATGGGTTCTATAAAATTGAATTAAAAGATTCAAGATTCAAAGATTGAAAATTATTTGTGTTTCTGTCCATCTGTGTTGCTGAGTGGCCATAATTTTTGAATCTTAAATCTTCAATTTTTGAATAGTAATTTCGTATTTTTGTCATTTGATATTGTTTAGCTTACAGCTTACAAGCTTATTGCTTACTGCTTTTTTAGCGTCCATTATAATTAAACGCGAAGTCTCCGACGTATACAGTGCCGGAATTCGTGGCCTTCATGGTGACTTTTACGGTAATAACCGTTCCGGCGGTAAATGTACCGCCTCCTCCGAATCCGATGTTCGTCGTTGCCCAGGTTGTGCTCACAAGGCTTGAATTTCCGGTGAGCGTTCCGATATTCGTGCCGGTAGAGTCCTCAATGGTTATATCGATCGCGTTGTCGGCGGTATTTGCGGTAAGTGTCTTGTATCGGAAAACTATTGGAGTCGCCTGCCATGAAACAAAATCTGTCGGGATCTTCACGAGCATCACAAGAGTGATGTCCTGAAGTGCTGCCTGCTGTGTCGTAAACTTGTAATGGTTGAAGTTATTCGGTCCGCCCGCGCCATCGGCATCTTCAAAGAAACCTTCGACTTTACCTTTATGGCCACCGGCGCCGAGCTGCTGAATGGTAGTACTGGAGAATTCAGGAATGAACTCCATGCTCTTTGCGCGTGGCTGAAGATCGGTGAACTGAAGATTCGATATATCCACACCGTCAACCGTTCCGGTGATACTCAAATTTCCCTGAATATTCACATCATCGTTGAAATCAAACCAGCCGTCGCCAACAGCAACGCCGTTTGGATCCCAGCTTAAAATGTGATTGGCAAGGTTTGATCCGAATCCAAGTTTAATGATGGTGCCCAGGTCGCCGGCATCAATATGCCAGGAGAGCTGGTCGGTTCCGGCAGGGATAACCGAAGTCGGGAACACATTGCCGGCCCCAAGGATCACAAGATCTCCGGTACTGGTTCCGATCTCTTTGTTATCCAAGATAGTCGGAGTTTCTTGCAAACGGTTCGGAGCCGATATCATGGCGGTCATCGGTATTGTCGGTTCCGTCCGGATCAATGAGCTGATACACGCCAGCACTCTGAATCTCCACCTGAAGATACGGATGTTGTGTGTTGTTGAAATTCGGCCATGGATCGGTAGAGGTTGTGCCGACTTTAGCCTCAAAATATCCGATACTGTTCGGGGTCACTGTTTGTGTCTCTTGCCACCCGGCATAGTTTGCTGCGCCGGCGTTGATATTCCCGCCAGCGAGATCAGTTCCGGAATTAAAGTCATCACTGGTCCATAAGCTGAAGCGGAAGTTCGCTGCGGCAATTATCGGGTTCCCGGAAGAATCCTTGAGCACTCCGTTATACACAAAGAAACTTGGTGTCGTGTCCACCGCCAAAGCGGTACCCTGTGTCGTAATAGTCAATGAGAGGAGCGCAACAAACAAACCAAGAAGGCCCTTACGTGCGGAGGAACTTCTGGAAGATTTGCGCTGTGCTTCTCTCACTCGACGCTTACAGCATGAATACAAAGCCGTCATAACGACGCCAAGAACGGCAAGAATAAGCAGGAGAATACATACCCATTCAGGAAGATCCGCGCCAAGAATTCTGCACGGACCGCAAACAAAAGGAACATCAAAGCGGATTCGCACTTCCGAAGAAAGCCGGTCTTCATACAGAGCAACGATTCTGTATTCGCCCCTGCCAAAACCAAGGAGGTTCGGTGGAACAAAGACAAATTCATTATTCGCATCAGTTTCAATCACCGTAACCGTCTTGTCATTTACGGAGTAGATGCCGATCAGAGCAGGCTTTTCGGTTCTTCCACGCAGTACCGGCTGTCTGTTTTCAAAAACCAGAATTCTGTTCTCAAAATTCTGATCTTCAAAAACGTATTGTCCCATCACTTCAATGTACGGAACGGGGATGAGTTCATTTTTGTCCACCTCAATTTCGATATACGCGGAATAAAGAGGATCGCGATTGTCAGTAACAAACACATCATAAATTCCATCCTCAAGCGTACGTTCAGACTCAAATGAAAGGAAGTCACCAAGCGTATTGATGGCTACAGCAGTATATTTATCCTTATCTCTAAACACTACGGTGTAGTCATCCGACTCGATGAATTTTCCAAAGAGCATGGGGGTAACATCGTTTGTGATGAAGATGAAATCCGGCTGAGGAGGGCGATACGTAGGTTTTGGAACGGGCTTTAAAACAACCTCTGCAGGAATATATTCCTCGATAGGTTTTTCAATTCCGCATGCGCTGTTACAGCCATCTGCCTCATCAATGTTTCCATCGTCACACTGTTCATTCGCCTCCAAAATTCCATTTCCACAAAGAGGAGGTTCCTCCGGTGGCACATAGTGCGTAGGTGGAGTGACTATTATTCCTCCGGCACCTCCGCCTCCGCCGGTGACCGAAGTCGAACAGCCGGTATATGCGCAGCTCGCGGAACATGAGAGAGTGCCCGTATTGTAGCCAAGACTTGCACAACTTGATCCTCCTAAATTCACACTGTCGCACTGTTCTCCGGCATCAATGGTTCCGTTTCCGCACAAGCTGGTTACAACCTGATCACAAGGGAGATACGGCTGTACAACGTAGTCCGAAGAGGATCCGACACCTGCCGGACGGATCTGTGCGCAAAGATAATAACTCGATGAAGTGCCCTCATGTCCGTTTTGCTGCATTGTAAGACCAAAGTCCGTGCTCGAACCCGACTCCGCAAATGCAACTCCCGCGGAGAGAATGAATATAAATAATCCAAGAATGGAAAGCACGTAATGGCGCACGAATATTTGTTTTTATTTCCTGATATTATAGCACAAAAACAGGTGTTTTTATACCCAACAGGGATTGCACAAGTAAGAAAATATAGTGTAATAATTTTCACTTATTTTTGTGCATAAAAGCGTATAAAAAAACATGATTAGAAAAAAAGTCAAAGTAAAAAAGGGAGGTGAAATTGCCAAGAAGAGAAAAGTTAGTATTATGAAATGTGATTTGTATACATTTTTTAATCACAGAAGCCATGAAGAAGCTCACAAAGAAGATCGTAGCCCTATGCACCACCCTTTTGACAATGGGCGTTTTTGCTGTTCCGAGTGCAAGTGCAGCTACCTCTTTCTCTGATGTCCCGCAGGGGCATCCATTTTACGAGGATATTTCGCTTTTAAGTGAATTGGGAGTAGTAAGCGGATATCAGGATGGAAGCTTTCAACCGGGAGCCCCGGTAAGCCGTGCGGCAGCCCTTAAAATGATCTTTGTTGGCTCGCAAATTACTACGGAAGCGGTAACCGAATCACCATTCCCGGATGTTCCGGCAAATGAATGGTATGCAGCGTTTGTGGCGAAGGCAAAACAGCTCGGGATTGTGAAGGGAAATCCGGATGGCACATATCAACCGGGTGCCGGAGTAAACAAGGCCGGTTTTATCAAAATGCTTCTTGCCGCTAACGGCGTAGATCTCTCCAAACACCAGAATCTTACACAGGCGGTTGCAACCGATGTTTCGGCTGATGCATGGTTCGCACCATACCTGAGTTATTCCAAGGCCGTTGGTATCACAACGCTCGCCGGTGACGGAAGCTTAAGCCCAAGTAAAGAACTTAGTAGAGGTGAAGTTGCAGCCTATATGGCAAGACTCATCCGCTTAAAACAGGGCGGAGACACACAGAAACTTTTGAACGTAGCAGAATCAAAACTTATCGATGCTATCAACGCGGTTCGCGCGAACGACATAGTAACGGCAGAAACCGCTTCGAACGAAGCGGTGGCAGCAGCCAAGAGCGCCCTTCAGCAAAAGCCAACTGAGGCAGTTGTTCAGGGTGCGGAAAAGATTACCGTTGCATTCCAGCAACTTGTTTCCGCTTACAAAAGTGGCGTGAGCAAAGAGTACACAAAGGCTATCGAACTTGCGAATCTCGCAAAACAGACAGCGGCCGCAGGAGCTACGGTATTTGAAGGGGTGAAATCAATTGCCGACCAGGTGAACACGTTTGCCGACCAGCTCATCAGTCAGGCAACAACCCTGATGAATGCGCCAGCCGCTTCCGTTGTTGAAACTCCGGCCGCTACCACCACGACTCCGGCTCGCTACCACCACGACTCCAGCTGCAACCACAACCACCAACGCCGAGGAGATCGCCAAGGTTCAGCAGCAGATGCAGCAGCTCACACAACAGTACAACGAGATCATGGCTCGTCTGCAGGCACAACTTCAGAGCCTACAGACCCCGGCCACAACCACTCCACAGCAGTAAAGCTGTTTACACCGTACAATCAAAACCCCTTCTCTCAAAAGAAGGGGTTTTTGTTAGTGTGCCAGAACCGCAGAGGCAATTCACGAATTGCCCCGTGTGTCGTAGGGGCATGCCATGGCATGCCCCTACGGAAACACAAAAATACTTGTGTTTTGGGATGAAAAAATCTCTTCCGTTTGTCATCCTGGACTTGATCCAGGATCCACCTGAGATACAACCATTCCGTATTTCCGCTGGATACCGGATCTGGTCCGGTATGACAATGGGTGTTCTCCACATTTTTTAATTTATAGACGCCCCCATGGGGCGTCTCTACGGGTACGACAAAAAATATGTGGAGCCTCCTGTATTCCTGAACCACTGTAAATTTTTGAATTTTGAATCTTTGAATCTTGAATCAGCGCTCCAGATACTCATCCCAGCTCTTGATTGCAATCGCGTCCTCCAGATGTTGTTCCAAAATCTCTACAACCACTCTCGCGAGCTGGATATTCGTTATCAGAGGAATGTTGTTATCAATAGCCATTCTTCGGATGAAATAGCCGTCACTTAATTCCTCACGCGAATAATTCGCGGCAATATTGATCACAAGATCCAGTTTTTTCTGCTTCAAATATTCGGAAATATTCGGTGATCTTTCTGTGGAAACTTTATACAGAGGTTTGCACTTCACGTTGTGTTCCGACAGAAATTTCTGCGTGCCTTCCGTTCCGAAAAGCTGGTATCCGAGTTTGGAAAGCGTTTCAGCGCTGCGCAAAAAATCCGCTTTGTCTTCAATGGAGCCGATACTTAAGAGAATATTTTTCTTCGGAAGCTTAAATCCTATGGAAAGCAGTGAGGTCAAAAGCGCCTGCTGTAAACTGTCGCCAAAAGTCGCAACTTCGCCTGTGGAAGCCATTTCCACGCCAAGGATCGGGTCAGCGCCTTTAAGTCTCGAGAACGAAAACTGCGCCGCTTTCACGCCGACATGTTCAAGCTCAAGAGTTTTGAATCTCGTTTTCTTAATTTCATGAAGATGTTTATCACCCATGATGGCATGAGTTGCAATTTCAATGAAATTGTAACCGGTCACCTTGGAAACAAACGGGAAAGATCTGCTCGCGCGAAGATTACATTCGATCACTTTTACTTTATTTTCCTTCGCAAGAAACTGAATGTTAAACGGTCCGGAAATGTTAAGAGCTTTGGCAATCTGTTTGGAAATCTTTTTAATTTTCCTCATCGTTTCCAAATACAGCCTCTGTGGCGGGAGGACAATAGTGGCATCTCCGCTATGAACACCGGCATTTTCAATATGCTCGGAAATGGCGTAGATAAGCACCTCTCCCTCATGCGCAACCGCATCAACTTCAATCTCTTTCGCGTTATGTTCAAACTTACTTACCACCACCGGAGCGTCTTTTGAAACACTGGTCGCTCTTTCAAGATATGCGGTAAGCACATGCTCATCATGAGCTACGCTCATGGCTGCCCCCGAGAGAACATACGAGGGGCGAATGAGCACGGGATAGCCGACTTCAGCGGCGAAGAGAGCGGCGTCACCGACGCTCGAAACCTCTTTCCAGCGCGGCTGATCAATGTTGAGTGTATCAAGAAGTTTTGAAAACGAATGCCTGTTTTCCGCCGTATCAATCATCTCCGGAGGGGTGCCAAGAAGTTTCACCCCCGCACGGTGAAGAGGAATGGCAAGATTATTCGGTATCTGTCCGCCGGTGGCGACAATAACCCCAAAAGGTTTTTCGCTGTCCACAATGTCCAAAATTCTTTCAAGCGAGAGCTCGTCAAAATACAATCGGTCACTCATATCGTAATCCGTCGAAACCGTTTCCGGATTCATGTTGATGACAATCGTTTCGAATTCGTCTTTTCTCAATGTCGCCATAACGTTGATGCAGCACCAGTCAAACTCCACCGAAGAGCCGATGCAATACGGCCCGCTGCCAAGAATAATGACCTTCTTCTTGGTGTGGCTTGGCTCAATATCGTTCTTATCGGCGTGGTATGTGAGGTAGAGGTAATTGGTTTTTGCCGGAAATTCCGCGGCAAGGGTATCAATCTGTTTTACCTTGGGAATAATATTATGTTTCACTCTGAATTTGCGAACCGCTTCCGGAGTAGCGTCCAAAAGAGAAGCAAGTTGTCGGTCAGAAAATCCCTGTTTTTTTGCCTCGAGAATAAGGTCAAGTGCAGTGGGGGAGTCTCCGCCATGAAGAGCTTTGGAAAGCTCTTCCTTATGATCCGCAATATCTTCCCGAAGAAGAAAAATATTTTCGAGTTTATACAAAAACCACGGATCAATGTGTGAAAGGGTCGCGATCTCATCCACAGTCCACCCCTTCTCAAATGCCTTACTGATGGCAAAAAGTCGTCTTGGAGTGGGGAATTCTATTTCCTGTTTCAGGTTTTCGATATCGATATGACTGTGGTCAAATCCTTCAGCGCCAACCGAAAGCATACGAATACCTTTTTGGAGCGCCTCTTCAAAAGTTCTCCCGAGCGCCATGATCTCTCCCACCGATTTCATCTCACTCGTAATCTCCTCAGCTACTTTATTAAATTTCTGAAGATCCCATCGCGGGATTTTTACCGCGACATAGTCGAGTGCCGGCTCAAAACATGCGGACGTGACACCGGTAACACTGTTTTTAAGTTCGTCCAAGTTGTATCCAAGGGCGATTTTGGCGGCAACGTAGGCTAAGGGGTAGCCCGTGGCTTTAGAAGCCAGGGCAGAGGATCTGCTGAGTCGCGCATTCACCTCAATTGTTCGGTATTTTTCACTTTTAGGATCGAGCGCAAACTGGATATTGCATTCACCGACAATGCCAAGATATCGTACCGTCTTAATGGAGATTTCACGAAGCATGTGGTACTCCTGATTCGAAAGTGTCTGACTCGGAGCAATCACAATGGATTCTCCGGTGTGTATTCCAAGCGGGTCGAAATTTTCCATGTTGCACACCGTGATGCAATTATCTTTTGCATCCCTCACAACCTCATATTCCACCTCCTTCCATCCCTTCAAACTTTCTTCAATTAAAACCTGCGGGCTTGCGGAAAAAGCCTTTTCCAGAATTACTCGAAGCTCCTTCTCGTTTCCGGCAAAGCCGCTTCCAAAGCCGCCAAGCGCGAATCCGGCTCGTGCCATCACCGGATATCCGAGTTCCGAAGCGGCCGTGACCGCTTCCTCAACGGAATTTGTCGGCATGCTTCTGGGAACATGCACACCGATTTTCTCAAGAGTTTTTTTGAAAAGTTTTCGGTCCTCCGTTTTTCTGATAGCCAGAACGGGAGTTCCCAAAACGGCAACATCATATTTTTTCAAAACCCCGAGCTTATCAAGCATCATACCGCAATTCAGTGCCGTCTGTCCGCCGAACGAAAGAAGAATTCCCTGCGGTTTTTCTTTTTTGATAATTTCCGTAACGATGTCCGGCGTTACCGGAAGAAAATAGACGCGATCCGCAAGTCCGTGCGACGTCTGATTCGTGGCAATATTCGGGTTCACTAAAATCACCTCAACCTTCTCCTCCTTCAGTGCCTTAATTGCTTGCGAACCGGAGTAATCAAACTCACCGGCCTCACCTATTTTCAAGGCTCCGGATCCAAGGAGAAGCACTTTGCGAGGTTTTTTAAGAGACATCTTTCCAACGAGTTATATCGTTTTCGAGTGTAAGTGAGAAGTAAAATATGGTCAACGAAAACAAAACCAAAAACTATCTAGTTCTTCAATTTACAGAGACTATTCTCAATAATATTTCTTAATTTTTTCCTTTGCTGAGAAGTAATGTTTCCGTAAAACAAAAAGTTAAAATTTTTCGGAACTAAAATTATCCTTAAATATTTCTCTACATCCTTTTTTGACATACTTCCAATAAGTAACTTGATTTTTTCTATATCTATAACATTATCAAACAATAATTTCTCTTCAGATGCAAACCTGCAAAAATTTTCCGCATCATCCTTCATGCTGTCAAAATTAAACATGGTTCTGTCTTTGGAGTTTTGAAAAAATGATTCAGAAAATAGCATTCTCAAGAGGTTTTCCAAGGCTTCAAACAAGTGATGGAGTATTTTTGTGATTTTTGCAAAATTTCCAACAAAAACAAGATGCCAAGTTTGTACATCAGAAAAAGTAGCCATATTAAAATGACAACCGTAGGTTAAATTTAATTTTTGTCTAAAAAAATCATGTATATATGCACCAATAATATTTTCGATTAAATCCAGCTTTAGAATATCTTCCTGATTATTACAATAAGACTGAGTATTAAACTGAAAATCGATATTTTTCTCCTTCGGATCCGCATTCGGAGCGAAAAGAACCCGATAATGCGATTGGGGTATATCCATTTTTTTTTCCAAAACACCACAATCAATCACATTTTTAGAAAAATATTTTTTTATTATAAGTTGTATTTCCGGATTCTTTTCGAAATCAGCGGAAACACAGAGAGTCATATTTTTTCCGCAACACAATTTTTTGTGCCACTCTTTGATATCCCTTATCTTAAAATTTCTGATATTTTTCCTGTTGCCAGAGGTACTTAAGCCAATAAAAGAATTTTTATAAATATTTTTTTTGTAAAAAATATTTTGATATTTTGTTTCCAGAGAGTAGTTCTCTTCATTTATTTCATCCAGAATAATTTTTTTCTCTAAGTTAAATGCATGCTCAGACAATAAAGGGGAAAAAATCATTTCTGACAACATATGGAGCATCTCAGAAATTTTTTGATCAGGAAAATAAGAATATAGCAAAATACTCTCATGGTATGTTTCAGCATTGAATCCAAATCCGACATTCTCCACGTATGTACTAAATGATTCTCTGGAAGGATATTTTTTTGTCCCCTCAAACAACATGTGCTCCAAAAAATGAGAAATTCCATTGGTAGAGTCATTCTCATAACGGGAACCACCGCCAATGCGCAGCGCAATAACCGCCGTATCAGCGTTATTTCTATGGCAGAGTAATACCTTCAGACCGCTACTGGTTACAAAATCTCTCAATATGTGTGTTTAAGATACTCACCCTCGTCTTTTAAAACGAGGGTGAAAAAAGCTTCGCTAACTACACAATAAAAATGGTATCAAATCAAGGATCTTTGTCAAATCGTGAATTTCACCGATTCATAACCCATAAAACATCCCGCGATAAAATTATCGTAAGCTCTAAGTAAAACTGAATAGTAATTCCCGCCTTACTGCTTATATTTTTTCATCCTTTTATTTTCCTCCGCAATGAGTTCATCAATTCTCGCCGCATGCGCGACAGCGGGATCAAGCCGGAAAAGTATCAGTGGCACGGGCTTCATGCGTATGCGTTTCATGACAATCCTCTGGATGGAATTTCGGTGTCTCTCAAGATACGGAAGCAGATGATCATTATGAAGTATGGCGTTTACGTACACCTTCACCGAGCGCAGATTCATGGCGGTATCCACTCGCGTCACGGTTATCATGCCGAAATCCCGAAGATCCACTTCGGTTCGGAGAGCCTCGGCAACCTCAGTCTGCAGAAGACTGTTGATCTGTTGTATTCGAAATGACATATCGGAAAAACAAGTGGTCTATTCATAGCAAAAAAAGGCCAAAGGTAAAAGGAAAAAGGCAAAAACAGACTGTAGAGACGCGATTTATCGCGTCTCCATGTAAATCGCGTCTCCATGTAAATCGCGGCACAGAAAATAGGCGCACCTTACAGTGCGCCTATATAGTCTCTCTCTCAGTTAGAATTTACAATGATGCCCAGCAGTGCCGAGCAGAGAATAAGCAGAAAAACAAACATGATTCCCAGCATGAAAATTATTTTGCGGTAATTATGTAACCTATCCTCGTACTCTTTCTGCTGTTTTTTAAGTGCTTCGTCCTTTTTGATGGTGGCGGTATCCACCTGTAGCTGGAGCGGCGGGATAGCTGAAGTCTGAGTATGGACAATAACAAGATCGTTCGTAAGCTGTTGAATCTTGACCTGTTTTTCAGCGAGCTCCTGCTGGAGTGTGTCATTTTCAGATTTCTGCTTCCCAAGTTCCCTTTCAAGATTTGTGATACAAGCCTCTTTGCAACTCACCTCAGAAAGCAGCAACCGGATTTGTGTTTCATACTGCTCCGAAGTGAGTTTTACGGATGGCGACTGCTGTTCGGATTCCGATACCGAAGATGATTCCGGAGTTAAATCTACAGTCGTTTTTTCAGTCTGAGTATCGTTAGAGTCAGGAATGGGATGAACCTCAGTACTCACTATCTTCTCCGGTGGCTTTTCAGAATCAGTAGAAGGAGTAGTGTCAAAAAATTTCTGAATGGCGTAATCAAGTACCACTCGGGCAGTATCGGGCTGCATAGATCCAAGGAGCGCATCCTTAACCGTCTTTGTTTCCTTGAAAAACTGACTTTTGTTAATTGTGGGACGGCCTTGCTTCTCCGATACGCTTATGTGGTAGGTCTCACCACGTTTCGGATTTCCAAGAGAGGGTTCCACCACAACAAAAATAACACAGGTTTTTTCAGGGCGCTTACAGTGGTAGACACCACACTGATCAAACTGAATAGCATTTAAACTGGAGAGAATAATGTTGTCTCCCAGAGAAGAGTTTCCCGTCACACTGCGGGCGAAAATAGTAAGCGATTTCGTTGCTTCGTCAGCAACGAAAAGGCGGAAGATCCGATATTTTGCCAATGTACTCAGGGCAATATGATCGGTTCCGGCCGAAAACTGCACAATGTTTCTGTTCTTCATAAATATCACCTCACTTTCTTATTTTTTTAAATCATTCATATGTCTGAGCGAGAGAGCGCGCTGGCAAAAAACTTTACAGCTTTTTACCATCGGGCTCCCATCGCTTTACGCGGAATTTCAAAGAGCAAGTCCGGCATTGTAACCAATAGGAAGCGATTCGGCAATACTCGTTGAGTAAGTCAAGAAGCGCCGGTATTTTTCCCTGCAAAAGGAAAAACCCCGGTAGAAATACCGGGGTTTAAAAAACTCTCACCAGATTAATTGCATAACACCACAACATAGAGTACGAGAGCGATAATACTTATAGTGCACGCAGCGATAAGGAAATAAAGCCAGAAAAGCCGTCCCTGCAATGTATCAATTTTTTCCTGGAGGCAGGCATCCGGTTTCCTTAAAAGCTGGCGTGTTTCGGATTTTGCCTTATGCATCTCATTTATAACGCCCTCAATGAACATGGCAATCATGTGTTGGTCCGGGCTATGAGTGCCGTTTCCGGTGACCAGCTGTTCATTCTGGCAATGAGCGCTGAATTGGCGAAATTCCAATTTATTTGGAAAAGCGTAAAGAAAAGTGAATTGCTGGAAAACACATGCGGAAAAGGGATGCATCGGCAGTTTCCAGTAAAACTTGCCGTTATCCTCAAAGCTCTTGTCGCGAAAATATACTATGGGCGGTTTGCATGTATCTGTGTAGACGCCCAAGGCGATAACGCCATCCGGACAAGGAACCATGAGTGAGGTTTCTTCAGCATTCCTGAGAACGAAAGGAGTTATTCCACAAGTCGTGATCATAAAGATCCTCCAACATAAACAAAAAAAGCAATCTCTCATCCAGTGAGAGAGTGCCGGATAAAGAAAAGCTTCTTTGCCCGGCTCTCTCATCACAAAAAACGTTTTTTCAAAGAGCGGTCGGTAATCCTACCATGAATCGAACAATTGTCCATAACCAGAATTTTACCAGGATCCACCGCCTCCGCCGCCGAATCCGCCTCCGGAAAAACCGCCGGAAAATCCCGAAGACGAAGACGAGCCCTTCGAAGAAGGACGGGAAGAAAGGGTGGAATTGGCGCTTTTTGCGAAGGCCTGCATGGTGTGGGTGAACGCAAAAGCGTCAAAGGGATGTGAACTTCGGTACCAGTTTGGCTTTCCTTTGTAGATGTCCTTAAACGCGGAAGCCCACTTATCCGCAAGTCCGAAGATCATGGCGTAGGGGAGGAATCGCTCAAAAATATTCTGGTCCTCCTGAAACTTCACGCGGTACCTTTCAGCCGTCCTTATGTAATCCTTGAATCCAAGGACTTTTCTATAGGTTTCGGCTCCAAGGAGCGTTTTTCTCGGCATAAACTTAGCCATAAAGAGGAAGATGGGGCCTACCATCAGGATGCCGAAAAGGAGATCGAGGCGACCGATAACGGCAAAAAATGAAAAACTGAAAAACGATCCAACCAGAACAATGATTCCGGTTACGAAGTACCACATGCGAATCCTGTGCGGATTCGCCGGAAAATACTTTTTGCTTCCGACAACCTCCTTGTAGAGTGCCGACTGAATGTCCGGAATGGATTTATAAAATTTGTTCCTAAGCTCACTGATCTTCACGGTATCCTTCGTGCCAAAAAGCGCATCAAAAAGCTCTTTCTGGTGAGGAGAAAGAGGGGTCTTTGCCGAACCGGTCTTCCGCTTGGAAAGCACAAAATCCGTGCTGCTGAAAATCCATCTTTTGGTTTTCTTCTCTTCAATGATCAGATGTCCGGTCACGGCAAGATGGATGATTTCCGCGGAAATATCCTTAATATCCGCCGACTCATCGATCAAAGTTCCCATCTCCGCGGGGGTCAGATTATCCGGAGCGGAAAATTCAACAACGATAGTCTCATATTTTTTCGGATCTCTGCCGCGAGTCCACCAGAGGTAAAAGAGAATCGCAAAAACAACAAGGGGAAGAAGAAGACCCGCATTATCAAAAAGATACCACAGAAAAGTTTGTAAGGATGAAGGTGGGGTAAGAAGCCCCTTCGGGAGTCCAAGAACTGCGGTTAGACCGGAATATGAGTCCAGCGTTTTTGCCGTAAAAATCGCGTGAGTATCATACAATTCATGCTCGCATCGCTGCGTCCGCGAATACCTGTATCCCGTAAAACACCGGGTGTTTATCTTTGCAGGATCGGTCTGCGGGTAGGTGACGGTCAGGCTGGCAGAGGAGATTGGCACGTCCCATAAATCGCCTGTGACATTCCAATACAGCTCGTCAAAATCGTCAAAGAACCGGATGCCTCTCTCCACGGAATATCGGATAACATACTTTTGAACACCCGTAACGGTAACATCCGGATCTCCGATCCGGATGTGCATATTTCCGGAATCGCGGGAAACAGTGAAGGGTCTTCCAGTATTGTTTTCATCAGTAACGTCCAGAACCTTCAGACGAAGATTATAATTAAGCCCTATGTCATTCTGATATTCGAGGGGAATATCACGGTAAATTCCATGTTTCGGAACATCAAAATCGGCGGTGATCTTTTCGGTAACCACCAATGAACTATCCGAAGCTACGTCAATCGCAACGTCAAACGCCGGAATATACCACTCGAAATAGGCATGAGTTGGATGCTGGGAGCAGGCAAAAGAAAGCAGGCCGAAGCAAATCGGTAAAAACCATAACGCGAATCGCCTGAGAGAGCGTTTCATTATCGCCAGAAAAAAATCTATCTCGTTTACTGTTTTGGCTGCTCAGTGGGAGCAGGAGCTGCTGGCTTCTGTTCCGGTGCAGGGGCAGCGGCCACAGGCTGAGCCGGAGTTGCAGGCTGAGCCGGGGTTACTGCAGGCTGGCTTGGTGCCGCCACCGGTTGAGAGAAATCCACCTTTACAGCATCTTTCTGGGCAGCATCCTGAATCTCAAAAAACTCAAATGCCGTAAATCCAAGCTGGCCGGCAATTAAGTTGTTCGGGAATGACTGGATCTTGGTGTTAAAGTCGCGAACATTGCCGTTATAAAATCTCCTGGCGCCCTCAACCTTATTTTCCGTATCGCTCAATTCCTCCTGAAGTTTAAGAAAGTTCGTATTGGCCTTGAGCTCCGGATACGCCTCCGCAACGGCAAAGAGTGATTTTAAAGTATCCTTAAGGACATTTTCCGCCTGCGCGTGCTCAGCCGCGCCCTGAGCCGACATAGCCTTGGCTCGCGCCTCGGTAACCTTCTGAAAAACGCTGTCCTCATGTTTCGCATACCCCTTTACCGACTCAACAAGATTGGGGATAAGGTCATAGCGGCGTTTTAACTGAACATCAATATCCGACCACGCTTCCTGCGTTCGGTTCTTGAGAGTAATAACGGAGTTATACAGAAAAATAACATAGAAGGAGATAGCGGCGACCAAAAGAAGCAAAAGCATGAAAGTTTGCATGGAAGACAAGTCTAAGAAATAAATCGAAACCATCTTACACAGCGGCTGTAAACCGTGCAAGCGCTCGCTTTAGTTCGCATGGCAGATTTTTTACAATACACGTATATTTGAGTTACAATGAAAAAGATATTTAGGACTATTATGGATCAGAAAAAGAAAGTAGCGATCGCATTTGGTGGAACGATAATTCTCATCGCGGCGGTTATCGCGTGGATGATGATTTTAAACACCGGATCCCTTAAGGTGACGCTCGCGCCTCCGTATACCGTCAAAGTCGGTAAGATCCAAAAGCAGTGTGAGCAGAATCTCTGTGAAATAAAATTGAACGCCCGAAAATATATCGTGAGCATCGAGAAAGCGGGCTATTTCCCGCTGGAGAAGGAAATAGAAATCAGGCGTTGGAAAACGCTGGATCTTTCACCGGTCCTTGAATTTATTCCTTACATTGCAGAAGAGGAGATGGAAGCAAAGAAGCTTCCGGATAATCTCATTGCGGAAAATGAAATGGCGCTTGCTCTCGATTTTGAAGGGATTCCCGCCGAATGGGCGAAAGCGAAAAGCGTTATTCAGAACATCGACGGTGACAGACTGGTGATCCTCAAAAATCTCATGATCCGTGAAATGAAAGAAGGGGAAAGGGAAGAAAGAAAAATGGAAGCACTGACGGCCGGGTGGGGGATGGGGAAGGATGCTGTATACATCCAAAAAGATGGCGACAATGCAAAAATGTATCTTTGGAAGGAGGGCGCGGAGCCGGAACTCCTCACGCAGTTTGTCACTCTCATAAATCCGCAGGTATTTCCGGGAAAAGACAACGTTCTTATCCGCGATAACGAGACGGTGTATACGGTGGATATCGCAAAAAAAAGAAAGGAGATTCTTAAAAAAGGGGAAGTGCGAGGTATTGCATGGAACCCGTCTCACACGATGGCGCTCATCGAATCCGAAATTCAGGAGCTCCCGATTTTGCTTCTGTACGAAGCAAATGCAGAAAAAAAACTGGTAACGCTGCCCGTGCAAACATCGCTTGCTCTCGCGTTTTGGCGTAACGACAATGAAATAATTTTTGTCACATTCCAGGAATTAAACAGCGAGTTGCAGCAGACTTTTGCCAGTGTTGGGTTGGATGCCGAAAGTCTCTCCGGTGATCAGAAAGAGGCGCTCACCCTGAAGCTTGTAAAGCTTGATGTTCATTCCCTGGCGACACAAATACTTCTTGAAATTCCGGAAAATATTTCCATATCGGCAATCGAACCCGAAGAGTACGGAAAGAGTATTTTCATCCTCACGAACGAAGGAAAAATACGACGTATCCGTATATCCGAATAATTCCCGAAAAATACCGAGAAAACGCCTAAAAACCATTGCTTTCAAAGGGTTTTTTGATTAGAATCCCCAAGGTTTATCAAACGGGAAAACCACGATAATTTTTCTATCATACAAAGACACCATGCCAAACAAATCCAATAACTATGATGCCTCGAAAATTCAAGTGCTTGAGGGGCTGGAAGCGGTTCGCAAAAGACCCGGAATGTACATTGGAACCACCAGCGCAGCCGGTCTGCATCATTGCATTTGGGAGATTGTTGATAACTCCATCGACGAAGCGATGGCAGGGCACTGCAAGAATATCTGGACGACCATCAATGAAGACGGATCAGTCACGGTCGAAGATGATGGTCGCGGAATACCGGTGGAGAAGCACGAAAAGACCGGAAAATCCGGTGTTGAAACGGTCCTTACCATCCTTCATGCCGGTGGCAAGTTCGGAGGAGACGATAGCGGATATAAGGTTTCAGGAGGTCTTCACGGAGTGGGAGCTTCGGTAGTGAATGCATTGTCCGAAAAATTCATTGTTCAGGTGTTCCGGGATGGCAAAATCCATGAACAGACATACAAAAAAGGTATTCCGCAGGCAGACCTGAAGGTGGTCGGAAAAACGGACAAACGGGGGACGCTTATAACATTTTATCCGGACCCGGAGATTTTTGATACGGTTGAATTTGACTATCCGACCGTCAAAACAAGGATCCGCCAACAGGCGTATCTCACAAAAGGGATCATGATGTATCTGGAAGACAAAAGAAGGGATGTCGAAAAAAGAGTGGCTTTCTATTTTGAGGGAGGAATCAAGTCGTACGTAAGTCATCTAAACGAAGGAAAGGAGGTGCTTGGGGGAGTTATTTACTGTGACAAGCAAACTCCCGAAGGGATGGTGGAGATTTCCGTACAGTACAACGTTGGTTATCAGGAAACCATCTACTCGTTCGCAAATAACATTTTTACTCCCGAAGGAGGAATGCACCTTACCGGGTTCCGCTCCGCTCTCACGCGAACACTCAATAACTACGCCAGAAAAAACAATCTCCTCAAAGAAAAAGAATCAAATCTCACATCAGACGACGTTCGCGAAGGGCTTGTGGCCATCGTTTCAGTAAAACTCGCGAATCCGCAGTTCGAAGGTCAGACTAAAGCAAAGCTTGGTAACGCCGAAATGAGAACGGCAGTGGAATCAGCTTTCAATGACGCATTGGCAGAGTACCTGGAGGAGCATCCATCGGACGGCAAAATGATCATTAATAAGTGCGCGCTTACCGCTCGTGCAAGAATGGCAGCGAAGGCGGCAAGAGATTCTGTGGTACGAAAAGGTGCGCTCGAAGGACTCACGCTTCCCGGAAAACTGGCCGACTGTTCCAGCAAACGTCCGGAAGAATCTGAAATTTTCATCGTTGAGGGAGATTCCGCCGGTGGTTCGGCAAAGCAGGGTCGCGACCGTGAGCATCAGGCGGTACTTCCGCTCCGCGGAAAGATTCTCAACGTAGAGCAGACACGTCTCGACAGAATGCTCGGCAATAACGAGGTAAAAGCGCTTATCCTGGCGCTCGGAACGGGAATTGGTGAAACCTTCAACCAGGAAAGGCTTCGATATCACAAGATTATTATCATGACCGATGCCGACGTTGATGGCGAGCATATCAGAACGCTGCTCCTGACACTCCTCTACAGGCATTTTAAGGAGATTATTGAGAATGGATATGTGTATATCGCCCAGCCGCCACTTTTCAAACTCTCCAAGGGGAAGAAGGCCTGGTATGTGATGACTGACGAAGAAAAGACGGAGATTCAGAAAGAACACGGAATAGATCCGAAAAACATTCAGCGCTACAAAGGTTTGGGAGAAATGAATCCTCAGCAGCTGTGGGAGACCACTATGGATCCTTCCAAGCGCACTATTCTCAAAGTAACCGTTGAGAACGCAGAGGCTGCGGATAAAACCTTCGATGTGCTCATGGGGTCCGATGTTGTGCCGCGAAAAAAATTCATCCAAACCCACGCAAAGAAGGTAAAGAATCTCGACATCTAGATCATGGCGAAACATGGTGTTTTCTGTAAATGATCTTCTGTCTTTCACGCGCCAATGAAACAAGAAATCATCGAAAAACGACTCAAAAAAGAGCTTTCTGAAAAACGGTTCGGTCACTGTCTTCGCGTTGCCAAGACGGCGGAACGTCTTGCTAAAGTGCACGCGCTGAACGCAAAAAAAGCGTATCTCGCCGGAATTCTTCATGATGTTGCCCGCGAACGAAGCAGTAGTGAGCTTATGCGTCTACTGAAAAAACATAGGGTGGTTCTTCGCAAAGATGAAAAAATGTGTCCGGGTATTTGGCATACGCTTGCCGGACCAATACTGGCGAAAGCAGAATACGGGATTCAAGACAAGGAGGTTCTCGAAGCCATTCGTTTTCACTCCATGGGCAATGCAAAAATGGGGCCGATCGCACAGATTATTTATATCGCGGACGTTATCGAGCCGGAAAGAAGCGAAAACGGGGGGTTGAAAGGTGATCTTTCGGCCATCAGGCACATGGCGGAAAAGGATATCGACAAGGCACTTCGTATGGCGGTTGCGTTTCGTATCCGTAAAAGTCTCGAAACAGGAACCGTCATTCTGACAAGAGGGGTCGAGCTTTGGAACAGTCTTGTATCAGGTGACAAAAAAAGGTACATTCGTGCCTGCAATACCCGCTAAACATTTCGTGCTATGAAATTCAACATCGTAAAAAAATCCGGATTATGGTTTGGGATCTCCGGTGTCCTTATTCTCGCGAGCATTGTTTCCATCGCGATCTTTGGGCTGAATCTTTCTTCCGACTTTGTGGAAGGAAGTTTGCTGGAAATCAAGTTTCAAAATCAGGTTGAACCGAGTGTTCTCATGACGGATCTCCAAAGTTTCAAAGAGGTCCAAATTGGCAATATGGACGCTAAAACAACATCAGCCGGAACCATTATGATCCGCGCAAAAAGAATGTCCGAAGATGATTCCGAGGCCGTACTGAAGCACCTTCGCTCCACCTATGGCTCAATGGAGGTGATTCAAAACAGGAGTGTATCGCCGGTATTCGCAAAAACCTTTAAAACAAGGGCTTTTACAGCCATCGGGTTCGCATCGATGGCCATCGTTCTTTACATCGCTTTCGCATTCCGCAAAGTGTCCAAGGGGATCAAATCCTGGAAGCTTGGGGTAAGCGCGATTATCGCGCTGGTTCACGATATCATTATTACCGTTGGAGTATTTGCGATACTTGGAAAATTTCTTGGTGTCGAAGTGGACGCGCTTTTTATCACCGCGCTCCTTACTATCATGGGTTTTTCCGTGCATGACACCATCGTTGTTTTCGACCGTGTAAGAGAAAACCTCATCAACAAAACTCACGATCAGACGCTCGAAATGATCGCGGAAAAGAGTATTCACGAAACTATGGCGCGTTCGATCAACACATCATTGACGACCGCGATTGTGCTTGTGTCACTCATGATTTTTGGTTCCCCCAGCATTTTCTGGTTCGTGTTCGCCCTCACCGTGGGAATAACCGTAGGAACATATTCCTCGGTATTCATTGCCTCACCGATTCTCGTTTGGTGGCAGAAAAGGTTTGGATAGTCCGAGCCGGCTACCCTTTTTGGGTGTCTTTTTGAGTGTTTTTAATGCAATCAGGGAGAACAGTCCTGAGTGTTTCCAGAATAATCTTACGGGTCTCCACGCCAATCGTAAAAACGAGAACCGTGAGCGTTTTTCTGATCTTCTCAAATTCATCCGGAACATCGGCCTGATTCTCCTCGGGAGATGATGCGGGAACAATGCGCGACTCGAGATATGAAATAAGCCGTTCCGCTTCCTCCGGGGCGAGTTGAGCGAGGCCATCGGAGTGGTTCAAAAGAATTTCGGCGATGACTTCCGTGTTCATAGGAGAAGGTTCAGTTGCAATAATATTTCGGAGGGCAGCGATAAATCTCTGCGGATCCTGAACCTCAAGCACATCAATATTGTTTTTAATAAGCCGCGTAGTGATATCAAGAACTGTTGAACGGAAAGATCTTTTAGGTGATACTTCGGAAATTTGGGAAAGGATGCATGATAAAAGTTCTTCGATTCTGTCATGGTCAAGATCCAGAAACGTGTGGTCACTCTGAAGAAAAAAACATCTTGCCGCCTCTTCAGGATTATCCTTGGGGAGGGGGGCGTATTTAGTTCGCAACCATTGCCAAACGATTTTGTATGCCGAAGGAGCATTCCGAATAATATTTTCAGCGTTCTCGGAAAAAAGATCTTTTCCTTTCAGGGAAGGGTCTGTTTGCAGGAGGCAAGATTCAATGCGTTGCGCACAATTATCGGTTATGCGATAACCGATAGTGATACCGCTAATAGGTGTACTCTCGGGTGCTTCTGGTAAATTTGGCTGAATCATAACTAAAAAAGGTGCTCCATCATAAAGAAAGAAAAGGAAAAGTCAAAGAGATTTTCCTTAAGAAACAGCATGAACCAACGAAGCATCAGACGCCGCAACATTTTTTATACTTCTTTCCGGATCCGCAGGGGCAGGGGTCATTCCGTCCGGTACGTTCTGAGGACATGGTGGATCCTATCGTTTGTTTGGTGCTACCGGACTCCAACCGGATAACGGTTGGCTTCGTTGTGGGAAGAAGCTCGCGGTCACCGGTTTCTATATCAGTAACCTCGTCCTCGTTTGTCTTGGTTTCACCGACGGGTGCAACCGGAGCCCTTTTAACAATGAGTGATACATCCATGCGAAGGAGTGTGATAACAGCGCTGGTCTGTATGTTTTTCAGAAGCAGCTGGAAGGATTCATATGCCTCCGTCTTATATTCAATCAGCGGATCTCTCTGCCCGTAGCCGCGCAGTGCCACAGCCTCACGAAGTTTGGACATTTCATCAATATGATCCATCCACATGCCATCAATCGCGCGCAGGTACACGCTTTGCTCGATAGCGGAGAAGAGCTTATCGTTATCCAGAGAAACACGTTTTTCATCGTAGAGAGCCAGGGCAAGGCCCTGGAGAAAATGTGTCACCGCTTCGCGGTTCTGGTGTTCCAGAATCTTGTGTTCAAGATCCGCATCCTCCATTCCTGTCATATTTCGGAAATGTTCCACAAGCGTCTTAACTTCCCAGTCAGCCCTCTTATCCGTCTGAAGATAATTCAGTACAACCTGAGTTATTTCCTGCTGAATAATATTCCTGATCTCCTCAGAAATATTTTTATTCACAAGAGTACTTCTTCGTCGTCGGTAGATGATTTCGCGATGCTTATTCATCACGTCGTCGTATTCGACGAGGTGTTTTCGTATGTCGAAGTTTCTCCCCTCAACGCGCTTCTGCGCCGATTCGATCGTATGGGAAATGATCGGATTTTCGATCGGCATATCATCGGGCACCTTGAGAACTTCCATCATTTTTTGCATTCGGTCGCCGCCGAAAAGCCGCATAAGCTCATCGGTCATGGCAATGTAAAACTGGCTTGCGCCCGAGTCACCCTGGCGTCCGGAACGTCCGCGTAACTGGTTATCGATTCTGCGTGCCTCATGGCGCTCCGAACCGAGGACAAAGAGCCCGCCAAGCTCTTTAACACCCGCTCCCAGCTTAATATCCGTTCCGCGGCCGGCCATGTTGGTGGCGAGGGTAACCGCGCCTTTCTGTCCGGCATCTTTCACGATCTCAGCCTCTCTTTCATGATGCTTGGCATTGAGTACGTTATGTTTTATTCCGGCGCGCGTGAAAAGCTGAGAAAGAATTTCTGAATTTTCCACAGAAATGGTTCCAACCAGCACAGGCTGTCCCTTGGTGCTCAGTTCCTTCACCTGTTTCACAATAGCCGCAAATTTTGCGTTGAGATTCTTGTATACAAGATCCGGCATGTCATCTCGGACAATCGGAAGATGCGTGGGTATCTCCACGCACGGAAGTCGGTAGATCTTTTCAAACTCCTCAGCTTCGGTCATGGCGGTACCCGTCATGCCCGAAAGTTTTTCGTATATTCTGAAGTAGTTCTGGAGAGAAACAGACGCGAGTGTTTTACTCTCGCGGCGCACTTCAACACCCTCCTTTGCTTCTATGGCCTGATGGAGCCCTTCAGAGTATCTGCGGCCGGGCATGATTCGTCCCGTAAACTCATCAATAATGATCACTTCACCGTCTTTTACCATGTAATCGACGTCCTTATCAAAAAGCGTGTGAGCCTTGAGAGCCTGTTCAATATGATGAACTTCCGTAAATCCGGCCTCAGTGTAAATATTTCCCATCCCCAGGAGATTTTCCATCTTTCGGATACCTTCCTCCGTGAGAATAGCGGTTTTAGCCTTCTCATCAATTTTATAGTGAAGCTCATTTTTAAGCTGAGGAATCAAGCGGGCATACTTCACATACTTTGCTGTGGATTCTTCCGCGGGAGCGGAAATAATGAGCGGAGTTCGCGCTTCATCAATAAGAATGGAGTCAACTTCGTCGACAATCGCATAGTACAAATCTCTCTGTACCACCTCATCCACGTGTGTTGCCATGTTGCCACGGAGATAATCAAAGCCAAACTCACTGTTGGTGCCGTAGGTAATATCGGCAAGATACGCAGCCCGTTTTTCCTCCTGATTTTTTCCATGGATAACCACCCCGACCGTAAGTCCAAGATATGAATACAGGTGACCCATCCATTCCGCATCTCGCTGCGCGAGGTAATCATTCACGGTGACTATATGCACACCGCGTCCAAGAAGCGCATTAAGATACACCGGCATGGTACATACAAGCGTTTTACCTTCACCGGTTTTCATCTCGGTAACCATGCCTTTATGGAGCGCAATGCCACCGAGAACCTGAACATCATAAGGAATCATCTCCCACGTGGTTTCATGTCCGCGCACCATGTGCTTTGACCCCTTCAGTCTTCGGCAGGCATTTTTGACCACGGCAAAAGCCTCGGGAAGCAGGTCGTCAGTCGTTTCACCCTTCTTTAAACGCTCTTTAAACTCATGAGTTTTCGCTTTAAGCGCCTCCTCAGTAAGATTCTGATAATCACGCTCAAACACATTCACCTTCTCAACAAGAGGGCGGATAGTCTTCAGGAACTTCTGATTCGGATCCCCAAGAAGTTTCGCGATAAGCTCTATGAACGATCATTGCCGTATTACCGGTTACAAATTAAAAACTTTCCGTGCCCTGAATCGTAACCGAAGGTTTCTGATTCAGTGGCCGCCCTGAATCGTGTCCAAAGGACTCTGATTCAGTGCTTGTCCTGAATCGTGTCCGAAGGACTCTGATTCAGTGCTTGTCCTGAATCGTGTCCGAAGGACTCTGATTCAGTGGCCCTGTATCTATCCAAATTGCCTTAAAAATCTCGGATCATTCTCGTAAAACAACCGGATATCATCAATCTGATGTTTAATCATGGCAATTCGTTCTATTCCGCATCCAAAAGCAAACCCCTTCACTTCATCCGGATCATACCCGGCCGCGCGGAGTACATTGGGATGTACCATTCCGCAACCAAGCATCTCAAGCCATCCGCCCTTCCACGTTACATCCACCTCCATTCCGGGTTCCACAAATGGAAAGAATGAAGAACGGAAACGAAGATTTAAGTCAGGGCTGATGATCTTTCTGAACGCAACGGTGAGAACCCCTTTTAAGTCCGCAAGGCTGATATCCTTGTCCACAACCAGTCCTTCAAACTGCTGAAAATTCGGCGAATGAGTGGCATCCAGTTCGTCCTTTCTGAAAACCCTTCCCGGACAGATAATCCGTATCGGCGGTTTATGGCTTTCCATGTAGCGAATCTGAACCGGCGATGTATGGGTGCGAAGAAGCTTCGGGATATTGGCGAGCCAGAGAGTGTCCTGCATATCTCGTGCCGGATGATCCTTGGGGATATTGAGTGCTGTGAAATTATGGTAATCATCCTCAACTTCCGGTCCGTCCGCCACCTCAAAACCCATAGACGTAAAAACATCCTCAATGAGATATGTAAGCTGAGTAAGCGGATGCAAAACACCCCTCGGGTGTTTTTCTCCCGGGACGGTAAGATCCATCCATTCCTTGGATGCGAGCTCACTGTCTACCTGAGAATGGATCGTGCGCACCCTCTCCACGAAGAGCTTTTCAAGCTCTTCTTTCATGACATTGGCAAGAGTGCCGACTTCGCGTTTTTCATCGAGCGGGAGTCCGCCGATCTGTCGGAGAATCAGAGTGAGTTTTCCCTTGCGTCCAAGGTAGTCATTTTTGAAGGTTTCAAGCGCCGAATCGGTAGCAGCCGCCTGAAGAGCCTTAATCGCTTCGTTTTTGAGATTGAGAAGTGTATCTTTCAATGTTCGAAAAAAAAGTGTCAAATCAGCACCATTTAAGCGGACTTGGGTGCCATCTACAAGGGAAACTTATGCTTTTTCCCTCGCCATGAAGTACACCTCAATGAGCACAATAATGGCAACCAGAAGGATGACATCAAAATACGAAAGCGTACGGATAGCCTGGAAGAGGAGAAGTCCGATAACGCAGAGCGAAAGCAGAAATCCTTGTCTCAAAGAGACATTGAGCGGGTTATAAAACTCTTCATCCTTTCGGCGCGTAATCCACCTGCCGGCAAAACCAACAAGCGTTGCAAGACTGCTCAGCATGAAGAAAGAGCTCACATAAAAAAGGGGGAGTGACAGGAGTGGGGCGCTGTAAGGATTGAGCCGGAAAAGCACCAGGAAAAAAGAGGCTGATCCCAGCAAAAGTACAATGGCAACGATAGCGAGAGATTTTCGTGCAGTCATGTGGTGATTATGCATCCTCTTCACCAAGATCCTCAAGAGCATTTTCGTTGTATTCAAGCTCGGCATTGCCGCGAGGATCGATGACGATAAAAGCGGTATCGATGCGGTACGGAGTGTCGACGACATTATGGTGTGTGAGGTAGTGTTCAGCGGTTCGTATGAGTTTCTTCTGCTTGCGGACATCAACGGATTCCTCCGGCTCGCCAAAAGTTTTGGACCGTCGGGTTTTTACTTCAATGAACACTATGGTGTCATTATCCTTCGCAACAATATCCGCTTCTCCGAAGCGGCAACGGTAATTCTGGTGGAGGATGGTCATACCTTTGGCTTTCAGGTGCTTTACCACCATCTCTTCACCCCTTCGCCCAACCCTGAGCTGTAATTCCGACATGCGATAGTGTGGCTATGGTATATCCGCCCAGCGGTAGGTTCGAAAGACCCAGTCGGTAACGGCTTTGGCTTCCTGGTATCGCTGGGGCGAATTCAGGAGAATAACCAAAACCTCATGTTCATCCGGGGTCTCTACGACAAAAAAGAGGCACTGTCCGGCCTCGGGCGTTGTTCCCGTTTTTCCCCCGAGGATGGAAAGATAGCTATCAAGGAGATCATTTGTATTGGAAAACGTTCCATACGATTTTCCATTCACATTAAAGAGAGAGAATGAATCCTTCATCATAATCTCCCGGATAATCGGTCGTCGGAAAGCCTGTTTTGCAACAACGGCAAGTTCATAAGCCGTCGAATAATTATCAGGATGGTCAAAGCCGACAGGGTTGGCAAAATGAGTGTCCTTAAGGCCCAGCGACTGCGCGCGGGCATTCATCTTTTCCACGAAGGCATCAAGGGATCCGGCATTGGCCACGGCGAGTGCCGCCGTGGCGTCATTCGCGGAGCGAATGAGCGAGGCATGAAGCAGGCTGATCGCACCAAACGTATCACCCGTCTTGAGTCCTACGGTTACCGATCCCTTCTGGTTGTAAGTAAAAGCTTCCGACGTGACCGTAACGGTAGCGTCAGGCAGAAGTTCGTCGGTGATCACAAGTGCTGTCATAAGTTTGGTAAGGCTGGCTATCGGCAGCCGATCATCAATATCTTTAGCATACAGAATTTCATGCAGATCCATATCCAACACCAAAGCCGCCTTTGCTCTCACAATGGGCGCAATATTTTCCTGATTTTTCTCCGATGGAACGTGTACCGAAAGGAGGGATGCTTCACTAAAAGACGCGTACGGAGGAGCGGTTACCGGCGCCTGTAGCTGAAAGAGTGAAAGGAGAGTGGCGAGAAATTTGACCATACATCAGCAAAAAAACACCTGCGCCGGAAGATCCTGAAGAAACAAAGAATACGTAAAGCAGTGCGAAGAAGCAGATGACTAAATCTTGGTAATCTGCAAAACGGTATGCATCTGTCTGTGCCCCTTGGTTCTTCGGTAGTTCTCCTTTGGGGTCATCTTGAAAATTCTGACCTTGTCACCCCTTCCATGCTTCACCACTTTCGCTTTTACGGGTGTTGAGAGAAACGGTTTTCCAAGCTCAGCGGTCTTGTCATCCTGGCTGCGCAAAAGAACACGAGGAAGAGAAATCTCCTTGCCCTCTTCTACCTCCATTTTTTCAACTTCAATGGTGTCTCCAACAGAAACTTTGTACTGTTTTCCACCGGTTAAAACTACTGCAAAAGGCATAAAATCAAATTAAAGCCAGCAAATTCTAAGCGTTATTGAGGTATTGCGCAAGCAAAAAATCATGGGGTGACACTGGTATCCACGGGTGTCTTTTGGTCAATATATGCAAGAAGAAAAGGGAGTCTTTTCATGTCATCCATGAGAATTTTTCGTTGCGTCGGAGAGTAGAGCGCGACCGCCGGATGATACAGGGGCATAATAAAAACTCCGTCTTTACGTCGGTAAATTCGCCCATGGCATTTGGAAATGGTAAGTTCCGAAAGAAATTTGCCCATGGAATGTCTTCCAAGGGTTGCAATCACCTGTGGTTTGATAGTTTCCAGCTGAAGATTAAGCCAGGGGAAGCAGGCCTCAATCTCTTCCGGCCGCGGGTCGCGGTTATTCGGCGGACGGCACTTGACCACATTCCCGATAAAATACTGCTCGGGCGTAAGGCCGATGAGAGCTATCATCTCACGTAAAAATTTTCCGCTTCTGCCCACAAAAGGTCGTCCCTGCTTATCCTCCTCCTCGCCGGGCCCTTCCCCGATAAAAAAGACTCTTGCCCGGTCCGATCCTTCACCCGGCACATGGTGTGTAATGCCCGTATGCAGGGGGCACTTTTCGCATTCGGCAATGTTTTTGCCTATCTCTTCAAGATTCATTGTTAAAAGTTAGTTTCTTCCGAAAATTCTTTCAAGCAGAAATGGCTTTCGGTCTTTAAGGCGGACAATTGGCTGAAACTCCATATTCTCAACCCCTATCTGATCATGAAAAACTCCGAGAAGAGAGGGGAGCATGGCGTACTTTATGCCCCTTTGCTGGCAGAAAGTAATGATATTGAGAGCCTGCTCAATATTATCAACCTGTATGATTTCATCGATATGATACGTGTCCACAGTACTTTCCAGAATATTCAGTTTCCCAAGAACGGGAACTCCGGCAACCTCCTTTTTTCCGCTCCCGTATCCATCCAGAATGGCAACAGGACGGTGTTTGGAAGACAGTGTTCGGAGTGTCGAGAGAAGTTTTTCCGCAGACCTGTTGGTTCCGATGATGAGAACGCGCGAAATGCCGATACTTTTCTTGGAATAGAAGCTGCGCAGCTTTTCCGAAACGTAGTGGGTAATAAGGAGAAGAAGTGTGGATATGAGAAAACAATAAACAAGAATCAATCGTGAGAAGATGAGTTTACGGAACATGAAAAAGAAAAGGAGAAAGGTGCCGGTTCCAAGAAGATTTACAAGAAAAAGACGAAAGGTGTGTTCCCGTGTATCGGTGCGCCTGTTGATGGCATAGAGCCGGAAAATAACAAAGAATCCAACCCAGATAAGAGAGACAATCAGGGCAATCCGGAAATACGGCCAAAAGGGAAAATCGGTGGAAAAGATCCATTGTACCCGTATAAAATAGGAAAGGGCGAAGGCAAAGAGAAGCGCAATATAGTCCGTAGCCATGAGCGCAAGCCTCGAAAGCACGTCAAAACGATACATGGATTTTGGGCCGGTGCCGGTTTTTTTCTGACTCATAGGATTCAACAAATGCGCAGGTGGTATTCTACTGGTTCGGGAGCAATTTTAAACAGGAAGAAGCTTGACAAAACAGGCAAAAAAGGATATATTCCTCACTCACTATCTCAACCCCAAGACAAGGCTTAAAGGAAACAGTAATTCGTGCTATAATACTAAGACCGTGTATCACATGATGGATCTCTATATCAAAAATCAGGTTGAGGCCGCAAGGCTCTTTCAAACCGATAATCCAATCGGACTCGTACTGCGTGCCGAAAGGCACGCCTGGACAGTGGAAGAGATGCTGGAAGAGATAGCGCAGGAAAGATGGTTTAACCGTTTTTCCGGAGCGCTGCGCTTCGCGAGCACGTTTGTCATATCCTTCGTGGCACTCTTCGCAATCTTCAATTATCAGGCCTACAGCAAAATAGCCACCACATGGTTTACCGCCATGGTCCGTGGCGAAGGTGCGCTTATAGAAGAAAAAATCTCAAATGAAAGTCTTCCGTATATTGCCGTTAAGGCAAAGGCCGGAATGGATTCAGTTCAGGGAATTGGCGTTGGTCTTTCCGTTGTTCCACCGGATTTCCGAATAGAAATTCCCGGAGTTTTTGATGGAAATATTCCGGTTGTGGAAACGCCGGAAGAGATGCTCGATAAACAGGAATGGATTGCCTTCGAAGGCAGGATTCAGGATGATCTTCGAAAGGGTGTTGTGCACTATCCGTACACGGCGTACCCCGGGGAAATAGGTAATGTTTTCATTACCGGTCACTCTTCGTACTACCCCTGGGATTCCGGAAAATATAAATCGGTATTCGCTCTTCTTCCGAAGATCGAACTTGGAAAAACGATTATTGTACACTTTGGAGGTAAGGAATTTACCTACAAGGTGGTAAAAAAGTACGAGGTTCGACCAACGGAGGTAAACGTCTTAAAACAACCGCAGGACAAAAAAATGCTGACGCTCATGACCTGCACACCGGTGGGAACAACCATAAAACGTCTCATTGTTGAGGCGGATCTCGTGGAAAACACCGAAGTTCAAGACTCCGTTGCAGGAGAGGCTGTCTAACGGAAATCCGTTAGCACGCGGCAACCTTCCGAAGCATAACCTTCAGGGTTTTTGCGGATGCTCGAAGTCTCTTTACTTCTGAAGCATTCAGCTTAAGCGGAATAATGCTCTCAATTCCACCCCTTCCCAGCTTCGCCGGGAAGCCTAAGCACACGTGATCAATGCCATAGAGCCCGTGCGGGCAGACGGAGAGGGGGATTACGGTGTGCTGATCTTTGAGGACAATCTCCGCAAGTTCCGCCACCACAAGACCGATGGCGAAATGGGTTGCCCCTTTTTTCTTGATGATCTCATAAGCGGCATTCTTTGTTTGCTCAAAAATCCTTTCCATTTTTTTCTTATTGTATCCGCGAAATTTGGAAAGAGGCACGCTCGCTATGTTGGCACTGCTCCACACGCAAAGTTCGCTGTCGCCATGTTCACCAACAATATATGCGTGAACAGAGCGCGGATTTACGTGAAAATGTTCTCCTAAATAGTGTCGAAGCCTTGAGGTATCCAGACTTGTACCGGATCCTATAATCCTTTCCTGCGGATGGCGTTTTAAAAAACGCCTCGCGACAGAAGTGAGTACATCCACAGGATTCGATACGATTAAAATGATCGTTTCTTTTGCAAGGAAGGGGGAGATCTTTCGTAAGATCGATGTGAGAATACCCGCATTTTTCGACGCGAGACCCAGGCGTGTTTCCCCGGGCTTCTGAGAAGCTCCTGCCGTGATAACAATCAGGTCAGCATGTTTGCAGTCACGGTAATCACCACCGTGGACATGGAGCGTTTCCACAAACTGGGATCCGTGAACAAGATCCATAACCTCTCCCTGTTCACGTTCCTCATTCACATCAATCAGAACAAGCTCCTTGCACACTCCCTTGATCATACACGCATAGGCGGAGCTCGCGCCCACCATGCCGGCACCAACGATCACCACCTTGGAAGGTGAAAAAAAACGTTTCATGGGAGAAGGGGAAAGAGATTTTTGAGACGATATGTTAGTACTTGCACTCTTTACCGATGTGCTCACAGAGATCGATCATTCGTTCCGTATAGCCCCACTCGTTGTCGTACCATGCGAGAACCTTGCAGAGGTTATCGTTGATAACGAATGTCGAAAGACCATCGACAATCGCCGAGTAATGAGACTGCTTGAAATCAACGGAAACAAGAGGCTCTTCCGTATATCCAAGGAAGCCCTTCAATGACTTTTGTGAGGCGTCTTTGAACGCCGCATTCACGGTTTCAACCTGCACTTTTTTCTTCATGACGCAGGTCAGGTCAACAATAGAGACTGTCGGGGTTGGCACGCGGATGGCAAACCCGTTAAGTTTGCCCTTAAGTTCCGGGATAACAAGCCCCACCGCTTTCGCAGCGCCGGTGGTTGTCGGTATCAGGCTGAGCGCGGCGCTTCGCGCGCGGCGGAGATCTTTGTGTGAAGCATCCAGAATCACCTGATCATTGGTATAAGCATGGATCGTGGTCATAAGTCCGGACTCGATGCCGAAAGAATCGTTCAATACCTTGGCCACGGGGGCGAGACAGTTGGTGGTGCAGGAAGCGTTGGAAACGATAAAGTCCTTTTTCGGGTCAAAATTTTTGTTGTTCACTCCCATGACAAACGTGCCATCAATTTCATCCTTGGCGGGAGCGGAAATGATCACCCGTTTCGCGCCGGCCTTAATATGCTTACCGGCCCCCTCACGCGTCACAAATGCGCCGGTACAGTCAATAACAACATCGGCATCAAGCTTGCCCCACGGAAGATTCAGAGGCTCTCTGTCCGAAAATGTCTGAATTTCTTTGGAACCTATGACCAGTGCATTTTTTTTCGCGATAGCTTTTTGTTCATATATTCCGTAACTGGAATCATATGTAAAAAGATGTGCAAGTGTTTCCGCCGGTGATGGGTCGTTGACAGCAACGACAGTGATATCCGGCCGGCCCAACGCTATACGTAAAGCGAGTCTGCCGATACGCCCGAATCCGTTAATCGCGACCTTCATAATAAAAAGTTGTTAGAGGATACATTTTTTGATTACAGAGGAAATAAAAGATGGTAAAACTGTGCTGTAAAAAAGTCACCAAGATTTAAAACCCCGCAATCAAAGAATACATAGGTATTCTATGTTCAGAGGAAGAGAGATTGCAAGGAAAGAGGATTTACACATTTTTTCTCCACAACAATGAAAATCATGAAAGCCGATGCTGAAGGCATCAAAGAGGCTGTAAGAATTTTAAAGGAAGGGGGAGTGGTTGCTCATCCGACCGACACCTGCTTCGGTTTGGCGGCAGATGTTTTCAATAAAGAGGCCGTTCAGAAGGTTGCGCATATCAAAAAAACCTCAATCCAGAAGCCGTTCAGTGTTCTTATTTCCGGTCTGGACGATCTCGTACACGTCGCCCGCGTCACGCAGGAGCAAATGGAGTTTGTTTACAAATACCTTCCCGGTCCCTATACGGTTATTGTTCCAAAAAGCGACCGTTGTGATTATCAAAGTTTTGAAAGGACCATTGGTGTGCGAATTCCAAAGCACGGGCTTTCGGTGGAAATAGTGAAACAATTTGGAAATCCGATAACAACCACATCGGCGAATATTACCGGTGGTGACCCCGCTTACAGCGCAAAAGAGGTTGAAGCGATCTTCGCGAATGAAAAAATCCAACCAGATCTTATTCTGGATGTTGGAGTGATACCAAAAACCTCGCCGTCAAAAATCGTAAATCTCTGCGGTGAAGAGGAGGTATGGCTCCGCTAAAGCGCACACGGGGGGTTATTCCTGGAGATAGGTAAGAAGTTCGCTCCGTAAATTTTTGTCGAGCGTAACACCAAAGGGAAGCGGAACTTTTTTCCAATCCTCATCAAGATACAATTCAAGTGAAATTTTCTCCGTGCCCTCATGACGCTTGAGAATCTCCTTTACTTTTGCGAGATCCTTTTTATCTATGCCCTTCCGGAGACGGATGATTTCCGAATCAGCCGGTACATTCTCCACCGGCAAACTCGCGTCCGCGGACTGAATGAGTCCATGTTCCTCGGCATACTTCAAAACCTCCGCCGTAACGTCTGTAATGTCGGAATCCACCGGGGCATCCTGCGGGATGCCCGGAACCGGTCGGACATGTTTTACAACATCATTCTCATCAAAAACACCGGCCTCAATGGCATTCTTTTTCATGACATCAATGCTTACTTTTTTGGCAGCCCGGCAGATGTATTGCAGTTCACCGTTTCGGTACTCCACCTTGCCTCCAAGAACAACAAAGTTGTCATCATCAAAAAGATGCTGGCCGGAAAGCTCCTTATAAACAGAAGGGAATACGGTTACATGAAGCGCTCCGGTTGGATCCTCCAGTGTGAACGAGACCATTATCTCTCCGCGCTTTGTGGTGATCTTTCGCAAATTCACAATAAGTCCGGCTACCTTAAGTGTTTTCGTCGCATCCTTCAAGGTGATGGATTCAACGAGCTTCACGCGACTCTTGAGATATTTTTTTAAGCCCCTTTAAAGGATGACTGGAAACATAGAGTCCCAAAATCTCTTTTTCCCAGGCGAGTTTTTGCGGATCGCTGGCGGGAACTGCATTTCGGAGCTTGAGGGTGTGCGAATCATGTTTTTCCGTCATCATGCCAAAAATATCAGTCTGGCCCGAGGCTTTTCCGCCATCAAGACTCTTCGCGAAATCCGATATCAGATCCACCGATTCAATAATCGTATTGCGTTCCCCGAGACGATCCAAGGCGCCGGCTTTCGCCAGTGCTTCGAGTGATTTTTTGTTCACGCATTTCGACGGAAGCCGTCCGGCGAAATCTCCGATATCCTGAAAATTTCCGCCTTTCTCGCGGGCCTCGATAATGCTTCCGATGGTGTCACCGCCGAGGTTTTTTACAGCGGCAAGCCCGAAACGTATAGTCTTGTCATCAATAACCGTGAATCCCTTCAGTGACTCATTGATATCCGGAGGAAGAATCTCTATGCCCATCTGTCCGCACTCCTCGATATTCACGGCGACACGGTCGCTGTTCTCCTGCTCGGCAGTCAGAAGAGCGGCCATGAATTCTGCCGGATAGTGAGCCTTGAGGTACGCTGTCTGATAAGCGATCATGGCGTAACAAGCGGCATGGGACTTGTTGAACCCGTAATTGGCGAAGGGTTCGATAACCTCATCAAAAATCTCGGTCGCGAGCTTTTTGGTATACCCCTTTTTTACTCCACCCTCGATAAACTTTTCACGCTGGGCGGTAAGTTCCTTCACGATCTTCTTTCCGATGGCTCTTCGTAAAATATCCGCTTCGCCCAGGGTAAAGCCGGCGAAGGTCTGCGCGATCTGGAGAATCTGCTCCTGGTACACCGCTATTCCGTTCGTGGGCTTTAAGATCGGCTCCAGGTCTTTGTGAACATACTCAACCTGTTTTTTTCCGTGCTTACCGGCAATGTAATCCGGAATAAAGTCCATCGGTCCCGGGCGGTACAAAGACACCATGGCGATAATATCCTCAAACTGCGTGGGCTTGAGTTCCTTCAGGTATCGTTTCATGCCCGAAGACTCAAGCTGGAAGACTCCGGTTGTTTCACCGTTGGAAAGAAGCGTGTACGTTCGGCGATCGTCCAAAGGAATGGAATCAAGCTCCAGTGTCTTTTCGTGCCGGCGCTTGATAATGCCAAGCGCCTTATGGATGATCGTAAGGTTCTTAAGTCCCAGGAAATCCATTTTCAAAAGTCCGAGCAGTTCCAGAGGTTTCATGGAGTACTGCGTGATCACGCCCTCCGCCTTACCGGGGGCGTGCTGAAGTGCCGAGTAATTTACGAGCGGCTTCTCCGCGATAACGACCGCGCATGCATGCACCCCCGCGTGGCGGATGGTGCCTTCGAGCTTCAGCGCCGTGTCGATTACCGAGCGGGCTTCCGCATCCCCATCGTACACTTTTTTCAGTTCCGGCTCGGTGTCAAGAGCCTCCTTGAGAAGTGTTCCCGGACGGGAGGGGATAAGCTTGGTAAGCTCATTCATTTTTTGGAAAGAGATGCCGTGCACGCGCCCGACGTCTTTCACGGCCGCCTTCGCGGCCATGGTTCCGAACGTGATGATTTGTGCCACGTGATCTCTGCCATACTTGTTCGCGACATATTCCAAAACCTCGTCGCGCCGGTCGTCCTGAAAATCGATATCGATATCGGGCATGGAGACGCGCTCAGGATTCAAGAATCTTTCGAACAGCAGATTGTATCGCAGAGGATCGATATCCGTGATGCGCAGACAGTAAGAGATTATGGCGCCGGCCGCGCTTCCGCGTCCGGGGCCCACAATGATGCCGTGATCTTTGGCATACTTGATGAGGTCCCACACGATGAGGAAGTACGTGTCGAAGCCCATATCATGAATCACGGAAAGCTCATATTCCGCGCGCTCAACATACTGTTTTTGCTGTTCATTGAGAGTCTCATACTTTTTTTTCTTCAGGTCTTCCGCGTTTGCGGGGAGTGCATACCTCGAAACAAGGCCCTCGTACACAAGGTCTCTAAGGTACGTATGCGGTTTTCTTTTTTCGGGAACATCAAAAGCCGGTATCAGGTATTTGCCGAAAGCAAATTCGATATTGCAACGGCCGGCGATTTCCACGGTGTTGGAAATCGCCTCAGGCACAGCGGAAAAAGAGGTGTCCATTTGTTCCGTCGTGCGAAGCGAAAAATCCCCGATGTAGTGCATTCGGCTTATGTCGCTGACAAGAGCGTTGGTCTGAATGCATATCAAAGTATCGTGCGCCGGACTGTCTTCCGGCCGCGCATAGTGCGAGTCGTTCGTAGCGACGAGCGGTGCTTTTTCCGACTTCGCAAACTTGACCAAAAGCGCGTTAAGCGCTGTCTGCTCAGGATTTTCCGGGTGGTCCTGAAGCTCGATATAAAAATTTTCGGTACCGAAAATTTTCCTATATCGCTTAAGAAGCTCCCGCGCTTCCTCCTCGTTTCCCGAAAGCAACGCCTGCGGAATATTTCCGTTCATGCACCCGCTCAGGGCTATAAGTCCTTCTCCATATTCCGAAAGCAGATCCATGTCGATTCGGGGTTTATAATAAAACCCCTTCAGGTTGGCAATGGTGGTAAGCGTAAGCAGATTCTGGTATCCCTGCATGTTTCTCGCCAGGAGTACAAGGTGGTATGGCCTCACGTCGATCCCCGGGCGTTTATTCAAATGCCCGTGTCTTGCGATATACGCCTCACATCCGATGATCGGTTTAATTCCGGCCTCTTTGGCGATCTTATAAAAATCGATGCACCCGTACATGGCGCCATGGTCGGTAATAGCTACCGCCTCCTGCCCATTATCTTTCACTCGTTTCATAATGTCTTTCGGCTTCGAAAGACCATCAAGAAGCGAGTAGTGCGTGTGAACGTGGAGATGAACAAACTTGGTCTCAGACACGGGTATTCAATGTATTAATAATTCAAGATTGAAAATTCAGAAGATAACTACTTAAATTCGAAAGATTCAAAATTCTAAAGATTATGGTCTACCAGAAATACTGAATAATTGTGATGCTGTAATTTTGAATTTTTGAATCTTGAATTTTTTGGAATGAATACGATTTGACCCTCAAGGCAAATCGTATTTAGTCTGCGAGCAGGTGCAGGTGTATATGAAACACCTCCTGTCCTCCCTTCTCCCCGACATGAAACTTGAGCTGGTATCCTTCAAGTTTCAGATCTTCAGCAATCTTCTTGGCGGCGAGTACCAGCTCGCCGACAAGTTCCTTGTCGGAATCTTTCAGTGTCATCACAGAGTCAATGTGTCGGCGGGGGACTATAAGCACATGTGTCTTCGCCTTTGGTCGGATGTCATTAAAAGCAATGCAGGTGTCATTTTCAAAAACTCTCGGAGCCGGAATGTCACCGGAGACGATCTTGCAAAAAATACAATCCATAGGAAACCATTATGGATACAGCAGAGGGGATTATACCAACCGGAGATTTAAGAAGCGAGGTTTTGCTTGTCCTCGGCATCAATAAGGCCACCGAGGCCATGTATCACCGCCGAAATCAGCGCGTCATGGCGTTCCCGAAAATCCGAAGGAACCTGAGAGCTGGCAATGGCGTGCTGAACCTCGTTGAAACGCCGAATAATATCGTCAAGATCCACCCGGTTGCGATTCACATTATCACTGAACCGAAACCATTCATGTCGTATTTTTCTCAACACTTTAATCTCCGTCCGTATCCCAGCCACCTCTTCCTCGACTTTGTTAAGATTCTTCTCTGCAGGAAGAGATCGATTTGTTTGAGTTCTTCCATCTTCTGAAGTAATTCTGTCCGTGTACCTGTAAGCTTGGAAATAATGCGGGGAATACCCGATGCATCCAGTTGACGAGTAATTCCATTCTGTCCAGCAAGGGTAGTGCAAATATCTTTTTCTATTTTTTCCTGTTCGAGAATTTTTTTATCCCTTTGCGCCTGTAAGTCGACTATCTTTCACGGAAAAGATTTCCGCAAAATCGTGAAACAATTGCGAGCACTGTTTAAAACACTCCCGACGCAGATTTTGACTATCAACAACCTCAGTAATGCGATTGCGGTGCTCTTCAAGTTGAGGAGCTATTTCCTCGGTATTCGGTCGTTCCTCATTACAGGAATCCGTCTCTTTTTGCACAAGAGTTTTATCAAGCTTAAGTTCAGGCTCCTTTCCTTCTTCAGGCTCTCGAAATATGTGGTCATTATTCAAAGGTGGTTGTTATGCGATTTCCAAAAGGGCGAGAGCTTTCTCAAGCGCATCTTTTTCCCGCTTGAAAAACAACTGGTATTCCGGCCCTTTCATCTTCAGTATCGCGAAAGCCTCATGGAGCTCTTCGTATTCGTTTTTTTATCCATGATTTTGTTTCCGAGTGCAGACCACGGTGCCCGTTCTTTTTCGAGCTGATCAATTTCCCGTCCGAAATTGGCAATGAGAGTCTCAATCTGCTTCTGTCTCATTATTGTTTCCTTGCGATGGTTTTCACAGTCAGTACGAAGCGCACGCCAGTCGCGTCGTTTGAAAAAATGAAGAATCGGTGAATGATATCGTCTTTCTCAAGAAGGGCATTTAGCCCCTTAATCTCTTCAGTAAGAGACTCAATGGTTTTTTTGTATCCTCGCAGAATTTTTTCTTTTTCGGCTCTGTAATCGTTTTTCACCTGAATTAAGCAGCCAATCTCCTTGAAAAAATCTTCCGCGAGATTTCTGCAAACCGTCATGAGTTCTCGCGTTTTCGGATCCGTATCGGCGAAATGAAGATCCAACACCCTTTCGCGGAGTTCATTGCGGACTGTCTGCGTCTCCGGCTTGCCGTTGAGTTTTGGTATGCCATTCTGCTTTTCGGCAGAGGTAACAAGAGGTCCATTTTCAATCTGTTCACGCTGGGTATCAGAAACAGGCTGTTCAATTTTCTGGACATCCTCCTGTTCAACAGGAGCAGGAGTCCTGAGTGTTTCCTGGTTATTCGGAAGGGATCCCGCATGAAGAGGGGATGTCATGTCGACAGCCGCCTGGTCGGCCGCCGAAACCGGCCTTTCTTCCGGCGCAGGAGTTTTCAGCGTCTGCAGGAAATCATGTGTACTCTTGGGATTTTCCTGAATGATTACCTTGCTGTAGTCAGGCTTTACCACCCTGAAATTTTGGGGAGGATCCAGATCGTCTGCGGTAACGTCATTGTGTGTGCTTCCTTTTTCCTCAACCGGCGCGTGGCCGTCATTGCTTACCAAAACGGGCTGCGCATGGATGATATTCTGAGCGGTCTCAGCCGCGGCGGAAAGAGGCTGTTCGGTGATCTCACCGGTTTTCATTTCAAGAAAAGTAACAAGCTTTTCCACGGCCTTTATAAGATCGTCATGATCCCGAAGAAAGGCAAAAAGATCGGCTTTAGGGACAGTATTCTCTCCGCGCGCAAGCTCTTTTATAAGTTCGCCTATTGCTTCAAAAGAGAGCATATATCCTTCAGTCTGGACAGCGCGGTCATTCCAGATGCTCATTCGTTCCCGCATGGTGTCACGCAAATTCTCAAGACTTTTTAATTTTTTTTCATCGTCTCGAACCGTAGTCTCAAGCCGGTCAAACTCAATCATAAGATCAGGGCACTCTTTTTTTGGCCGCCAGTTTATGAAAGGCAAAAAATATGCCGGTCCAACCGGACTTCAAAAGAACCCTTTGGTGTATATCAATTCTATTTTTCAGTATGGTCAGTTTTTTCTGGTTGCCCTCAAGATGTGAGGACAGTTTTTCCGCTTCAGCCATCGCCTCATAGTAGTATTTTTTTATGAACTGGTAATAGCTCTCAAAAAGGGCGCGGGAGAGATGAGAAAGATGGTTGCATAACTTCGGTCTGTTTTCCAAAGCTTCGGATGTACCGGTGGATGTGTCAGTGCCGCGGGTAACCCCAGCTATGACTCTTCTTACCTCCTCTAAATCAAAATCAACAGGAGTTTTGCCGTCGGTTAGCGGATGATCGACACACTTTTTCTCCGCATTGCCATTGATTTTTGAGGAATTCGAAACATCAGCTCCGGAAGATTGTTTCCGGGATTCCTCTTTTGCAGCGATGGGAAAACATTCTCGATATCCATAAAAACAGATATTTTGATAAGGTGATTTACCCAAGTATTTTTTCATGTTTATGTATCGCTCGTTACGCCTCATGCAGACTTTCATCATCGGAATCAAATGTTTCCTCGCTGTCGGGGTTCAAGGTGCATTGGCAAAGTACCCCTGCTTTACCCTGGTAATATTCTTCTCGTTTTCTTTCAGGAAAGTCTTAAAAAGTCAGGATTAGAAGCGATCACCTCCTCAGCCTGACGACGAGTCAGTCCGCGAGTTCCTCAAGGGAAAGATCTTCTAACTTTTCCAAATCTTTCAAAGACCATCACCAGCTGAGTAAAAGCCGCAGTTGCTTTCATAAGGCTGTTAAAAGCATCGTCCTTACGGAGTTGTCGGGAGTTCTCTCTTCAGACGCCCTGTCTTGCCGGTAAATTTGGACAATATTCCAGGTGAATCGAGTTTCATGTTCTACAGCCTGTACTCAGCCTGAATATCAGTGGAAGTAGACGGAACTTTCTGGAAAGCAATTCTTGTATTCAGGCGTTCCACCTGTCCCTCACAGGTCTCTTTAAGGCTTTCAAAAAGGGTTTCACAAGCAATCCTGCGCTTTCAGAAGAGTATTTTCGTCTTCCGGAGACTCAATGGGGCTCTGTGGCGTGATATTTGGGGACTGAACAGTTTCAGAAACGGACGCATGTATTTCGTTGATAAAGTCCAGAAGCATCTCGAGTTAACACCTGACTGAATCTTCGGCTTAATAAGATCCGGTTCGATAAAACCTAGAAGATCTGACGGGCTGATGTTCATTTCACCATTATCGCTTACTGGCTGCTGGGGCGGGGGAGTGTTCTGGTTATCGACAGAGGGCTTCCGAATGTCGTTATCGGGGGTGTTGGGAAGAGACATAGTGATAGAGAGATAAGAGTACATTCAAACATAAACTCAAAAAAAGTCAATAATTTTTCGTCGTTTATGTCACGCGAAAAGCTACTGCCGTATTCCGTTACACCTTATTTTAAAGTGTTACCGGGCTTATAAGGGATTGATTTTCAGCAAAGAGCGCGCGCTGCCGATAAGTCTGAGCATTTTCTTCAAGAAAACCACGAAAACAGGCAGCGTGGTCAGCGAGCATCTCTTCCACGAACTGCCATTCGTCCACGAGATTTTCAAAAGAGAGGGTTCCGACGCTGCGTTGATCTCCACCAAAACGCACAACAAGAGAGCGAAAAGCCTGTTGCTGGGCCATGAGCTTCGAGAGTGTTACCGCCCGTAATTTCTCATTCTCTGCCACCTCCGAAAACTCATCATGGAGTCTGGCGCGTTCGCGTTTAAGATGTTTTGTTTTACCGGAAATAAAAGCCCATGCGCCGGTATCGCTCAGCTTCTTCTGCACAGACTGAATTTCAGCCTTAATGTCTTTGGATGTTCTCATGACAGGAAGCGACTCTTGTTTTCGCAAGTTCTAAATCCAACTCCCTCGCCCGATCGCCACACAGTTTACAGAGTGCATTAAAAAGTGTTGTGCAACAGATCCGTGCCTCTTGCAGAGGAGTCTCATCGGGACACGTCACGGCGTCAGCGGGTCGCCTTGGGGCAAAGATGGAGAGCTTAGCGGCGCGGCGAATGGATTCATTCAATTTTTTGATATCCAAAAAATTCAAGGAATCGGTTGGGCAAACAGATTCTTGAATAAAAGGTATGCCCGACAATTCTTTTTTAACATCGGAGCCGTTAATAAGTGGAGACATATAAAAAAATATTGAATGCCGTACTTAATCACAGGCATAAAAAAAGTCAACGGTATGGGAATATTTTTCATTATACAAAAAACCCGCCTTTAAGGCGGGCTATATTTCCGTTTACTCTGTAACCATTAGACGCAAAATCTCGTCACGTGTCTGCTCGGCCCCTCGTCTCCTCTGCCGGATCTTCTCAACATGATTCTTTTCATTTTGTTTAAAATCGGACTGCGCGGTGTTGTTGTGGCCATTCATTGGTATATCAAATATATCTTCCTTGGTGAGCTTTCCAGACGTGCTGTTAAGCTCGTCTTCAATGGCATGAAGCTCATCAAGATCGTGCATGGTAAGTGTTCTCATAGAGGCAGAATTAAAAAACAAGAGTATATTATTAACATAATATCTTTATATTGTCAAGATAATGAAAAAGGGGAACCTTCAGAAAATATAGCGGCCGGAAATGGGCGTTCAATAATGAACGTTTTATGAAATTTTCAATCTATCTTCTTGCCACAAAAAACTATTCATTGAGAATGTTTTTCCATATACTGTAACCAGATAAAACATGGACATGGAAAGTGTTTCCAATGAACTCATCTTGGAGTTTCTCAGAGATTTTAAAAGCGATGTGAATCGCCGATTTTCCGAAATCGACAAACGTTTCGAACAGGTCGAAACGCTTCGAACAGGTCGACAAACGTTTCGAACAAATCACGGCTGATATGAATGCACGCTTCGAACAGGTCGACAAACGCTTCGAACAGGTCGACAAACGCTTCGAACAGGTCGAAAAACGCTTCGAACAAATGCATCGAGAAATTGCGGAAGTGAAAGAACTTGGCCTGCAAAACAAACAGGATATCGAGGAGCTCAAAGTGCATCGGAACGAAATATCCGTAAAATTCACCCGAAGCTGGGCGCTTGCCTCGCTCTGTATCGCCCTTCTTTCCTCCACTATTGTCCTTGCGGTGGATAAAGCGTTCTAAACGACACGTGTTACTTTGGCATGTGCCCGAACTTTTCCCATTAAGGCGACTTATCGCCTGTCAGTTTCAAAAACCCCCGCCATAAGCAGGGGTTTTATCTGCACGAGAACACTTATCTCTTTCTACTCTTCTCCTCATCCATTTTCTCTCCGTACAGCACAAAATAGTATTCTTTAATTTCCTCAGGAGTCCAGCCCTTGTATACGCCACCACCCTCCGGAGCATTCGGGTCCTTAACAAGAGTGTAAAAATCATTCTGCATACCGAAGAGATTTATATCAGATAGAACCTTGATAATCTGCTCTGTATGATTGAGCACTTTTACGCTTTTGGCGCTCCGCGCCCTATCAAGAATCTCTTGCTGGAAAGGCGTGAGATCCCGATTTTCCCTTGCCTGATCGAGTGACATAGGCTTTTTGGGTTATATAATACATCATATAAGTCTACCATTTTTTTTCTGAAAAATCCATGGTTTCAGGCCACAAATAAAAACCCCCCTTCGAAGCTCTTCGTAGCCCGCGCCTTAAGGCGAGCGAAGGAGAGCGAAGTAGGGGGTTTTATTTTTGCGAGAAGATTATTTACCGCAACCGCCGCAACCGCCGCAACCTCCTCCGCAACCTCCGGTACACATAGTGAAATGGGTTAACTGATAGACTGAAAAAAGTATAACATCACGCGCTTCACGGGTGAAGCGGGATTTCTAAACCTCACGTGAACGAGGCTCCGTATGGTGTGACTTCTCAAAACAGTCGAAAACAGCATCAATATCATCTCTATTGTCGTGGAAAAAGCGGGAGAGAGGGCCCTTTTTAAATTCCGGAAACTCATCAAACTCCGGGAATCTTTCCAGAAGAACGATCGCGCGGAAGCACTCCTGAAGATATTCATCGTTCACTGGTTTTCGCAGAGTTTCAATCCTCTTTTTAAGTCCGGAATCCAGGAGTTCAAAAAGACTGTTTTGCTTATCCAGTTGAGATAATCTATCAAAATCTTCGTCTTTAGCGGAATCACCGTTTTCAAGTTGCTTAGAAAGTGATTCGTATTCCTTTTTCAGTGACGAATAATAACATCCCGTATCATCGGGCATTTTCGATCGTATATCGAGCATTCTATCAAGTTTTTGCACAGCTCCGGTGATGTTAAAAGCCCGAAAATACAGCGAAATAACCTTTACGGCGGTATTCTTTTGATCCTGCACTACATCGCGAAATTTTGTGAACAAACTCACGAGTTTTTCCCGCATCTCGAACTTCTCCTTGTCCTTTTCTTCAACCGAAGAAGCGATCATGTCGCGTACGTTATTGATCTGCGCCGCGGGCAGCTGATCATTGTTTTCAGCATTCACTTCGGGCTGTTCACCGTCATTCTCAGGGGTAAAATGGCTGATATCCTGTTCAAAATTGTGCATGGCATATAAAAAATGTGACAGCATTTGACCACAAAAACATCAAAATATCAAACATAAAATCACTCAAAAAAATCCCCCGCGGAGGCGGGGGCTCTATAGCAGTTCATCCATAGCTAGCTTAGATCTCTTAACAGCAGGAGCACCTGAGTTGGGAGATGAGCACCGTCCAACATAGTCGTCAGCATCTGAGGTCAGTATCATAAACTTTCACCGTACCATTAGGTTTTGCGACAATGATGTACCCTTCAAGTTCATTATGACTGGTATCTCAGGGTAGTTAGCATCCCATATGGCATAAATAACATCATCCGGGCGGGTCTATTTTCTGCCGTAAGATTGTTCACTGTGTAGTCTGTATTTTCCAGTTTTGACCCATCGGGACAAGCCTTCCATTTTGGTCCCATTTTGTTATCACCTAAGAATACTTCCACGAGTCTTGCCCGATATTCCTTCGGTAATCGCCATAACTGCGGGCCTTGATCGTGAAGAGCATTATCCTTCAGTTCTACGATCGGCCAAGAACCTGATCCTGACCGCGCATACTTGATGTTATTTTATAAGCTTGCGCGGCGAATTCGCTCTCAGGGAAGGCGCAGTAAGTATATGTCAGCGCCAGTTTTCTTTACATACCATTCGTCACTCGTATTGTCCAGAGTATCAACCCTTTCTCCCAGAAGAGCAGTCAAGAGCGTCTTGGTTTCTAGGAAATCCTTTACTTTCCTTGCTGGGGGCTACTGTTGGGGCGCTGTTCAAACAAGATTTTTCACCGCGTCTTTTTTCTCCTGTTCCTTTTTTTCTATTTCCTGCTTTGTTTTTTCCGCCTCAGCCTTTTTCTCCGACAGCTTTCGTTCAAGCTCTGTGAGCATGTCCTTGACGAGTGCCAAAGCTCACTAATACTGATTCTAAGAGGACGCTCCTCACCTTTAGCGCCTACCAACGCTTTCACCATATTCACCAACATTGGGTTTAGGGAAGGTAAATTCATACGTCATTCCGGTGCCATCATTCTCAAGAGCAATCTGTAAATGAGAAGATCTGTGATGTTTGCGTGATTTTTTCCACGGCGGTCACGGAGTAACCAGCGAGACCCATCCCTATCGCCCCAAGCATATAATTAAATCCCTCCATAAGAGATATTTAGGCTTATCACCGGCCTAGAGTTCCAAGGATGTTGAAAGCAGCCTCTTCGAATTTTGAGGGTACCCGCATCCTTACCATCAAGCGCATCCTTAATCTTTCGCATCACCTGCGATACTTCCAATTTGCCATCCTTGAATTCCAACTCCTTACTATCCACTTTTCCCTGTATCTCCTCCATAATTTTCAAGAACCCATCCATCTTTTTCTTCAAAAATTCACCGGAGATTTTATTGTCCCCGGATGTTTCAAGAAGAGCGAGATGCTCTTCGGTAATCAGGGAATCAGTAATGGGATCTTTTTGGGGGGGAACCATCTCCTTGCCAACCGTCGCGAAAACTTCCGAGAAATTGGTCGGAAGCTTGTTCCCATTTTCTTTGGTAAGCGAAGCGTAAGCTTCGCGGACCTTGGCGACAGAACCGCTGTTGGTCTCGGACATTTTTTCCTTCTTTTTTTCAGGCCGTTTCTTGAGTCCCAAAGTAATACTGACATATTCAAATAACCCACCAATCAATCCCTTTTCCTTAATATGATCGTTGAGTGTTTTTGGCTTATTCGCCTCCTGTTCGGAACTATCAATCTGTTGTTTGAGCGCGTTAATACTCGAGGTTTTCTGTCCTTCGGCCAGCACCCTCCTTGCGGTTTCAATTTGTGGTTTAAGTTTTGCGGCAAGTGTCTCTCCAGTCTTTTCAGTTTGATCAGTGAGTAATACATTAAGTTCGCCAGAGAGTTGTTTCTCATCGATCGCACTGCGGTTCTGCTGTAACCAGGTAACATTCTCTGCGCCGAGAGCTTTGGAAAAAGCCGTAACAGATGCCGACTTTGAATCTTTCAGTGCTGTAAAAAAAGTATCCAAATTTCCCGTCGGAGCTAGCGGACTGTGTCGGAGCTTCTGCAGCCTGAATCGGACCGAGCCCTGTTGTTTTTCTCGGCAGTCTCCGCCGTCGTCCCGACAATCTCCAGCACCTTGGTCTCCACAAACTTCTTGAAGTTCCTTCAGCTCCTTATCATCCACCTTGCTGTCTTTCAAGGCTTTCAAAACTTCCGCATTCAGCTGTTCTGTCGCCTGCAAAATAGTCGATTGGAGAGCCTCATTATTCAGTATCGAGCCCTTGGTAATCCCAGTTTTCAGGGTGTCTTGTAAATCCGTCAGTATCTTCTTGGCAGTGTCTAACTCTTTTTTAGCTTTATCAGCTGTCTCCTGTGGTGTAGCTGGTGTCTCTTTTTTTGTCTCAGCTTTTACCTCCTCAGTTTTTTGGGCTTCGGTATTCGGTGCTTCTCCCGCCATAAACACAAACCTCTCATTTAAAAAGAGATTCCCATCAAATCCGCTGTGTACGGTTTGTTTTTGCACTATGTGTTTTAGTATTTGTATTTAGATACGTCTCTATTGCTTGAGTATGTGGTCCACCTCCCGGTGGACATCCCGTTCCAGATCGGTAATTTCGGGAATATGGCCGCGAAGATCCTGTTTCAGCCCATGAGCATAGTCGATGGCCGCACCTCTGATGACGCTGTAACACTTATTTCTGGTGTCGGCATCAAGATCACGAAAAGCGTTTGACGTGACAATATTCCGAATCTCCTTGGTTATGTCGTTAACCGTTTTTGTATTTTGGAGAGATTTTACAACCCACTCTTTTGCAGTTTGCGCCTTTTCCTCAGGCGTCGGCGCCTTGATGAATTTCTCCCGTTCTGGACCCATTTTTTCCTGCATGGTGCTGGTAAAAAAATTACAGTAGTATTCGAAATCTCTTATTTCTAGCTAAGCTTCGTAAGAAGCGACTCCATCTCTTTTTCCTCAACCGTTCCTTGTCCTTTTTCCACCTCCTTGTACATCGTGCGGACGCTCGTTTTCACGATCTTCTCAATCTTTTCCGCGAGCTCGGGATTTCTTTCCACAGCTCCCTTAATAATCTCGTTTTTGCGTTTTTCTTCCTCTTCAAAAACGCCCTTGAGCTCCGTCAGTTTGGCTTCGGGAAGCGAAGGAAGCGCACGCAGTACCTGCTCTTTGTGCTCCTTTGAAAGGGAGAACGAGAAGAGTACAAGATTCTGAACTTCATCTATGAGTGCCATAATACATGGTTGTTAGAAATTGCAACGAATCTGGCTATTATATCACAAAATCAGCCGGTTTTCCACAGGGATATCAGGGTAAACATGAAAAAATCGTGAAATTCAGGGTTTTACCGTTTGGCAGGAGGTGGCCGGCTGTTTACCATGAAAAATCCACAATATTTTCGCATGTATCAGGAATTATTCGGAGAAAAATACCGGACACAATCTGTTCGTCTGAAACATTATGATTATTCGGGCTCAGGATTCTATTTTGTAACCATCTGCACCAAAGATCGGGAGGAATTTTTTGGCGAGGTGAAAAATGGGGTGATGGTGTTGAATGAAATTGGGCGGGTGGCCGCCATCGAATGGCGAAAAACAGGAGAAATCAGGGAAAATGTTAATCTGCATGAATGGGTCGTAATGCCAAATCATTTTCATGGCATTGTTGAAATTGATAATTCGTTTTCCGTAGAGGCGCCAATTGGCGCCTCTACGGAATTGCAAGTGCGTCTCTACGGAATTGCAATGCGCCTCTACGAATTGCAATGCGCCTCTACGTCATGGGGACAATGCCTGGAATAAATTCGGGCCACAGAAAAACAATTTATCGTCAATAATTCGCGGTTTCAAATCCTCCGTAAAACGTTGGTGTAACCAAAACGGCCACCCCCATTTTTCCTGGCAATCGAGATTTTATGAACACGTCATACGTTCCGAACACGGTCTTCAGAATATCCGTGAATATATCACAAATAACCCTGCCGCCTGGTATCGTGACAGAAATAATTCTGATGTATTTCAGAATGTCTAAACAAACAGCATCTCCGTATCTTGCGCCCCGACCCCAATAAACCGTATCGGGCAGCCAACGAGTTTTTCAATGCGTTTCACGTAATTCCTGGCGTTCTTCGGGAGGTCAGAGAACTTCTTCGCTTTCGAAATATCTTCTTTCCATCCCGGCATATCTTCGTACCGCACCTTCACATTTTCAAGCACCTTCAGATCCGACGGAAAAGAGGGGAGGCTCTTTCCCTTGTACGTGTAACCGGTGGCGATTTTGATGGAATCAAGCCCCGAAAGCACATCCAGTTTCGTCAGATTGATGGCGGTAATGCCGTTGAGTCGCACACTGAATTTCACCACCATGGCGTCAAACCAGCCACAGCGTCTTGGGCGCCCGGTGGTGGTGCCGAATTCATGTCCCCTGTCACGGATTGAGTCTCCAAGCTTGTTGGTAAGCTCAGTCGGAAACGGGCCGGAACCCACGCGTGTGGTATATGCCTTGGTAATACCGATGACGCTCTGAATTTTATTGTAGGGGACACCAAGACCGGTACACGCACCGCCAACGGTGGTATTTGAAGAGGTTACAAAAGGATAGGTTCCGAAATCAATATCGAGATGAGTTCCATTGGCTCCTTCAATAAGCACACGCTTTCCGCGTTCCAGCGAAGAATGGATCAGGGCGAAAACATCCGTGATCATGGGGCCGAAAATTCCGGCAAATTTTTTGTACCTCTTGAGTTCGCTTTCAACATCAACCCGTATGCCGTTTTTCTCCATGAGTTTTGCATTCTGCCGGAAATGCATAGAGAAAGACTCGAAATCCAGAAGCTCCCCGGCGCGGATACCGCTCCTTCCGATCTTCATCTCATACGCAGGACCGATACCCTTCTTGGTTGTGCCGATCTTATTGTTTCCAAGCGCGAGCTCTCTCGCCTCGTCCAACTGAAAATGATAATCGAAAACCAGGTGCGCTCTGTCGGAAATGAAGAAGCGTTTCTTGTAATCTATTTTTGCTTTGTCCAAATTTTTAAACTCCTCAAGAAGCGTGGGCAGGTGAATCACGACACCGTTTCCCAAAACGCACAGCGTTTTTTTATGCAGCACTCCCGAGGGGACAAGATGAAACGCGAATTTCTTTCCATTTTTTACTATGGTATGCCCGGCGTTTGATCCTCCCGCACAGCGAGCCACAATGTCATATTCCGCCGACAGAATATCCACAAGTTTTCCCTTCCCCTCATCACCCCACTGTGTGCCAACCACGAACACTGTCTGACTGAGATTCTTATTGCTATTCATTGTGAGTAATGAAAGTTTAGAATTTAGAATTTTTGAATTATGCATTCCGCAGAAAGTACTTCACGATGTCCTCAGTTTCCTGTATCTCAGCCGGCAGATCTCCGACGATTTTCATGATCATGCCTCGGTCGTAGCCGAGGTTGAGAAGAGCATCGCAGGCATCATCGAGTCCGCTGCGTATCGCCCTCGGTTTCATCGTCGGTGCAACCACCTTGCCCTTAAGGTCCAAGATAATTCTTGCGGCGGTTTTTTTACCGATCCCCGGTATGCGCGTCAGCATAGCCTCATCGCCGGAGGCGATGGCATCTCGCACCACATCGGGCGAGCCACTCATAATAGAAAGTCCGGTCTTGGGGCCGATGCCTGAAACCGTAAGTAACTGCTTGAAGAAAGCGAGGTGTTCTTCGCTTTCAAACCCGAAAAGCGTGATAGCGTCTTCACGAACAGCCGTGTGGATAAAGAGCGAGAGCTCTTGTCCCTCATGAATTTTCGAAACGAGATCGCTCGTCACAGAAACACTGTATCCCACACCATGAACATCCAGAACGAGCGAGTCCTGGCGAAGTGAAAGCACAGCCCCTTTGAGGTATCCAATCATAAGAAAGGAAAAGCAAACGGCCGGAGTTCATTGTAGACAATTCAAATAAAAAAGCCATACGGATTACAGGCAAAAAAAGACCGCGTCCTTACGGGCGCGGTCCTCTGTCTGCGTAGAGAAAATTACTTCTTGTTCTCGTCCAGCTGATATACAGCGCGACCCACACGAGCGAAGTGAGCATGCTTCTGAAGATTCAAAGAGATGGTGCCAATGCGCACGTATCTCTGTTTCAAAACCTCGTCAATGATATCCTGCTTGGTCATCGGGCCGGCCTTCTTTCGAAGAATGTCTTCAATAACGTCGGCAACGGTTCCATCCTTGTAGCCCCACTCCTTGAGTACATAGAGACCTCTTCCAACCAATACGAACTTGTCGCATCGGATGAGCTCATTATGAACCGCCTGAACGGTAACGCTCTTTCTGTCAAAACCGACCTCGGAAATCTTGTTAGAGATTTCCACAAAGTGCATCGGTTTCTTATGTTTCTTGAGAACGATATATGCCTTGTCTCGAATGCTTCTTGGATTGATGTGTCTCCATTCCATCAGACCCCAACCATCCTCAACTCTCTTGAGTCTCTTGTCAGTCGAGAGCGAAGCGGTGACTACAGCGTCCAAAAGCGCCCTGTCCTTTCGCGCGAAGATGTTCTGAACATCAGCAAGAAGTCGTGGCTCAGGAATAGTGTCATTCTTCTTTTTCAAAAGTGATACGGCAGAATCATTGATCTTCTTAATCTCAGGAACCTCCAGCGAATTGTATCGCCAGAATGCGTGGAAAGTATCAGTTTTATCCTGCTTCTTGAGTTCCGGATCAATCACCATCGAAAGATGGATAATTGGTTTGGCACTTACAAGGTCCGCCTGGATTGTCTGTACAACATTAGAAATCAAAGTCTCCTCTGTCATAATGCCACCCTCTTTCGCAAGCACCTGTTTTGCTATCTGATTGACCTCATGGAAACGAGTATTCGAAATAGTTCTCTTGAGTTTGCTTAGAGCAATGCTCTCAATCTGCCTGATGCGCTCTCTTGTAACGGAGAACGTCTGACCAATTTTCTCGAGTGTCTGGCGCGGCTTGTTGTTTAAACTAAAACGTCGTGTGATGACATCCTGCTCCTTTTCGGTCAGTACAAGAAACATATCCTTCACCATATCGGCGAGGTTGTATCGAATCGGAGCGGCCGTAGCGGCCTGTGCGATGCCTTCCTGCGTATTCATAATTTGAGGGGCTTAATGAATTCCAAGGTTTGACAATGACTTTCTCATCTGTCGACCAATATAAAATTCAATAGAAGTAAAGTCAAGTTGATCAGATTTTGGAATAAAAATTGATCTCATGCCGTTTCAAAAAATAAAAGATACTTTTCAGCGAGTGATTACTATAATACATTAAAAAAAACTGTCAAGCAGAATTTGCAACACAAGGTGTGATGAGTACTTTTGTTTTCGCGCTGCGAAAATTTCAAAAAAATTGGAACCATCTCTTAGATCCAGCATTCCGGCGGGTTGTATGGAACTGTATCCATATTTTCGCTTACGCTTGCACAAAAGTTAGGAAAATCGCCGGAGTGTCGGTATGGGGAGTAAATATATAAAAAAAGTTGATTCATTTTTTGTGAGTGCTACACTGACCGCAAGGTTGATTAAATTTTTAGTACAAGTTCATTTTTTTTGAACAATAGTGGTATGATCATTAACTGCGACAGCTGCGGGAAATCGACATCAAACAGGCTTCTTGCTTGTCCCTACTGTCAGCAGGCTCTGAAGAAACAGGAAAACGAGGGAAATATGCACGGTCCGCGCGAAATTCTTTTCGCGCTTAAACACACCTCCATCCGAAAGATGTAGGAGGCGGAAATGGCATGCACCGGAATTTGTGAGAATCGCGTCAAAGCGCGATTTTTTTAAAGCCCGATGAGGGCCACTTCCCAAAAGTAGAAAAGAAGCGGATTGAGAATGAATCCAAGAATATTCACCCCGATAAGGTGTGGCATAAGAAGAAACACAATAAGAAAAATGTATCCATAGTTACGTATCCCGGGAAGCATAGCGCGATAACGAGCGGGAAGAAGACTGAAGAGTATCTTCGAACCGTCAAGCGGGGGGAAGGGGAGGAGGTTGAATATCGCGAGAACAATATTGAGTGTTACCGCGGTTGCAAGGAGTTCCCATGAAAAAGAGCCAGTTCCCGAAATCGTATAGAGAATACGCACTGGGAAAACAAGTATCAGGGCGATAGCGATATTCATCATGGGTCCGGCGAGGGCGATAAGTGCGCTGTCACGCACGGGGTGGCGCAAGAATCCGGGGTTGTAGGGAACAGGCTTGCCCCAGCCTATGTGAGCGACAAAAAGCATCAATGTCCCAACGGGGTCCAGATGGCGTAAGGGGTTCAGTGAGAGCCTGCCCTGCACTCTTGGAGTCGGGTCTCCCAGCATGGTTGCGGCCCAGGCATGGGAAAACTCATGCGCCGTAACGCCAATAATCAAAGCAATGATAAACGGAACATCGAACATAATTTTTTCTGGAAGCGGGTAGATGTAAGCCAGCATATCGCATAGTACGTCCCGAAACAGGAATCCTCAAATTAAAAAAGAATACCTTGCAAAAGAAACCCCCCTTGCATAGAATACACGAGCTTAAACGAACGAAACCATGTCACGTGTATGTCAGATCTCCGGGAAACATCCAAGCAGCGGTCAAAATAGATCGCACTCTATGCGTGCCACCAAGAGGACGTATGCTCCTAATGTTCAGTCCAAAAGAATCTTCGACAAGGCAACTGGTAAATGGGTTCGTATCAGACTTGCCACCAGTGTTATGAGGACAATGGCAAAGAATCAGAAGAAAGTCATGAAGCTCATCGAAGCGGAACTCAAGAGGGACTAGATTGTTTTCTTAGAGCGCGAACAAGAAGCTTTATATAAAGCTTCCTCTTTGTGAATCTCTGCATACATTCTTCCCGACCTAATCGAGAGCTTTCAAGAAGAAAACCTTAAGATAGCCGCTTTCCGTAAACGGGAGCAACTCCGGATGATCCGGTCCGTGACCGAACGCTTCAGTAATCTGAAATGTTTTTCCCGCCCTTCCGGCGGCCTCCGAAAGAGCGAACCGGAATTCCTCTTTCGACAGATGATGTGAACATGAGCAAGTTACCAGCATGCCGTGTTTTTTAAGTAAGCGCATGCCGAATTCATTAATCTTTTTATAACCGGCGATGCCTTCCTCCTTTTTCTTCCTGTCCCGGATGAAAGCAGGGGGGTCAAGAATAATGATGTCAAAAGAATCGCCGTTTTCGCGGCCCAAGTACCTTTTTACATCCTCGTGAAGAAAATCGCATTTTTTCACGCTGAAACCATTGAGCGAAACATTCTGTTTTGCAATCTCCAGAGCCTCTTCAGAAACATCAACATTCGTAACATGTTTGGCTCCGCCTGCGAGCGCGTACAAAGAAAACGCTCCGGTAAACGAGAAGCAATTAAGAACCTCCTTATCTTCACAGTATTTCTGAAGCGCGTATCGCTTGTCTCTCTGATCAAGAAAAAAGCCGGTCTTCTGCCCCTCAAATACGTTTACCAGAAACGACAGTCCATTCTCCATGACCGTAATCTGATCCGGAACAGTTCCGGAAAGCACCACGCTTTCCTCCTCGCGATTCTCTTTCTGCCTCTCGCGGAAATCCCGTCTCTCAACTATGCCCTTAGGCTCAAAAGTCTTCACCAACGAAGAAACTATGAGATCCCGATATCGCTCCATACCCACAGTATGGAACTGACACACAAGATAATCGGCATACTTATCCACAACGAGTCCGGGAAGCAGATCATTCTCGCTATTCACCACGCGGTACGCATCGGTTTTTGTACCGGCAAAAACTTCAAGTCTCCTGTCGGCAGCATCCCGAATGCGCTTAAGAAAAAACTTTTCATTCACCTCTTCTTTCTCATCAAACGACCACACGCGAACAGCTATCTGTGAGTACGAACTGAAATATCCTTTTGCAAGAAAACCGCCCTCCTCATCTTCCACTCTCACCAAACTTCCCAACTCAATTCCCTCCGGGATAGATACAAACGCTCCCGAAAAAATCCACGGATGTCTCCCGCGGACGGGACCAGTCCGACCTCTTCTTACTTGTAAGACTATTTCACTTTCTGTCTTCTTGTTTTTCTGTGTAGTCATAATTTTAAAATTTTTTGAATCTTGAATCTTGAATGCATTCTCCGTAGCTCTTCGAAGCTTTCGAGCGAAGCGAGAAAGCGTAGAAGAGCGAAGGAGAATGGCGGAGAGGGGGGGATTCTCACCGTGATCATCAACCACGGGTGCTTTAGCTCACATTGTACTATTTCTCACTCCCAACATCCTACAATACTTACTTTTCTCTACACCTCGGGGGTTCTCATACCCCCAAGAATTTCTGAACTTTTTATTTTTTACTTTTATCTTTTGCTTTTTTGACTGGCGGAGAGGGGGGGATTCGAACCCCCGAACGAGTTTTACCCCGTTACCCGCTTTCCAAGCGAGCGCACTCGGCCACTATGCGACCCCTCCAGAAGAATTGCGAGAAACGCGATCCGAAGCGAAATGATTCCGAGCCTGCCGAGGAATCATGAAGCGTAGGACTCCGAGATGAAATTTACTTTGGAGACAAGGTTGAATCAACACACAAAGTTAATTTCATCGAGGAGAGCGTTTCCCTATTGAAAGCAACGCGAGCAAAGCGTTCCGGAGCGTAATGACTTCAAGTGTGTGCCTAGGGAAGTCATGAAGCGGAGGATGCCGTAAAGAAATTTATATTGGAGCCAAAGGCCGGGGAAAACAAACGATATAAATTTCTTGGAGGCAAGCTTTGCCCTGTTGAACAGCAAACGCGTCCCAGAGCATGCCACAAGAGACGCATTCCCTCAAATCTATTTAAGCTGGGCTCCATTTTTTCTTGTGGCTTTGCCTTCTTATAGTACAATACAGAAAACCTTAATTATGATCCCATCATGGAAACAGCCCATTCATCTCTCAGTATCAAAAAGCAGAGCGATGCTCTTTTGCGGACTTCTGATTCTTGCGGGGATCTCACCTCTGTTTACCCATTTTCAATTCATTACCGGTTCACTCGTGAACGCGGTTCTGTTCACGGCGGCGATGACACTCGGGCCATTAGAGGCCGTAATGATCGGGCTTGTTCCAAGTACTGTAGCGCTCGCATCGGGAACACTTCCACTACCGCTCGCACCGATGGTACCGTTTATTATAATCAGCAACGCGGTACTTATTTCCGTATTTCACATCACAAAAAAAGCCGGCGTATTGCCGGCAATAGTGACAGCCTCAATCGTAAAATTCTTGTTTCTTTCCGTGATGGCAAAAATGATCTTGGATACGCTTCTTGCTTCTGAACTCGCGTCAAAACTTGGCATGATGTTAAGCTGGCCTCAGCTTGCCACCGCCCTTATAGGCGGTGTTCTCGCATATATTCTTAATAAGAAAATCACACGTATATGAGTCTTCTTGGAAAAATAGAGATTGTGAACCTTGTGGGAAGGGGCGGCGCCGCCTTTCCTACAGCGGTGAAATGGAAATCCGTAAAACAGGCGAAGGGGGACAAAAAATATGTCATTTGTAATGCCAGCGAAGGGGAGATGGGTCTCTTTAAAGATGAGTATATTTTAGAGCACTATACGGAAAAAGTTTTTGAAGGAATGAAGTTGGCGATGGATTTTTTGGACACGAAAGAAGCATGGTTCAACATCAATGGAGAGTACTACAAAAAACTGAAGCACGTTATCGACCCGCTGATACACAAGTATGCCAAAGCGGGATACACGTTTTCCGTATATCAGGAAGAGCCAAGCTACATCGGAGGCGAGGAGACAACACTTCTGAATGCGATAGAGGGGAAAAGAATTGAGCCGAGGTTAAAGCCTCCATTTCCGTCCGAAGCCGGTCTCTTCGGGTGCCCGACGCTTATTCACAACGTGGAAACGCTCTACAACATCGCTTCACTCGAGGATGAAACATTCAGGGATAAGAGATTTTATTGCATATATGGTGCCGTAAAAAACCGCGGCGTATTCCACCTGCCGGCATGTTGGACAATCGCACAGGTTCTTGAAGAAACCAAAAATGTTCCGCCGTTTCCGTACTTTGTTCAGATCGGCGGAAGCGCGAGCGGTCTTGTCCTCAATTCATCCCAGCTCGCGTCCAACACCATGACGGGTGGCGGGGGAATAGAGGTGTACAAAGCTGATATCGACCCGAAAGAGATTCTCAAAAGATGGTTCAAATTTTACGCGGAGGAAAGTTGCGGAAAGTGTGCTCCGTGCAGAAACGGAAGCTACAATTTGTACGAACTTATACAAAAAGACGGGCCGGTTCCCTGGAAGAAAATTTTAGAAATTGTCGATACCATGGAGCAAACGTCCTTCTGCGGATTGGGGCGATCTCTCGCACAGCCGGTGGAGAGCTATCTCAAGAATGTTCTCAAGAAAACACATATCGGTTCATAGTATTTTTTAACAGTGTCTTTTCATTGTATGGCAAAAAAGATAACCATTTCGATCAACGGGAGAAAGTGTAAATGCATGGAAGGGGATTCGGTGCTCAGTGTGGCCAAGGAGTACAGAATCGATATTCCTCACTTCTGTTACCACGAAGACCTTCCGGTCGACGCGAACTGCAGAACATGCCTTGTGGAATGTGATGGCAAGATTTTTACGTCATGCACTCTAAAAGCAAGAGAGGGCTTGAAGGTTTCATCAAAAACTGCGGAAGTAAAAAAGCTCAGGGCGGAAAATCTTGAGCTGCTTCTCGCTCGTCACAAGTCACTATGTCCGAAATGCACAAAGGGGTACTTCTGCAAAACGGCAAAACTCATGGAGAAGTACAAGATCACCGGGAACAAGTACACAAAACCGGATGTTCAATGTCCTCTTCACAAAATGGGAACCGCCGCGGAGTTTGATCCCGCGCAGTGTATTGCCTGCAACAAATGCGTGGAAGTGTGCCAGAAGATCGGTGTAGGTTTTTTGAAGCTCGAGGGCAAAGGGGCGAAAACACATGTCACATACAATAAGGATCCAAAAATCGACTGTATCTACTGCGGTCAGTGCACGGTGCATTGCCCCGTGTCCGCCGTAAGGGAACAGAGTCACATCGAGCGGGTCGAGAAGGATCTTAAAGACTCATCGAAAATAGTTATCGCTCAGATGGCGCCATCCATTCGTTGCAGTATTGGCGAGGAGTTTGGGATGAAGCCCGGAACCAACATGGAGGGGCAGTGCTACACGGCGTTTCGAATGCTCGGATTTGACTGGGTTTTTGATGTCAATATGGGTGCCGACATCACCACATTGGTCGAAGCGGAAGAACTCGTTCACCGTATCAAAAATAAGGGGGTTCTCCCGATGTTCACCTCATGCTGTCCCGGTTGGGTGAAATGCGCGGAGTTTTATTATCCCGAAATTCTTTCTCACCTCACTACGGCGCGCTCACCGCAGATCCATTCCGGTGGAGCGTATAAAACATGGTGGGCGGAAAAGAAGGGGATTGATCCGAAGAAAATTGTCGTCGTTTCCATTATGCCGTGCACATCAAAAAAGTATGAGAGTAATCACGAAAAACTGTTTATCGACGGTATGAAGCCGGTAGATCACGTGTTAACCACCCGCGAATTCGCAATTCTTCTCAAGAAAAACAAGATCAATCTCCCGAAACTGAAAAAGAGCAAAGTGGATAAATTCGGCGAATATTCCGGAGCGGCCGTAATTTACGGCGCGAGCGGTGGAGTTATGGAATCAGCGCTACGAACGGCGCATTTCATGATTACCGGAAAAGATCTTGGCCCCATTAAATACGAGTCTGTGAGAGGCATGGAAGGCATCAAGAAGGCGGAGATAGATATGGGTGGGAAGAAGATCCGCGTGGCGGTTGTTGCTACCGCCAAGAACGCAAGAATCATCATAAACGAAATGAAGAAAAATCCGGACGCATACCATTACATAGAGGTAATGGCCTGTCCCGGAGGTTGCATTGGTGGCGGCGGCCAGCCGATTCCGTCAACCGAAGCGATCATTTGGGAGCGTATCAAGGGGCTGTATCGCATGGATGACAGAATGAAAATGAGAAAGGCCCACCAGAATCCCGTCGCGAAAGATTTCATGGAAAACTACATCGCAAAACTCCCGCACAAAAGGCAGGCGGAAATTCTGCATACGCACTATTCCCAGAAAAAAAAGTTCGAGTAGGCATGTCACTCGATACCGCGCTTCGGATGGTTTCTGTCGCGATCCCAGTTTTCAGGATTGGCTTCAATGTACTCGTGTATATTCTCAAGACTGCCTTCCGAACGGATAACATGTTCGTAAAATAAGGGCTGCCACAAAAAATACTCGTGACCATTTTGGTTACACCAGCATTTTAGCGAACCTTTAAAATGGTTTACTATCATTGATAGGGAATGTGATACCGGTTTGGCAAATTTGCCAAACCGTAGCGGCATGCCATGGCATGCCGCTACGGGATTATCGATAATGATAATCCCGTGTATGTGATTCGGCATAACTACAAAATTGCCCAACTGCACAAACGGAAAATGGCCTGGTATTTTCAGCCAAAATTCACGGGCTATTTGTCCGATCGCATTTAATACCATCTTTCCACCGGTAATCTTGCCAAAAAAACATTTTCTGTTTTTGGTGCAGGCGGTCACAAAATAATATCCGTCTTGCGAATAATCGTATTCCCGTAACCGAAAAGCGTCTCCTTTTCTATCGTACATAAGCCATTAATTAATGGCTCATGCTACAGCAAACCGTTTTTCAATAAAGAAAAAAATCCGAGAATTTCATGATTATGAAAAATCCATGCAGCTCACTCTTGTGAGCACAACAGATACCCGCACCGGCGCGAGATCTCGCGTCGCTACGGAAAATTCACTTCATCGAAAATTTTCCTATACCTTTCTCTCCAGTTCCATCAGCCAGACGATGATGCCTTTTTGTCCGTGCATTCTGTTTTCCGCCTGGTCGTAGATGACGGAATTCTTGTGGTCGATGGCATCGCGGGTTATTTCGTAACCGATATGACATGGCATGCAGTGCATGATGCCGGCTTTCGGGCAGTAGGTATCGATCAGTTTCGCATTGAGCTGATACGGCTTAAACATCTCCACTCTCTTTTTCAGTTCACCTTCAAACTCCGGCTTGATTTTTCCGCCCTCAAAAAATTCCATATCCATCCACGTATCCGTATGAACATAATCCGCGCCATCAAGCGCTTCCTTAAGATTCGTAGTTTTTGTTACCAACCCGGTCTTGTCGCACATCTCGTTGAGTTCCGGATCAATACTGATCTCATGAGCCTTCGGCGAAGCCAAAACGACCTGAATGCCAAGCTTCGCGCACGCAAGCTTCAATGTGTTTGACACATTGTTCTCAATGCCAAGCCACACGACCTTTTTCACGTTCTCGAGTCCTCCGGAATGCTCTGCCATTGTGAGGAGATCTCCGATCGCCTGACATGGATGGTATTTTTCGCTGCACGCGTCGATCACAGGAATCCGATTATACGAAGCGGCTTGTTCCACGCTTGCCGCCTTAATCGCACGGAACATAAGAATGTGTCCAAACCTCATGACGGCCTGAATCTCATCGGAATAATCGGTGAGCGAGAACTGTGTGGTTTTCTGATCAAGGAAAATGGAATGCCCCCCAAGTTCCGTCATGCCGGCCTCAAAAGAAAGTCTCGTTCTTGTGGAAGACTTCTGAAAAAGCATGATCATCGTCTTATTCGGAAGGTAGTTGGTGTCCTTACCCTTGTTTCGTCTCTGTTTAATCTTGGCCGCGAGTTCAAGCATGGAAAGAATGTCATCGCGGGATTGCTCTTTAAGCGATATCAGGTGGCGCATGTGAGGAAAGCGTTAAAAATAAACCTTTGAATCGCAATACACATAGCAAAAAACCTGTCCTCGGGCAAATGATTGGAGTTTATTAATGCAAAACACCGCATCTCAAAGTGGTGCGCGTGGTGGTGTCGCCAGCTTCGCTGTCCTCAGTATTCTCGTCCTCAGCCCCGATGATCTCAACCGTAAGCGTACATGCAAGCGTATCTTTCACGTACGCACGAACCTCAGTCGTTTCCGTTCGTGAAGAGTTAGCGACATCGGAAGCAAACCCCCGTTCAGTAAAAAATTCATCAAACGGAACAAAATCGAAAGCGGTCGTTTCGAGTACCATCTCTTGCCCCGTCACCGAGGAGGTATCGGGCGTACCGCCTTCCTCCTGAGCTGTCCACTCAAAAACTGCCTGCTTCGGAGCCGAAAACTCCTTCGCAGGGCCCGAACTGAGCGCGCTCATAAGTTCGCTAAATCGAATTTCTTCCCACAGGGTAAGCTCACCTTTTTCCAAAAGACCACACTGGATATCCAGCCGGTAGTCAGTGGCGAGATCCGTCTCCGTCATCGGTATATGAAGAGCGATGCACCCCACACCATCCTGAGCGTAGCCCCACGAGAAAGGTTCGGTATTTTTCTGTGAATTCAAGGCATCTCTTTGAAAACCATAGTTGCGGAAAAAGATGAGAACCGAAGACATCATCTGATTTTGATCGGGGTCGGGGTCAACGTACGAATACCCCTTGCCCGAAATTTTCAGTATTCCCTCATCGGTTTTCCACTCCATATCTTTCGTGGTAGCTTCCGGGAAACTCACCTCCGATCGCAGTCGGATGGCTGTAAGTACGTTATCGACTTTGTGCGCATTCTCATCCTCTACAACAACGCATCCGGAAACGGAAATAGTGAGCAAAGCAGTAAGGAAAAAGATTTTTTTCATACGTACGTACGTAAAAATATGAATAATCAACGAGTATTGAGGCGAAAAAATTTATCGGACAAGAAAAAGACTCAAAGCCATGAGCGCCATTCCGCACACGACGCCGAACATGGCGAGCCGCGGTCTCCCATATGTTTTTGAGGCCGGAAGAAGTTCATCAAAAGAGATAAAAATCATAATGCCGGCTGTGGCGGCAAAAAGAATGCCAAAGAGTGCGTCACCGCAGAACGATGAAAGAGCGAAGTATGCAATCAGTGCCCCAAACGGTTCCGCAAGTCCCGCAAGAAGCGCATACAAAAATGCTTTCTTCTTGCTGCCGGTAGCGTGATATATGGGTATGGAAATGGCCATGCCCTCAGGAATATTGTGAATAGCTATGGCTATGGCGAGCGATATTCCCAGCGTCACGTTGTGAAGGTACGAGAGAAAAGTGATGATTCCCTCCGGAATATTGTGGAGCACAATGGCTATTCCCACAAAAAAACCGGTTCGAAGCATGCTGTTTTTGGAAATTTTTGTTTTCTGTTCAATCTCTTCAACCTTGTGAATTTCATGCGGATCTTCAAAAGAGGGGATAAGACGATCGATAACAAGCGTTACAAGAATGCCGGCAAAGAAAGCAAAGAGAGCGACAAATTTTCCATAGGGGGCGTCATAACTTTCTCCAAGAAGACGGGTGGATTCAGGGAGAATGTCTGCCAATGAGACATAGATCATTACGCCGGCGGAAAACCCAAGACCAAAAGAAAGGAGCTTGGTATTCGTATGCTTGCTGAAGAACGTTAAAACGCTCCCAACGCTGGTGGAAAGACCGGCGGCAAGGGTCAAAAGAAAGGCTATAAGCACGTTGCTTTGCGTCATGGCAATTTTTTGCTGTTTATAATGAAGGTCACCGGTCCGTCATTTCGTATATCCACCATCATGTGTGCCTGAAACACACCGGTTTCCACATGTACTCCGATCTCACGCAGGCACCCGACAAAAAATTCGTAGAGTTTTTTGGCCTCATCCGCCGGTGCGGCATTGTCGAAACTCGGCCTTCTTCCGTCCAAACAATTTCCCGCAAGAGTGAATTGAGAAACCACAAGGCAGGATCCCTTCGCATCAATAACCGAGAGATCAAACTCTTTTTCCCCGTTTGGAAAAACCCGAAGTGTCGCGACCTTTTCCGCAAGAAACCGTGCATCCTTTTCCGTATCTCCCTTCTGAACCCCCAGGAGAACGGTAAGTCCGCGGTCGATCTTTCCGACCGATTTTCCATCCACTGAAACAGAACTTTCCGAAACGCGCTGAAGAAGAGTAATCATAAAAAAAGAATATGCAGAAAAATTAAACATGACTGAGGCGGGGAAGACAATGGGAAAAAATGGACTTTCAGCCATAAATTCAATACAGTGCTGATAACGTTCCCTAGCGTTAGTATGCGAAAAAAACCTTGGCTTATAGCTGTGGATATGGGGTATGGTCATCAGAGACCTGCGCATTCCCTGCGACATCTTGCGTATAAACGCACAGTTGTAACCGCCAATAACTATCCCGGTATTCCCGTACGTGACAGAAGATTCTGGAAACAGAGCAACTCTTTTTACAATTTTATTTCAAAAATCAAGAGAGTGCCCTTTATCGGCCGGTTGCTTTTTAATGCTTTCGATCATTTTCAGGAGATTGAAAATTTTTATCCGCGGCGCGATCTTTCGGCTCCCAGCTTTATTCTGAAACAAATCTACAGACTTATACGGAAAGGGTGGGGGAGACATCTCATTGAAACACTCAGTGAAGACCCGCGTCCGCTCATCTGTACCTTTTTTACTCCGGCCTTCTGGGCGGAGGAATACGGGTATTCGGGGGAAATCTATCTCGTTGTAACCGATTCCGATATCAGTAGAACATGGGCGCCCCTCTATCCGCAGAAAACAAGAATCACATACCTCGCGCCGACCAGGCGCGTGGTGGAAAGACTCAAACAATACGGAATTCCGGAAACACGCATACTGTTCACAGGATTTCCTCTCCCTCCGGAAAATCTCGGGAACAAAAAATTCGGACATCTCAAGAAAAGGGTACTCATGAGATTAAAGAATCTCGATCCCGAAAAAAGATATCTTTCACTCTACGATCAGAATGTCGAAAGACATTTAGGAAAGAAGAGCTACCCAAAAAAGGCAGATCACCCGCTCACGCTCACCTTTGCGGTAGGCGGAGCCGGGGCGCAGAAGGAGATAGGAACTGATATCCTCACGGGAGTGTGTCAGTATGTGAGTGACGCGATGCAAAAAATGTGCAAAAGCGTCATACAAAAAGACATTAATATAATTCTGGTCGCCGGCACTCACGAGAATGTGAAAGAACACTTTGTAGGTGTTCTGAAACGTCTGAAATTAAAAAGAAATCTCGGGAAGAATATCCGTATTCTTTTCGAGCCGACGTTTGAAAAGTATTATGCTACCTTCAACAAGGTTCTTGACCGTACCGATATTCTTTGGACAAAGCCGAGCGAACTCAGTTTCTATGCCGGCCTGGGAATACCGATTATTTTGGCCCCGCCGATAGGCTCACAGGAAAAAAAGAATCTGGAGTGGGTAACTAAAATGGGTGCGGGCATAGCGCAGGAGGATGTGGAATTCGTTGCGCAGTGGCTGGATGATTGGCTTAGAGAAGGGCTGCTTGCGGAGGCGGCGCTCGAAGGATTTATCGAAGTGCCGAAAGACGGGACATTCATTATTCAAAAAATTCTTAACAAGAAAAGGTCGTGAGTTGGGTTTCCTTAACATGTATCGGATATTTTCTGAACGCGTTCTCAACGGTAATAAATAAGGCGCTTCTTGAACAGGAGATAAAAAGTCCTGCGGCCATGGCGTTTTTCATCGCGCTGTTACAACTTCTGGCCGTGGTGCTGATTCCGTTTGGCGTTGTAATTCCCGGGGCAGGGGTACTTCTGGTGAGCATCCTCGCGGGAGGCTTTTTTACCGCGGCGATATTCCTCATGTTTCTCGCGCTGCAAAAAGGAGAAGCATCACGCGTGCCGGCGGTTATAGGGGCATTTCAGCCCATCATTGTCATGATTCTCGCAGCGATCTTCCTCACAGAATCTCTTCAGGAACACCAGCTGAAGGGATTTTTGTTTCTTGCGTTGGGAGGGGTAATGCTTGCACTTACCAAATCACCAAAAAGAATAAAAGTGTTTGGGGAATGCATGCTTGCAAGTATATGTTTTGCCGCAACATTTGTTGCGACCAAATGGGTTTTTGAAGCATCGGATTTCGTGAATGGATTTTTCTGGACCAGGGCTGGAGCCTTTCTGTTCGCGCTCGCGTTTCTGATCAGCAAGGAATACAGAAAAGAGATCACCGCGCTTTTCAGGCGCGGAGAAAAACGACATGGAAGAAAGGCGGTTATCGGATTTTTCTTAGCCCAGGGCTTGGGAGTTGTAAGTTTTGTGTTTCTGAATTACGCCTATTCCTTAGGAAGTGTTACGCTCGTAAACGCGCTTCAGGGCGTGCAGTACATTGTTATTTTTATCCTGGCGGCGATTCTCACTCACTTTTTTCCAAAATACATCCGGGAAAATCTGGCGCCATATTCCCTTGCTCAAAAAGTCGGAGCGATTATGCTGATTGGCGTCGGACTCTTTCTCGTATCACAATGAAACACCGGAGACTGAAAGTTGCAGCGCTCGTCGGCATACTCATCATTGGCCTTACAACGCTTTTGTACCGTGTTGATTTAACGAAACCGGAGAACGAAATTGCCGTCGGAATCACCTTCAGTAAAGTACAGACGGAATATCTGGATCTCGACTGGAAAGAGGCCTTTCTTGGCATTCTCGACGGGCTGCAGGTGAAACACATTCGCCTTGTTGCCTACTGGGACGATATTGAAAAAATTCAAGGTGAGTATGACTTTTCCGATATACTCTTTCAGCTGGAAGAAACCAAAAAACGCAACATTGATGTTGTTATGACCATCGGTCACAGGGTGCCAAGATGGCCCGAATGTTTCGCGCCGGAATGGATAAAAGACATCTCCGAAACAGAATTTCGCCAGAGTCTTCTTACCTATCTGGAGGCGCTTATCAGTGAACTGAAGAAATTTGAAAATATTTCCCACTGGCAGCTGGAAAATGAGCCGTTTCTTTCCGTATTCGGCAATTGTCCGGATCCCGATCCTGAGCTGTTTCAGCAAGAACTTGATATTATAAAGAGTGCGGATGACCGTCCCGTTATCGTTACCGATTCAGGAGAATTGGGATTGTGGATAAAAGCAGGAAAATTTGCCGACGTATTCGGAACAACTATGTACAAAAAAGTGTGGGATAAATATTTTGGTTTTTTTGAATGGCGTCTTCCGGCGGTCTATTACCCATTAAAACATTGGCTTCTTGTCAGGGGGAAACCATTCTATCTGATGGAGCTTCAGGGGGAGCCTTGGGAGCCGGATCATCGCCCGCTTAAGGAAATTTCCATCGAAGAACAACTCGCGATTTTCGACGGTAATGACCTTGAAAGGTATGTACAATACGCAAAAAAAGCGGGATTTACCCGGATCTACCTCTGGGGCGCGGAATGGTGGTGGTGGCTAAAACTTCATGGAGAGGAGAGTTTGTGGACCACGGCAAAGGAGATTATTTCCTAAAAATAAGGATCGTATGCCAAGAAAAAAACTTCGACGGTTTGCCGAAGTGAAAACATTTTCCAATGTTCTCGAATTCCCCGAAAAAATTCGTGGCAAATGGAGCGGGCTTTTTGGCAACAAAAAGCCTATCGTTTTGGAGCTCGGATGCGGGAGCGGTGAATTCACGCTTGGCCTCGCCAGGCTGATGCCGGATAAGAACTTTATCGGTGTGGATATTCAGGGAGAAAGACTTTGGTGCGGAGCGAAGTCCGCCCTTGAAGAGGGTATTTCCAACGTGCGGTTTCTCCGTATTTTTATAGAAAAACTGGAAGAGCATTTCAAAAAAAACGAAATATCCGATATCTGGATTACCTTTCCGGATCCCCATCCGAGAAGGCGAAGCGCCAAAAGGAGGCTCACCTCGCCGAGATTTCTCGAAATGTACAGAAAGATTTTAAAGACCAAGGGGGCGGTATATTTCAAAACCGACAGTCGCCCGCTTTTCGACTATTCGCTCGAATCTTTCACGGCATGTAAATACAAAATCCAGGAACAAAAAACCGATCTTCATGGGGCGGACGTGTCTCCCGATCCTCTTTTTTCGCTCATGACCACCTTCGAAAAAAGGTACGTGAAACAGGGGAGAAAAATCTGCTTCGCAAAAGCAAAACCCTGATATACGAGAGCGCATTCGCATCTATTTGAAGAACCTCACGGGGATGCGGACTTCATCGGCGTGTTCCGGAAGACCTGACGGATTATCTTTCTGAAGAACTACGAAACCAAAACCTCCTGCCGGCTCCGAAAATTCAACCGTTGCGGTGAATGGAACAAACTCTTCCGTCATCCAGTCATCCTGTGCGGTGGCGATGCCAACGCCAAGATTTGCTCCGGAGGCATCCTGTATATACACGGGAAAACTCGCTTCAAAGAACCAAGTTCCCCTTGCTCTACCTTTAATGGTAAGCGGACTTTGCGCAATGTCACCCGGACGAAGGCTGAAAACCTCCACCTTATCGTTCATTACCACAGCTTCCGGGAGTTTGTCCGCACGCTGTTTTTGGTACAGGAGGTATCCGAAAAACGCCAGAGAGACAGCGATCAGGATAATCAGGACAAGCATCCACCGTTTCATGGGAGTATTGGGTAAGGAGAATACAGCTTTTTTATACGTGAGCTTAAGAAAAATTGGAAGAAAAAAGAAAAGCGGGTATCATGCCCGAAGCGGTACATATCCGAAAATCGTAATCATATACACATGAAAAAAGTATTCTGTCTCTGTTGTCTTATTTCGCTCCTTTCGGGCTGTGCCATGACAACATTTGACGGCACATGGGAAGGGGAAATGATCAGCACAAAAGAAGATACCGAAACACAGCAATGCGGCGCGGCAGATCTCTTTGCCTCGATAGAAAAGGGGGTAGTGAGTGGGAAAGCGGTGGTGGGTTACGGTTTCGAACTCGGGATAGAAGGAGTCGTAAATGAAAATGGGAAAATTGATGCCCAGCTCATGGGTGACGATGATGCGGAGGCAAGCTTTACCGGGCAGATGCAGAACAATGGTGCCGGCGGAACCTGGAATGACCGGCTCGGCTGCTTCGGGACATTCGATCTCACGAGAAAATAACTTGTTAACAGGGATATGAAAAAGGCGGCCTCACGGGGCCGCCTTTTAATTTCAGAAGGAAAACATTACTCTTTTTTCTCTTCAGCCGGTGCTGCAGCATCCTTAGCCGCAGCCTGCTGTAAGCAAGCAATGTTTATAAGTTGTGCGGCACCAAGAGCAGAGGTAACGCTCACGGGCTTGCACGACTGGGAGTTGGAAACAACAGCACTTAGAGTATCAGCCTTTCCGTTGCTGTATGCCTGTTCCACTGGTAGCTGTTTGATCTCCTGCCAGAGATCATAACCGACGTAGCACACAGAAAATACAATCCAGAGAACAAGGAGGGTTGCTGAGAGAGAAGTAGAAGCAAGATTGTGGAAAAATTTCTTGCAGTCAGCCGCGGTCTTCTTCAAATTAACTTTCATGGAGGGAGAAATTATGAATAAAAAATTGTTTCAAGGAAATTGGCATCAGTCTAGTAAAGACGAGGGGTAAAGTCAAAAGTATTTTTTTATTGTGTTATTTGCATCGCAAAATGAAAAAGGGAATAATCACAGCATATTTTTAACACACATCTTCCATGAAGCCATTCGCGAAACGTATAGCGATTTCCGTCATACTCGGAATCGCGTTCGGATTTCTTTGTTCCTACCTTGCCTCCGGTGGCATAGAGGGGATGCCAAAAGATCCCAATTTCTGGGGCTCCGTACTCATGTATCAGATCGTCTTTAACCGATTTCTCATCGGCTTCGTTATCGGTTTGGCGGGAGTGCTGACACACTGTCCGTTCACAGGATTGCGTCTTCATGCGATTCTGCGTGGCGCCATCCTGGGCGCTCTTGTGTCAGTCGACATGGCTATCGGAACCTTTATGACTCCGAATGTTGACATGGAGATTCTTAAGACACTGTTCTTCATGACCCTCGGTGCCGGTGCTGTGTACGCTCTTATCATCGATCTCGTGGCAACGAAGTTGGCAGGAGAGGGGAAGGAGTTGGTGAGGTAGAGATACAGGTTCTTCGTCCTGCAACACAAAAACAATGGTCATAGACCATGAGCGACCCGCCTGAGGCGGGGAGTCGAATGGTCGGGGTAGCAGGACTCGAGGACTTCGCTGCGCTTCGTCTTTAACTGCGGCTAATTTTATTATTTTGTCGGCCGCAGGTTCTTCGTCCTGCAACACAAAAACAATGGTCATAGACCATGAGCGACCCGCCTGAGGCGGGGAGTCGAATGGTCGGGGTAGCAGGACTCGAACCTGCGGCCTCCTGGTCCCAAACCAGGCGCTCTAGCCAACTGAGCCATACCCCGAGAACGGGTGTATTTTCCCAAATTGCGCTCATAAGTAAAGTTAAAACTTTGACGTGTCTCTTTTTAAGATTAATAAAACGTATTTATGTTGTTCGGTAGTATTAAGCGCGAGTACAATTCCTCCGCTCAATAAAAAATATGAAGAAAAAGAAGGTAGCCATTCACGTTGTATCGCTTGGGTGCCCGAAAAACACCGCCGATACCGAGGCTGTGCTCGGAAGACTGTATGGCACTTGCGAACTTACGGATCTGAAAAATGCGGATATCGTTCTCGTCAACACGTGCGCTTTCTTAAAGGCAGCTCGTGAGGAAGCGTATGGGCATATTGAGAAATTTCAGGAGAAAAATGTGGTGGTACTTGGGTGCATGAGCGGATTACTCACGGAAAAAATTTTTGCAACCCATCCGCAGGTTCGTGCCGTCGTAAGCGAATCGTATTATCCGGAAATCGGTACGATTGTGCAGAATGTAATACAGGGGAAAAAAATATTTGCGGTTCAGGATGCCTCAAAAAAATACGTTGAAATGGGAGGAAAATTCATGATTACTCCACCAAGCAGTGCATATGTGAAGATTGCGGAGGGTTGTGACAACGCCTGCGCCTTTTGTCTTATTCCGGCGCTTAAAGGCCACTATCGCAGTCGTTCATTTGAATCGATTATTGAGGAATCGAAAGCGCTTTTGAAACTTGGTGTAAAAGAAATTAATCTGGTATCGCAGGATTGCGGGATGTATGGAAATGATCTCTACGGAAAAAAACGTCTCGCAGAACTCGCGCAAACTATTGCCGACCTTCCGGGTGATTTCTGGCTCAGGATACTCTACATTTACCCGGAGCGAATTGATGAAAATCTTCTTCGGACAATAGCTGAAAATCCAAAAATCTGCCGATACTTGGATGTACCGCTTCAGCACGGTGATCCAAATATCTTAAAAAGCATGGGGCGACCATCCAATGTTTCGGAAACCATCAATAAAATTGTCCGCATTCGCGAAATTCTCCCGGATGTTGCGCTCCGCACGAGCCTTATTGTCGGCTTTCCGGGTGAAACGAAAAAAGAGTTTCAAAACCTTCTCAAATTCATCAAGGAAATTCAGTTTGATCACGTTGGCATATTCGAATATTCACGGGAACAAGGGACGCGGGCGTATGATTTTCCAAAACAGGTTTCTGCAAAAGAAAAGAAAGAAAGACGAGAAGAAGCGATGCTTCTTCAGCAAGGTATATCTTTTAAGAAAAATAAAAGTTTCATCGGGAAATCCGAAAAAGCACTGGTGGAATACTGTGATCATAATGGCCAAATATGCGAAGGGAGATTGATGCGGTTTGCGCCGGAGGTTGACGGAGTGGTGAAAATTCACTTGAAAAAACCGCTCGCACCAAACAGTTTCGCTACGGTTGCAATTACGCAGGCCACGCCCTATGATCTTGTGGCCACGGTTATCGGGGTGTAGCGCAGTTGGCTAGCGCGCAGCGTTCGGGACGCTGAGGCCCCGGGTTCAAGTCCCGGCACCCCGACCATCCTCCTTCGCTCTTCTTCGTTTTTTCGCTTTGCTTAAAAAACTACGAAGAGCTACGGAGAATGTATCCTCCATAGTTTTAACGACGGAGGATGCATTCAAGAATTCTGTTACGCAGAAAAACAGAGGTGCCTTCGCTGTAGCTCATGATCGCTGGTAAGCTCATAGCTTACAAGCTTACCGCTTACTGCTTACCGCTTCCCAGTGGACATAAAAAAACTCCTTACGGAGTTCTTTTATTTTTTTGGTGGTTCCCCTAGATACCGGCGGCCCATCAGTATTTAATCCGATGGACTAGGTGGGAGATCTCATTGCCCCGCCACGGCGAGGAAAACTTGAAATCCCTTAAATGTAGTGAAGGAGTTAATATGTGAGTCGGTATCGAATATCTACGAGAACATGCCCCATTGTAGGAAAAAAAGACAAGTAAGCAACAAGTTTGCGTTGACAGAAAAGTGGTGAAAAGTAACTCTACAACGTATTTCACGCGCGCAAAAAAAGTATTCAACAAAATCATGCGGAGATGCACTACAAAAAATACAAGATCTAGTGGTTGACGGGAAATGTTATTGGAAAACATTTCTAAGCAGTAAGCGGTAAGCTTGTAAGCGGTAAGTTTCAGAATTGCAGATAAACAGTAGGAGCGCGCTATAGCGTGTCTCATCTGCAAAGCAGTAACACTGTCGCCGCCACCACCGCTGTCTCCGCCCGCAAAATCTGTTTTCCAAGTGAGAAGGGGATTGCCCCCTTCTCTTTCAGCAAGGTCAGTTCACTTGCGTCAAAGTCGCCCTCCGGGCCGATGAAAACGTGGAAGACGGATTGCCTTTTTGTTTTCATGTCAAAAAGTTTGTCGGCTTCGCCGACAAAACCAAACAGAATTCGTTCTTCAGAAGGCACGGATTTGAGTGCCGGCTCGAAAGCGGAAACAGGATTCAGTTGCGGCAGAATGGTTCTCCCGCTCTGCTCGCACGCCTCGCGGATAATGTTTTGCAGTCGCTCAAACTTCCGGAGACTTTTCACCTGTGTTCTTCTTGTAAGAATGGGCGTGAAACTTTTCACGCCGAACTCGGTGCCCTTCTCGAGCGCAATCTCAAAACGGTTTTGGTTATTCAAAATCGGAATATACAAATGAACATCGCAGGGGAGCTTTTCCGCACGAACCTCCTTTCTCTCAATATTCAAAACCGCCCGTTTCTGGTCCAGCTCTTCAAAAACACAGAAGTACTCATTCTGATTTCCATCACACAGAACCACCCGGTCTCCTACTCGGAATCTGAGTACCCTGAACCACTGGTGGACAAACTGGCTGTCCGTCACCACAACCTGATGATCATTAAACTGATCCGGAGCGAGAAAAAAGCGATGCATATTTCTGAAATTCTAAGCACGAAATCCTAAACTCTAAATTCGAAACAAATTTAAGCATCAAAATCAAAATACAAAACAATTACCTTCAGAATTATGCTTTGGTAATTGGAATTTCTGATTTAGGATTTACTGTAGAGGATTGGCGGTGAGATATTCGAATTTAGAATTTTTCTCATGAACATATTCCAGTCATTCTTGCTTGGCTCCCTGCAGGGTTTCACCGAATTTCTGCCCATCTCCTCCTCAGGCCATCTTGTTCTGGTCGAGCATCTGTTCAAGCTGGATGTAACCTCGCTTCTCAGCTTCGACGTGATCGTGCACGCCGGCACGCTCCTCGCCATCGTCTTCTACTTCTGGCGCACATGGACACAGATCGTTGTTGAGATTTTTACTCGTGGAAACTGGAAAAATAAGATGGTCACCAAACTCATCGTCGCGACCATCCCCGCCGTCATTTTCGCCCTAGTTTTCAAAGATCTGATCGAACAGTATTTCAGAGGCACGCAACCGGTATTCATAAGCTTACTGCTTACCGGCTTACTGCTTACCGCTGGCGAGATATTTGGGAAAAAGCGATCAGAAAATATCTCATACACGCAGGTGATCATTATGGGCTTACTGCAGGCCGTCGCCGTCCTCCCCGGCATCTCCCGCAGTGGCTCCACCATAACGGGAGGACTTCTATCTGGGCTCACAAGGGAAACCGCCGCCCGTTTCTCGTTTCTCATGGCAGTCCCTGCCATTGCCGGAGCCTTAGTCTTCACCCTCAAAGAATCCCTCGGAGGAGGGATGGTACTCCCGGAATCGCGGATAGCCATTACCGGCTTCCTTTCCTCATTTCTCGTAAGTCTCCTCTGTATCCACTATTTCCTCAAATTCATAAGGAAATATCCCCTCTACATCTTCTCTATTTACCTCGCCATTGTCGGCATAGCAGGGCTTCTGCTCTAGAAGGGGAAATCGACAAAAAGCCGGAATGATGGATAATGCAGAGGAATCCCTTTTCGATATAACATTGAGAAAGGATGATTCCTGAAAAAGCTTACTGCACGGCTAGTCCGAGAAAGGAGGGGTGTGTGAAAGATGAAGATATGAAAGATGAAGATCTGTTTTATCTTCCGAAAAAGAAAAGGAAAGATGAAACGGAAGACGGAATTCTGTTTTATCTTCTGACGATCGTAATTGCCATTGGATTTGCAGTATGGTTCCACTCCATTTAAGTGGTGAGCTTTCTCTCCAAAGCGCAACGCACGTTGCGCTTTTTCTCGTATCTCAAAAATCTGTAATTTTTCAATTTTGAATCTTTGAATTTTGAATATGCGATATGAAAATAGAGAAATTTCCGCGTTTCCGCTACAATGTCCGCGCTAACCCACACACCATGAAAGTCGTACTCCTTGCCGCTGGCAGATCCACACGCATGTCGCCGCTCTCGGACAAGAATTTTTTGAAATTCCTCGGGAAGCCGCTCATCGCGCACCAGATAGAAGCGATCCGGAAGGTTATAAAGCCGAAGGAGATTATTGTTGTTGGTGGAGCGCACAATCTTGCGAGCTTAGAAAAACTCAATGCGAAAATTACCATTGTCGAGCAAAAGGATCTTGTGGCCGGAATGGCGGGAGCGCTTCTTGCCGCGGAAAAAAAGATAGTGAAAGAGTCGTTTCTTGTGGTGAGCGCGAATGACATTGTGGATAAAACCTGCTATCAGCTCATCAAGAAATTCTTAAAAAAGAACACGAAAGACAGTGCCATTGTCGGGTACAAAGTGAAGTCATATTTCCCCGGCGGGTACCTTACGGTCGACAGTGATCGCGTTACGGGCATTGTGGAAAAGCCCGGGGAGGGGAAGGAACCGAGCGATCTTGTGAACATTGTTGTTCACTTCCATCGGGACGCGGAAAGTTTTTTCAAAACACTCAAGACGGTTACTTCCGACCATGACGATCGTTATGAAGTGACCCTGAGCACGCTCTTTAAAAAAGGGGCTGTATACAAAATGCTTCCCTTTAAAGGAGTCTGGAAGCCGATAAAGTACCCATGGCACGTACTGAGTGCGAAAGATTTCTTTCTCGCGACTCTGAAAAAACGTATCTCCAGAAAAGCTATTATTGCCAGCGCCGCAGTGATTCGCGGCAACGTTATCATCGAAGATGGAGTCCGCGTTTTTGATAACGCGGTGATCCAGGGGCCTTGCTATATAGGCAAGGGATCCATAGTTGCAAGCGGGGCATTGGTTCGCGAATCAATTTTAGGTGAACGATGTGTGGTGGGGCACGTTACGGAAATTGCACGTTCATATCTTGCGGATGATGTCTGGACGCATAAAAATTATGTCGGAGATTCCGTTATTGATTCCAACTGCTCTTTTGGTTCAGGAACGGTTACCGGCAATCTTCGTCTGGACGAAGAGGAAATTTTTGTTGAGATTAAGAATCAGAAAATCGAAACAGGTACAAAAAAACTTGGTCTCATTTGCGGAAAAAATGTCCGAAGCGGAGTAAACACATCGTTCATGCCGGGTGTAAAAATTGGTCCCGGCTCGCTCATAGGTGCGGGGATAGTGGTGGCCGAAGATATTCCGAGGAACAGCTACGTCACAGGCGATTGGAAACTCAAAGTCAGGGAAAACGCCAAGAGAATAGGGAACCGCAAAGAGCTCTTCAGAAAAATTCTGAAATGATGGACAAAAGAGAGGAATGGGGTAAAATACCCGTCCATTACATATATCCCCATGGAAGAATTCTGGGAAGATATTGATGAAAGAAAGGATGTCATCAGAGAAAATGAGCTCAAAGAAGCAATCTTTGGGCAATTGCGCCGAGAGACCGAAAGAGATCAGGCGGAGAAAATAATGAGCATGATGATCATCGGCAGCTCCAGTCTGCGCGCGCGTATGCAGGAAATAGTGCTTCCGGACTGGCTGATAACTATCGCGCGGGAAAAGAAGTTTGATACGACAAGCGACAAAGATATGGACGATGTGCTCAAAGTGGTGAATCAGATATTCACCGAATGTATTAAAAAATACGGATACATCTTTTTAGGGATGGATGAGTGGAACTACCTTTTAGCCGTATATAGACTGTCGCACGAAAATAGATTTTACAAACTGGAGTTCTACGAGGGGGACGAAGTCGACGAATGGTCACCTCCCCCGGAAGATTTCTGGAAGAATCCGGAAACGCGCGGCATCGAAGATCTTATACCACTGGAATATAAGGATCTTGTACAAGAAGGTGAAGCGGAGTCGATGCTGGAGGAGGTTGAACAAATGCTGGCAGTGTTACTTATGAGTGTTGCCCAGGAAAAGGTATGGCAGATACTGCAAAAGCACATCCCGAAGATGGTGGATACTCTCTATGGCGGAGATAATTTTAAGGCGCTAATGGATATTCAAAACTTTGGCCTAAAATCTAAAATCATCCAGTGCTATTGCAGTAGCATACTGGCACTTGCAGCGGAACTGCGAATGACATCTCCAACATCACTGAGTGACAAAATAAGCAATGTTCGCCAACAAATGGATTCCATGTTTGTATCCGAAGCAACATGCCTTTTTTCCGGTACAAAAGTTGAGGAAAGAAGTCTTGCAACCATGATGGCAAAAGCTGAGTCAAAAGAAAAAGAGATCGTTTTCAACGCATTGTTGCGGGAAATCGAATTATATCTTCTGGAAAAGTTTATGAATCCTGCAACATAAAGTCATCCAGTTCGTTTCCATTTATAGGGTGCATTTTTTTGTTGCGTCACAAACAAAATATGACAAAGCGAACCAAGCAAGTTTGCCCGCGCTTCAGGGAAGCTATACAATTAACCGCGCTTCTTATTTTGTTATTTATAAGCATGAGAAAATTACTTGGGCTTGTCGGCTTTATTGGCGGGGTCCTTTTTGGACTCATGTTTGCCTCCAAAAGTGGTAAGGCAATGCGAAAGGATCTTGCAACAGGAAAGGACGAAGAGGTGCTCCCAAAGATTGGCAAGGAGTTTGTAGAAGCTGGAAAGAATTTCGTCAGTGCCGTGCAAGATGTGGCGGATGAACCGGTTCGCGATATGATCAAGAAGGGAAAATTAAGAGGAAATCAACTTGTTAAAAAAGCCAAAGGAAAAATCGATGTGCTGCGAAAAAAGATGCAATCAGGAGTGAAGAGGAAAATGAAAGAAACATCGGGTATGGTGAAAAAAGTCATGAGCGAAAAGGCGGCGGAAATTTCCGGCAACAAGGGAGTCAAAAGACCATTAAGTCAGAAAAAGACAACCCGCAAATAACCGCAGAGGCTTGTAGCTTTCCCGATAATCTGATACAACGTCGGAGAATTTTGTTATATTTTACATTCTATTTTTATGAACTATTTCCTGTATGCGATCGCCTCAGGCGTTTTGGCTTTGATTACGGCGCTCATACTGAGTGCCATTATTAAGTCCAAACCGGCCGGTAACGAGAAAATGCAGCAGATCTCTTCGGCTATCCGAAAGGGGGCCATGGCATTTTTAAAACGTGAGTATCGTGTTCTGGTTGTTTTTATCATCGTTCTTGGCGGAGTGTTATGGTGGTTACTCGATGATGCATCGACCGCAGTAAACGAGGGAATGTTTACCGCACTGGCATTCGCACTTGGAGCATTCTGTTCCGCGCTCGCGGGTTTCGTGGGGATGCGCACAGCCACTCTGGCAAATGTGCGAACAAGCGAGGCTGCAAGGAAGAGTTTGGGTGATGCTCTCAAGATAGCTTTCTACTCCGGCACCACCATGGGGCTGGCCGTCGTAGGGTTGGGAATTATTGGTTTGGTTGGAGCCTATATGCTCCTTACTCAAGTATTCAGTTTCTCAGTCGCAGCCGGTCTTTCCATACTTACCGGCTTTGGACTGGGCGCTTCGAGCATTGCGCTCTTCGCTCGTGTGGGTGGAGGTATCTTCACCAAAGCTGCTGATGTCGGCGCAGATCTTGTGGGTAAAGTTGAGGCAGGAATTCCGGAGGATGATCCAAGGAATCCGGGTGTTATCGCGGATAACGTGGGTGACAACGTCGGAGACGTTGCCGGCATGGGCGCTGATCTCTTCGAGAGTTACGTGGGTTCTCTCATCGCATCCATGGTCATTGGATACGCGGTATACAACATTGATGGCGTAGCGCTTCCTATAGCAATCGCTGCCCTTGGAATCGTCGCTTCTGTTATCGGAACATTCTTTGTCCGCAATAGACGCGGTGGAGGAAAGGTGGAAGGAGTTCTCAAGAAAGGTTTATTCGCAGCTTCTCTGATAGTCATCGTTGGAGCGTGGTTCATTATCCCCATGTTTATTCCGGGAAGCGCACAGATGGGAGTATTCGTGGCAATAATTTCCGGACTTATAGTGGGCGTACTCATCGGTTTGTTAACAGAGTACTACACATCGCATTCATACAAACCGGTTCAAAAACTTGCAGCATCCTCACAAACGGGAGCCGCTACAAACATCATTCAGGGGTTGGCTTTGGGATACAAATCCACAGCCCTTCCGGTGATACTCATTACTGTCGCAATCTTCATCGCATACAAATACGCAGGTCTCTATGGCATAGCCATGTCGGCGGTTGGAATGCTCTCCACACTGGGGGCATCTCTTGCCGTTGACGCTTACGGTCCGGTTGCGGATAACGCAGGCGGTATCGCCGAAATGGCGCATCTTGGAAAAGATGTTCGTGCCAGAACGGACGCTCTCGACGCCGCAGGTAACACAACAGCCGCTATCGGTAAAGGATTCGCTATCGGTTCAGCCGCGCTTACGGCGCTCGCTTTGTTCTCAGCCTTCGCTCAGGCCGCGGGTCTCAAGAGTATCGATATTATGGAACCAAGAGTGATTATCGGTCTCTTCATCGGAGGCGTTCTTACATACATGTTTGCAGCTCTCACCATGTCCGCAGTCGGAAGAGCGGCATTTGCAATTATTGAAGAGGTTCGAAGACAGTTCAGAGAGATTAAGGGGCTTATGGCAGGGGAGGTGGAGGGTGATTATGAGCGATGCGTTGATATCGCCACAAAAGCCGCAATCAGGGAGATGGTTATTCCGGGGCTCATGGCTATCGCCGTCCCTCTTACCGTCGGATACGTTTTCGGATCCATGGCATTAGGCGGTCTTCTCGCCGGCTCACTCGTTACAGGCGTTTTGATGGCAATCTCCATGGCAAACTCGGGAGGTGCATGGGACAACGCGAAGAAATATATTGAAGGCGGAAAGTTCGGAGGAAAAGGTGGTGATGTTCACAAGGCCGCAGTTATCGGCGACACCGTAGGGGATCCGTTCAAAGATACATCCGGCCCATCACTCAACATTCTGATCAAGCTTATGAGCATCGTGAGCCTCATCTTCGCAGGAGTCTTCACGGCAACGGGTATTCTCTAGAACAGACTTCACGTGTACACAAAAAAGACCGCCTTCGGGCGGTCTTTTTCTTATCCCTTAAATTCTAAGCACGAAGCACGAAATTCGAAACAATATCTAATGACAGAAATACAAAATCCAAAACAGGGATTCAGAGTTTCAGAAATGCCCACCCTCGCGAAGGCGGGGGTCCAGAGCTGGAGTACTTCAGGACTGGACCCCCGATCAGGTCGAGGGTGGGCTGCACGAGAGACAGAAATACCGTTTTGAATTTGGAATTTTGAATTTGTCCCGCTACATTACTTTCAATTTAAAGTAGACGGGATCCCGCAAAGCGGTGAGAATTTGTTTCGAATTTCGATATTCGAATTTAGTATTTCCGCGCTCTGTTAAACGGCTCACACATGTGCTATAATGAACCGATGTAGTAAAAAGCACATGGAAGAAAAGAAAAAGCGATCCATTCCGGAAACAGAGATACACAAGCTGGAAAAAGAAGAAAAAGAAGCCGTCCTGATTCCAAAGGTTGGTGAAATAATTCGTGGAACAAAGAATGAAATTCGTGAGGTACTCGGTATGCAAAATCCGGGAAACAGTTTGAATGTGGAAAACATGTCAAAAGAAGATCTCCTCAAGGAGGTTGCAGAAAAGCAGGAAAAAGAAATTAAGCAAAATCCGCTCGGTCTTCAGTGAGGATATCTTAAGACAGTTCGACAGGCTTCTGGCATTGCAAGAGGCTGGAGGAGGTGGGCATGCTGTAAAGGAAGAGGGAGTAGAGGAGCTGCTGAAATCAGCGAACACTCCAGAATTTTTAGAATACGAACGTTACCGAAAAGCGGAAAAGAATGGATTCACAAAAGAGGATATCCAGTCAATGGAAGCCTTTGTAAAGGCCATGAAGCAAATGGATATTCCGGAAGATGAGGCGGAAAAAATCGTTTATTACCTCCGGGAGCAATTTTCCAGTCCTTTAAAACAAACGCTCGAGGAATATCAGAAAGCGGTCAGTAATTTTTTTGAGCGTATAGTTTCTCAGGGGTTCACGAGGCTGAAATTCGGCGACAAAATCCCGCACGAAAAAACAGATTGTGTAGCGCTCTCGCAAGGCGGTTCTCTATTATTGCTGGTGCACTCCATCAATCCAAAGGTGACAAAAGATATGATCAGTTACATGCCGTTACCGGGCAGGAAAGACAAAAATGAGCAATGGACCAGAACCGGGAAAATATTGAGTCAGGAAACCTTAGAGAAGGATCCGAACATGAAGCATGTGAAGAACAACGGAAAAGTGGGATATCCGCTGCACTATGAAACACACAGGGGAATTGGCAACATCTCAACGGTAGAATTTGGGGCCATTAAGGAGCAAATAACCGAAAAAGATATCACCATTGTGGGAAAAACCTTCCATGAATCCATGGATGGACTTTCCAGGCTTCCGAGAACCATCATTGGAGACTAAAGCCTCACCTTTCCCCGAAGTGCGAAGTGTACGAGCGCCAGACTTAAAAGTCCGCTGAAGAAGACTGCAAAAACAATCTGAGCAAAGATCCTGCCGAATGAAAAGAGGTAGGGGAAGATTTCTGATCCGCCGATGAGCGAAACGAAGTGGAAGCAGACGATGCCGATGAGTGACGAAAAGAGGCCATAGTAGATCCCTTCAAAGAGGAAGGGGAGTGCGATATGTTTTTCCGTCGCGCCGACAACATGCATGATAAAAATCTCATGCCGTTTGGATTTTACCGAGAGGTACAGTGCGTTAGCGAGGATGGCGATACCCGCCACCATGAAGAGAAGCAGAACAATAAAGAGAACGGAATTGATGAGATTCGCGAACTTTCTTAGTTCGCTCGCCGCGCTCTTTGAGAGCATGGCGCCTTCCGAATCTTCCGAAATATCTTCAGTGAGCTGTCCTGCAAACAGGGTTGAGTACGAAGATTCCCGGAGATATGAAAGCGCTTTTTCATGGTCCTCCACCCTCGGGGTGACGATGTGTAAAGAAGAGGGGAACGGGTTGGAAAGCTGATAACGATCGACAAAAGCCCGGTATCCCGGGATGAGTTCACGGTCAACGGTTTCCAAAGCATCCTCTCTGGAAACAAAGCGAACCTCTTTGATGAAGGGGAGTTTCTCAAGATCCTCGGCAACCAACTGCATATCATTCAGTGTCGCGCTTTCCGTGAATTCCAAGCTCATATCCACCTTTTCATTCAGAAATGAAAAGATCTGATTTGTGAGGGTGTGAACGCTGAAAACAACGTTGAAAATAAAGAACATGAGCGAAATCAGCGCGAGTGTCGCGAGCGTGAGAGTCTTATGTCTTAAAAAGCTCTTCCATGCGGTAACCGCCGGATGGGCAGGATGAAATATGCGACGAAAAGCGTTGGAGAAACTCATGGGAGAATTTTTGAGCTCTTGCAGATATCGGGTTTATACGCACCGATCCTCACTATCTTTATAGCAGGGAATTTCCGCTTTAGTCCAGAGTCGAAACTCTTCTGGTCGTATCCGAGGCAGATGATTTCAGGGGAAATCTCTTCCACGATTGCGTAGGGGTCATCTTTGCTTCCAAGTAAGCAGGTGGCAAACGGGAAAGCTTCTGAAACATTCATAAGTCGCTCATTTTCACCATGAACAAGCCTTTTTTTAAATCTCCTCACATTATTATCCCGGGCAACGACAATAAAAAGGGAACCGTATTTTTTTGCCTGGTCGGCAAAGAACCGGTGCCCGTCATGCACCGTGTCAAAAGTCCCGAAGATCATGACGCTCCCATGTCGCATAAAAACAAAACAAACAACCATAGTTCAGTTGCCATGGTATCAAAATATAAGGGTTTGTGTTAGTTCAGGAAGTGATCCTCGCTGGAAAAGAGTTCGGCAATCCTGGCGCATTCCTTTGCTTTCATATTCTCAGGATCGATGGTGAGGGTTTTATTGAAGAGTGAAAGTGCTCGCTGAAAATTTCTCTGATTCATGTAGCAGATACCAAGATCACACAGGATATACGAATCTTCCGGAGCGATAATCAGAGCTCTTTCCAAAATACAGATACCCTTTTTCTTAAATCCGGTATTAAAAATAGCCCAGCCCAAGCATCGCAGAATTTCCGGATGGTTGGCATAGAGCTCATTCGCACGTTCAAGGTGTGATACCGATTCTTTCCAGTTCTGCTGTGCGGAGAACATAAAACCTATGAGGTAATGAGCATTAGCGCTCAAGGGGTTCAATTTAACGGCGTGATTCAAGGCAAGTCTTGCCTTCTTATACTCCGCAAGAGAAATGTAGTTGTCGCCGATCTCTTCATAAGCCTCGACGCAATCAAGATCGAGAAGGAGAATTCTCTGCACAAAACGAATAGCCTCATCATGCTTTCCCTGGAGTTTCAGGGTTTCAGCCTGCTCAAGAAGTGGAAGAAGTGTTTCAGTATCAATCATGGTTTTTTTGTGTTTTTTTTGTGTTTCACATTTCTGACCATTATAGCAGAAATGGAGGGGAAATTCAATGCTAATTTTACTCCATGGTAAAAACACCGGATGCGCAAAAAACCGCACCGGAAAGTCACAAAGTCCAATAAAGTCTAGAGGGAAAGTCCGAATTTCCGTGCCATATGGAGGTTGGCTCGTAACCAACCTTCGACTGTGCCCGTATCAAGCCATGTTCCCTTGATAGTACATCCGTAAACAGGCTCCTTTTTCTTCAGGAGCTTAAGGCCGTCAATCAGTCGGATCTCTCCGCCAACACTCGTCGGCCGTTTGGAAAGTTCCCGTAAAACTGCAGGGGTGATAATGTACGAACCGATCACCGCAAGATTCGAAGGTGCTTCGCTCGGAGCCGGTTTTTCCACCAGTTCGGAAATTTCAAAAACGTTACCCTTTTTCAAGGGGGCCGCAATGCCGTAGCTTGCGGTTAATTTTTTCGGAACCGGCATGACTGAAACAATTGTTCTCTTGTACTTTTCAAATGCTTTCAGCATTTGTCGTGTCATGCTGAGGTTTCCATCCACCAGCGTGTCACCAAAAATCACAACACAGGGCTCATTTCCTATCAGCTTTTTCGCACACAGAATGGCATGCCCGTCTCCCAGCGGGGCGTTCTGTAACACATACGAGAAATGAAGTCCGCGGGAAATATCTTTGAGCGTGTTCACAAGCTCGGTCTTCCCGCGACTTTCGAGGAGTGTTTCAAGTTTCCTGTTTCTGGAAAAATGGTTTTTGATAACCATTTTTTCACGGTTAAGCACGAAAACGATTTCACGTATTCCGGCCTCACGGAGTTCCTCCGTGAGGTACTGGATCACCGGCTTATTGAGTACGGGAAAAAGCTCCTTTGGAGCCGCCTTGGAAGCAGGAAGGAATCGCGTACCAATGCCTGCAACCGGTATTACAGCGCGTGTTATCTTCATTCAATAAACATTATGATACCTTCACGGTGACTACCGAATCCGGCTTATTCCGCACACTTTTAACAATAGGAAGTCTCACCGTCAGAACACTGTCCTTAAAAGAAGCGGTCACTCTTTTTACATTCACCTTCACCGGAAAAACAACGGATCGGTGGAAGTTGCCCCAGAAACACTCCTGGCAGAAAAACTGTTCGTTCTGCAGGTTGAATTCACCGTTATAAAACCTCTGTCCCTTGATGCTGAAAATATCTCCGGAAATGGTAAGTCGCAGATCCTTGGCCTCAACACCCGGAATGAGTGCGACAATAAAAAGAATGTCATCTTTTTCAAACACATCCAGCGGGATATCGCCTTTGTCCGGCTTATTCTCGAAGAGTTTGTGTTCGATCTGGATTTTTTTTGATCGGAAAAGACCCATGGGGAGAGAGATAAAGATGAAAGTCTCGCGACATCAGGAGGCTACGCGAAAAATGTACACGCAAATGCGCGAATCCTCAAACAGATTATCCCTTAAAGATACTTCTGCTTGTTCGTGTTGTGCTCCTCAAGCGTTTTTCCGTAATGAATTTTTCCCTCACTGTCATGAAGATAGTACCAATACGGATTTTCCTCCGGAGCAAGAGCCGCCTTAATACTTGCCAAACCCGGATTTCCTATGGGCCCCGGGGGAAGGCCGCGGAATTTTCTCGTGTTATAAGGGGAATTGCTCTCAAGATCCGAAGTGTAGAGAGGCTCTGTCCACTTGTTTAGGGCATACCGGACGGTGGCATCAGCCCCAAGCGCCACGCCGCTATCAAACCGTTTCCAGAGAATATGCGCGACATTCGGGCGCTCAGCATTGGAATTCTCCTCCCTCTCCACAATGGACGCCATGGTGATGATCTCATGGATGGTTCTTTCGGAAGTATCAAAAAGACCCGAAGTTCTGTTCTGAAAGTTGCTTAACATTCTTGTAATCAGCATCTCTGCCGAAGTATTTTGTGGATCCACAAAATATGTGTCCGGAAAAAGATACCCTTCCAAACTCGCGCCCTGGGGACGAGAAGCAAGAAACGGAAAATCAAAAGAACAAAGTTGGGCGCAGGCCTCAAAGGCTCCATCCGCAAGAACCTTTTTTTCAGCAAGGTAATCATCAATCTGCGCGATCGTAAGGCCTTCAATAATCGTGATGGCTTCCTCGTCCTTCAGAGAGCGGGTGAGAGCATCCACAATCTCCGGAATGGTAAAAGATTTTTGAAGTACGAAGCGTCCGGCTTCAATCTCCTTGTCCTTACTCATGCGTTTTACATACTTATAAAAAGCCCATGAAGAAGGGACAAGCTCATTGTCCTTAAGCCTTTCGGCAACAGACTGAACCGACTCTCCGGACTCCACGCGGAAAGAGATTCTTTCTTTTGCTTCCAAATCAACCGGTGTGTGAATCAGTACGGCATACTGGGATTCCCGGTACCAGAAATACACGCCAATCAAGGCGATAAACAACACTCCGGCAAGTGCAACAGTTTTTTTCATAGAATTCTGATTCAGTGGCCAGTTATCCCATTAACCCCGGCGGCATATCTCCCATAATCGCCTTCATCTTGTCGGCAGCTATCAGTTGCGACTTCTTTATTCCCTTGTTAAATGCCTCCCTAAGATCGTTCTGAAGCTTTTCCTGCGCATCAACATACTGCGCTAAGTCCACCTTCACACCTACGACATTCTGCTCTCCGTCAATAGTCACGACAACATTTTTTTCACTTGCCTCAATGTGAATATTTTTAAGTTCACTCTTGATACGCTTGGCTTCCCTTCGAAGCTTCATAAGGTTTTTCGCCTGGTCAAAGAAACCCATAAAATATTTTTTAGTGAATAAACAGCTCGCAAAGTATACGTTTGGCACTGTTTGAAAGCAAGGCGCCATTCGGTAAGCGCTGTATGAAATCAAAATTTTTTTCTCCAAAAAACTGTGCTACTCTGAAGTGCAGTTTTTTGCATATATATGACATCTCCGGAATTCATCCAAGAGGCATATCTGCGGGACATAGACCGTATTGAACCACTCACCGAAAATGAGCTACAGGAGTTTTTTCGGATAGTGCATGAGTGGGAAAAATCGGAAAAACACAAAAAAACAGGGGAGATGAGTCCGGAAGAATTATTGGAATTCGAAGAAAACGGAAAGCAGGCAAAACAGGCTCTCGACGTATGTATCGAGCAGAATCTTAAGCTGGTGATTCACATCGCCAAACGTTACATGGGAAGAGGTATCTCCATAGAAGATCTTATCAGTGTTGGGAACGAGGGGCTTATAGAGGCGGTGAGAAAGTTCGATCCGGGCTGGGGTGCCCCATTTGCTTCGTTTGCCGTAAAGAGAATAGCGGGACGCATGCTTGACGCGATACGAAGAAGTAAAATGCTCATGCATTTGCCCAGAAAAGTTTTTGAAATGATAGCGAACGTGAAGCGAAAAATAGCACTACTCATACAACATAAGCAGGGTGAAGCGCTCACCAGTGAAATCATGGAGATTGTAGAGGAGCTGAAAATACGAGATAAAAATATTCGAGAAACAATAATGAATATCGTACAGGGGAAGATGGGGATGCGCTCGTTGGGCGACGCCATTTCTCATGATGGTGAAAGGACCCTGGAAGAAATAATCGCTGCGGAAGGAACGAAGGATCCGGAAGAGATCGCAGAAGAAAAAGAATCGGGCGAGATAGACACGGAACATATGAGTGAGTTACTCGCTTTATTGAAGCCAAAAAAAAGAATAGTAATCAAAATGCTCATAGGAATACCGCTTACCGAGGAGGAGATAAACAACATGCAGGAAGGACAAAGAGAAGCGCTGTCCGCGCTTCGTGGCAAGAAGAACACGTGTGCCAATGTGGCAAGGAGCCATGAAGCTCACACGTGAGCGTATCAGGCAGATCCGCGAGGAAATGCTGGAAAAGTGGGAAAGATTAAAAAGAAGAAAAAAAGGAGGGGTGCAAACTCCGCTTTCTTAAAAAAAGCGCGAGTGTTGCATTTTTAGAGGATTTCAGTATAGTATCCTCTTCTTTTTTTTGTGATGGATACGACAGAAGTGCTAAATCCCATATCCCGAGAGCAAAACTATATCAATCTTTTTCTTGAGAGATCCGTATCAGGAAAGCCGTATCTTTTTTCCGATGTATTTGGCAGTGATCCGCTCAGTTCAGAGGAATATAAATCCGCATATACGGAGATGATACGATTCATGCGAGAAAATGATGAAGGCAGCCAGGAAGCGGTTGCCATTAAGAATGTTTTTTTTGCCAACCTTGTACAATTTTTTCAGATATATGGACATAAAAAATTTATTAACGATACGCACGAATTTATTGAAGATCTCTCATACGAAACGGTTGTGCATATTCTCAAGGCCATAAAAAAAGGTGGGACATTCGAATTGGAAAAGGGGAATTTTTTGTCATACGCCATAAAGGCATTCCACAGTACGCGTATTCGCCTGGCACGAACATACGCGAGGGCAAAAAAAGCGTTTCCCATGTCACAGCTAGATTACGAGGACTGGGATTACGCGAGCACGATCCCAGAAAGAGAGCCGAAAGAGGATCTTGAGACGGAAATTCTCATATCCAAAGTGCAGTCAGCGATAGAAAGTGTGCTCAAGGGGCTGTCAGAAAAGGAAATAAAAAAAGGATGGGGAGATATATTGGAACGGTTCTTTTTAAAGGAGCAGAGTCAGGGGAAAATTTATGAGGAACTTGGGGTAAGCCGCGCCTGTTTTGTAGCGTGTCATCGCAGTATGAGAAAACGTTTAAGAATGGCTATAGTACAAAAATGCGACAAAACGGAAAGAAGGGGGCTTGCAAAAGGATATTTTTCCAAAGTGATTGAGAAACTGCCGGATACAACAAGAGAATTGGTGTCACTTCATCTGGCATCCAGCACCGGGAAAAATTCAAAAGAAGAGATTGCCAAGCTTCTCAATCCTTCTCCCTCCTCATCGGATAAAGAGCTGAGAGATGGTTTGCGATACGTCAGAGAAGAGTTTATCAAGTGCGGACTCGCGGCAGAACTTCAGGAAATTCTCACAATCAGCAAGAGAGAGGCGTAGTGCGGAGGAGAGGCATACGAACACTATTCCGGGAGAACTGGTGACAGTGGCCCGCCTGGGGCGGTTCAGCTTGTTTCTGTCAGTCATCTTTTATATTCTGGAGCCGGCCTCGGCATGTTCATAGTATCCTGTTTCCGAATTTTGAATTTTTAATTTTGAATCTTGAATTTCATCGACACTCATTCCCACATTTACTTCGACCAATTCAAAGATGATCTTGAAGAGGTGATTGAACGTGCAAAAAAAGCCGGGGTGGAAAAAATTATCGCTCCGTCCACATCTCCGAAAGATTTTTCGGAGCCTATAAAGCTCGCTGAAAAATATGACAACGTGTACGCGGCGGTCGGAACGCATCCTTACGATGCTCACCTCATGACCGAGAAGGATTTTCAGAAAATCAGAGAGCTGGCATCACATCCCAAGGTAGTCGCAATAGGGGAGATGGGGCTTGATTTTCACTACGAGGGAAGTCAGGTTGAGGCGCAGAAAGAAAGTTTTGAAAAACAGATTCTTATAGCCAAAGAATTCAGTCTTCCGGTTATTGTTCACTGCCGTATGGCCAAGGATGCGGTTCTTGAACTGCTGGAGAAACACCGGCCAAAAGGAGTGATTCATTGTTTTTCCGAAGATATTGATTATGCGCGGAAGATATTTGGCCTGGGTATTCTTATCTCATTCACGGGAGTGATGACATACGAAAGTTCTCGGAAAATTCAAGAAGCGGTAACAAAAGGGGACTTGGACAAGATGATGATTGAGACTGACGCTCCGTTTCTCAAGCCCGGCAAGAAACGCACCGAAGACCGGTGCGAACCGGAAGACGTTATCGAAGTCGCCAAAAAAATGGCAGAACTGAGAGGGGTATCCCTTGAAGAGGTCGCAAGAGTAACAACGGAAAACGCCAAAAAGTTATTCCAAAAGCTTGTATAAAAGTTGTTACACAACTTTGAAAAAAATCAGCAATACAATTTAACGTCTCTCTGCTTCGCTTAGAGAAGATTCTTGCTAATCTATGAGTACTTTTAAGGTCCTTTTACATCAAGTCTTTCTCTAAACAAGGAAGGAAACAACTTTGAGTTACCTCCTGACATGTTTTCTTTAAGAAAGAAGACATCTCTGGCGGCAAGTCGATTGACCAAGAACAAACGAGAAATGAGGAACACAAACATATATCTTGCAACGATCTGGTGATCCGAACAGCTCCTAAAAGCTAAAATTTCTCCAAATATTCTTGGTTGATCATTGTCGTTCTTACTGCAATTTTTTCTTTTCTCATTTCCACCTCCTCTCCAGCCCGCAAGGGCCCGACCAGCACGGAATGCTGGAAAGAAACGTATGGGCGAATTACGAAAATTCGCCAAAAATCCCCGGATGAGGGCCGGTACAAATCCTCCCTTTCCATTTCAATGATGGTGTCGGCTCCCATCCTCCCCCTTCTTTGTTTATTCCCGGGTTGCTATACATGGTTCCCCCCTCTCATCAAAAATGCATAACAGCCCACCCACGGTGGTACCTTGGAATCCTCTATCAGGCTAATGCCCCTCTCCTGACGCCTGAGGATAATCAAGCTACTCCGTGCCCGAGAAAGCGCACAAGCCCCTGTCTCGAATTCACATTTTGCGTTTATCGACTTATCTTCTAGAGATGATCGATGACACGAGTGAACGGAAAGACAGGGGCTTTTCGGTGTGGAAGAGGTTTACAGAAACAGTCTTTTTCGGTAGCATCGACACGCTTTAATAGCGTTCTTTTTTGCCGCCATCGTCTAGTGGTCCAGGACGTCGCCCTCTCACGGCGGTAACACGGGTTCGACTCCCGTTGGCGGTACCAAGCTCCCTTCAGGTTTTCATGAGGTTTCTTAAAAGACATCAAAGATGATTCTGGCTGATTTTCACTGCCATACCAAATATTCTTACGACTCGGACACAAGCTTGGAAGAGGTTATTCGTCGGTGCAAGGAAAAGGGGGTTCAGAAGATTGCAATCACGGATCACAACACTATCGAAGGTGCGCTGAAAGCGCACCAACTTGCTCCGGAAATGATTATTATCGGGGAAGAAATATCATCCACCCGTGGTGATATTATCGGGCTGTTTCTTAAGGAACTTGTTCCGGATGGGCTTTCCGCCAGAGAAACCGCAACACGCATCAGGGCTCAGGGTGGCCTCGTATACATTCCGCATCCGTTCGACAGGATTCGTGCCGGAATAGGCGAAAAAGGACTCGAGGAAATTCATGATCTTATCGACATCATCGAGGTTTTTAACGGAAAAACAATTTTCCCAAGCATGAACAGAAAAGCCTGGAGTTACGCAAAAAAACACAAGCTTCCCATGGCAGCCGGGAGCGACAGTCATCAGCCGGGTACCATCGGCGAAACCCATAATCAGATTCCTGACTTCCAGACTTCAGATGAGCTTATTGAGAGCCTTCGTCAAAACAAAAGAACCCAGGAGTTTCTCGGATTCAAAGTATACATTCGTTCCATGTGGTCACTCGCTAAATCGCTCATCAGGAAGAAACACAAAAAGGACGAGCCGATCAAGAACATGACACAAGGATTCTGAATCCTTAAGGCTCCAAAAACAAAGCTTACAGCTTACAAGCTTACCGCTTACTGCTTGAGGTAATATGCTCGATAATCAGGGTGTTTCGCGTTATAGTATTCCCGTAATCTTCTCGTAGCCCATGATAGAAAGGGAGAAAGATCGCATCATTGCCCCCAAGGCGCGTGGAAACAACGCCGATGCTTTTGAAAATACCCTGCGTCCGAAGAGTTTTTCCGATTATGTCGGGCAGGAGGATCTGAAAAAACAGCTGAAGATGGCCATTGAGGCTTCAAAAAAGCGAAAAGAGCCTATTGAACATATGCTCTTTTACGGCCCTCCGGGTCTTGGAAAAACCACGCTCGCGCTTATCATCGCTCGCGAGATGGGCGTAGGCATTCGTGTCACCTCCGGTTCCGCGATAGAAAAGCAGGGCGATCTCGCCTCGATTCTCACAAATCTGCAGGAAGGAGATGTTCTGTTCATAGACGAAATTCATCGCCTCAAGACGAATCTCGAAGAGATTCTCTACAGCGCTATGGAGGATTTCGCTCTCGATCTGGTTATCGGCAAGGGGCCTTCTGCAAGGACCATGCGCATGAACCTCCCGAAATTCACGCTGGTTGGTGCGACAACAAAAATCTCCATGATATCCGCTCCACTGCGCGACAGATTCGGTCATATTCAGAGGCTCAATTTTTACACAACAGGGGAGATGACACGTATCGTCGAAAGATCGGCGAATATTTTAAGCACAGAAGTCGACGGCGATGCTTGCAAGAAGATCGCCTCATGCGCCAGGGCGACCCCGAGAATCGCGAACAGACTCCTCAAGCGTGTTCGGGATTTTGCCGAGTATTACGGGCAGAAAACGATCACAGAAACAACGGCCGAAAAGGCACTCAAGGAGCTGGGTGTTGATAATCTGGGGCTTGATACGAACGATCGGGATCTCCTGAAGGTTATCATCAAGAAATTCTCCGGCGGGCCGGTGGGCCTAAGCACCCTTGCGGCAGCTACGGCGGAAGACGCCGATACCATCGAAGATGTATACGAACCGTATCTCATGCAGATAGGATTCTTGGAGAGGACGCATCGTGGTCGCGTCGCTACGCGCGGGGCGTACGGACACCTTGGAGTTGAGTGGCTGCAGGACGAAGCACGGGCCAGACTTCCCATGGAATAGAGGAAAATTGACGGAATTTCAAAATATGGATAGCATAACACACTTATAAAGGTGTGCTTTTTTAAAAAAATATGGAACCGGAACAGATTGAAAATCTCAAAGAGCATCTCGAAAAAGCAGAGGCGCAGGAAATATTCCAGGTCTGTTTGGATATCATAAGTACCGATGCATTAGAGGTGGATGCTCGCATACAAACCATCGTAGGAAATCTTACGGAAAAAGATATTACGCCATCGTTTATCACGGCCTCACTGGCAGCCGCCGAGAAGGCAAAGGGCACGCTTCGGGCCCGGAAGGAAGTTGGAGTTATACAAAGTGAAGAAGCTGAGGCAAAAATGAAAAGAATGGAGTTGATAGAAAACGCCCTTCAGCAGAGATGTAAAAGTCTGAACCATGAGGAGGAGTGGGGAGCGTTAAAAACCGTGGTGCTGACAGGCACAGAGGAAGAAAAAGCTTACAGCAAAGAAAAAGAAAGAATAGCGATGCAAAAGGAGAATGAAAAAACCATCATGCAAAAGATTCAGGAGGGGGTAACGCGCCTTTTTGTTAAAAATGATCCTCCGAAACAGGATCAATTGTAAGCGGTACTATGGGAGAAATTCCACACAACGATGCCGAAAAGGAAAAAGATGGTTTCACAAAAGTAGAAGAGATCATTTCTCTTCTCAGGGTTTGCGCCCTTCAGAAAGGGGTATTGAAATCTCTGGACGACATTCCAACGGTTGGCCAGATATTTGCCATGTCAAACTGCCTTATGGAGGACATTGATCAGAAAAAAATAGTAAAATTTTTACAACTCGTTCCCACATTTCAGGAGTGGATGAAGAAGCTCACCAAAAACGCCAACAAGACAAAAATAGATCCCCGATACGTAGCGACAGCCCAGGAGATCTTAGGTGAAGCGGCAAAAAGGGCGCGGTCTTGGTTCGCAACTATAAAATGGAAAAGGGAGAATGAAGAACAGAGGCTTAAAAACACGGATACTTCTGCTACACAGGAGAAAAATACTCCTCCATCCGATTGTCGTGAGCTTTTTGTCGGTTGTATGGCAACTATGATCGACATGGCGAAAGCAGTGGCTGACAGCATGCACGCCCCAGCGGAAGAAGAGTATGAGGAGTTCGAAAGACAGGCAAGGACGCAAATACTGCCAAGATTATCAGCCGCCATGGGGCGGTCGAGAAACAAAGCGCGTCAGTTATGGTTGTTTATCGAAGAGGAAGCGTCAGAACTGAAAGAGGGGGAGGAAGAAGCCATGCTGATTATGAAGACATTAAAAAATTTCCTCATGAGTCTTATCATTAAATGGGGGGATAGAGATAATTCAGATTTCATTCTCAGTCTGCACAAAGAGGCGGACGAATATGTACGCAGTAGAAGAAAGAATGTGCAGGAGACCGGTTTTTCAATCAGAGGCATGGTATACAAGTGTCTTTCAGTACTGGGGTTACGCAAGGGAACGTAAAAGAAAATCTTCCGATTTTCTTCGCCTGTGGGTGACGGACTCAAAAAGAGCCGCCGAGATCGTATTAAGAAGAATGGAAAGCGGCTTCGTATTTTTGACGTGTGTGATTGCAGAAAGACTGTTTTTCTGAATGAAATTCAGAAGCTTGATGCCGGAAAGCGGGACCGTAATGTCACGGTCGTTCGCACATGTTGTACAGAGGACGCAGCACCCATCACGTAAGCAGGGGTCCACAGTTTTTTTTAGGGGGGCATGGCATGCCTGACATAAAGAAAATGACTGTACAAAGCCAAGAATAGTCATGAGTTTTACAGTGAAGCAGGGGAGAATTACGGAAAAGTTTTTCTCGTTCACAAGAGGATACGTTTCAAGAACCAGCGGAAGAACACCATCGACGTGCTGTTCTTCCGGAAGAAGCGCGTCCGCTGTTTCCGCGATAAACGACAAAAGAGCAAGCTGTAAGATCGCTCCCTCTTTTAAGAAACCACCAAGAGGTTTCACTTGCGTGAGAATCGGCAGGCCTCTGCCGAAATACAGCTGGCAGGAAATGTGATTATGCTCGCTTACAAGCGAGCAGTTCTTGCTCTTAAGATTTCTGCACGCCCGCGCAACAGCGGTTATTTTTCCATGATCCGCCGTCAGTATGGTGACCATACGGTCAGCATTTCTTCCGTTGCGCACCCGCAGGATAACGCCATGTGTTCGTACGTATCTCATAAAAAAATCTCTGATCCAATGGTATCACAGAGAACTTTGAAGATCTTATGAAATCTTTAAGGAAAGGATCACGGGGATACTTCCGGCGACACAACAGGATCACCCTCCTCAAATACCTCAGTGTAATCGAGGTCATTAAGAACCCTACCGGATTCGTTCACCGTAGGCGGATGAGCATGTGCAAAATCCTCAATGCTGTAAACGGAAGGATTTTTTATCGAGCGGATAATGGAATCGCGTACAATCGGTGCCCCCTCAACAAAGAACTTAGATCCGCTGAAATTATCCTGCCAGGAACTCTTCAGAAGTAAAACTTTCACCCCGTTTTCTAAAAGCAGTAAGGCATTATCGCGACTGCCGGGAATCAAAAATCCATAGTACATAAATCGCTTATCCTCGCGCTTCAAGATTGGGGCGGGCACAGACTCCTCACACACAACGGGAAGGGGAGCCGGCTCACTTATGGCAACAGAAGGTGCCTCCAGAGAGAGGCTGTGGTAAGAGATGCCGATGACCTTACCCTCTCGTTTTTCCGCAAACCCTTCAACGCAAATCCTCTTTCCGATGAACGGAAGCGCATCTTCCCAATTTTCACGGCTGTAGAGGCGGAGACTCGAAAGAAAAAAGAACCCCTCACGGAAAGAAAGAGTTCCACAGTTTTTCACCCACTCGTCACTCAAATACGCGTACGCCGGCAACGAAAACCCAAGCGTCAGAAAAAGGGCGACGATAAAAAAAGTTATCTTTTTCATGTATCTAAAGTCTAGTCTCCGTGTTTACCATCCTTCTTCTTTTTATTGTGTTCCTCAAGAAAATAGGTGAGGAGCTTCAGCTTCTCGGTCAGCATCATAATGGCCTTGGCGGGGGTGCGTATGTAAGTATCAACCGTATTGGCAACATTCTTTGCTTTACGGGTTACAAAATTCACATCCCTCAAGATCATTACAAGATAAAAAATGAGGAGGGAAAGGAAGAAAGCGGAAAATGCCACACTGACAGCAATGACTATATTCAGGATATCTCCAGAGGTTTCAAACATAAAACGGATTACATCAGGGGAATTGTAGAAAATATGCGGGTCCGAAGCAATTTTTACGTGGAGAATTGATCTTGTTTTTCAAAATGTTTGTTGTCAAACAACCGCAAAAAAAGCTTTACATTGACGGGGAGAAGAAAATCCATATTATATAGCAAAATTTTTTTCGAAAAATGGAAAGATGCCAAAAATTGGCTGAAGAAGGGGTGGTTTTTACAGAAGACAACCCCGAACTGCAGAAAATGAGTATCGAGATTCAAAAGATATTCAGAGAAGTCGGGTCCGGAATGGAGTACGCGCTTCGCTACGAATCCCTGATAACTGGAATCTTTGAAAACGATCTCGATACTTCCTCGAACGAAAATCATCGGAATGTGATGCGGGAAAAAATAGAAAGAGATTTTATCGATCTTGGCATGAACGCCAAAGAAAGAATCGATGCGCTTACTCGTCTTTTCGGGATTCAGAGGCTTTTTGAAGCGGGCTTGGAAGGGGCGAATATACGCGAAATCTTTCAAGCAGATCTGAGAAAGATCATTATTGCAATTACGAAATATATAGATGATCCCAAAGAGCACAACGAACAGATACGAGGTCGCATGGAAGGGTTGAGAGAATTTTTGAAAATAGTGGTGGATATGGAAATTCCAGAAATAACAACTTCTCAGGGTGTGAAAAAGTTCATGAAAATGATCGCCAAGCGAATATCGCGGGATGCGGAGATATTGCCGCTCTGCGTGTCCGCAAGATTTTCAATGGATCTTGTCGGAGAGGTTCTTGATGCCTGCTGCAGGCTTAATTATTCACTTGGACACATAGATCTCTGGGCGACACTGACTCCAACAAATGATTTCCGAACCGCGGATCACCCGATCAAACTGGCGCTTCAGGCTCTCGAGCTACGGGAAAACAACCCGAACGAATACATAAACGGCGGGTATACCAAGCTTGCAAGATTCACAGGATATCCAAATCTCAGGCGGTAAGTCTCCGGAGAATCTCATTGACCAATTTCGGGTTCGCCTGCCCCTTGGTTCTGGCCATAACCTGCCCAACGAGTGACCCGAAGGCGCGGTCTTTCCCGTTACGGAAATCCGCGACAGTCTGTGGATTTTCTTCCACTACCTGCTTACAGATAGTTTCAAGCTCCGCAGTGTCGCTCATCTGTCCTAAGCCTTTTTCAGCCACAATCTCCTCGGCAGTTTTTTCCGTGTGAGCCATATCCAGGAGAACCTCTTTGGCGATTTTTCCGCTTATGGTGCCCGAAGCTATCATGTCCATCATCTTCGAAAGTTTGGAGGGAGTAACGGGGGATTGATAGATGGGAAGCTCGATGCGTTTCTGCACCTCGCCCCACTCGGAAACAGCCCAACGGAAGGTCTCTCTTGCGCCATTTTTTTTGGCAACCTCCTCAAAAAATGTAAGAAGCCTAAGATCCGAAAGAAGCATATCAACCTGGTCTATAGACAATTCATAACTCGAAGTCAGTCTTTCACGCATTGCCGAAGGGAGCTCCGGAAGATTCTCCCGTAAATTACGGACAACTTTTTTGTCGACCGTGAGGGGTGGGACATCGGGTTCCGGAAAATAACGATAGTCATCCGACCCTTCTTTTTCACGGAGGAACTTGAGTTTTTGCTCGTCTGCAAGCCACCCGACAGTAATCTCTTTTTCCTGAGGCTTACCCTCCTCCCAAAGTTTTCGGTGCCTTTCCACCTCCTGTTTCAACGCTGATTCGAGCGAGCGGAAAGAGTTGAGATTCTTAATTTCCGTTCGCGGGAAAAGTTTTTTCTCGCCAACCGGGCGCAGGGAAACAGAGGCGTCAAAGCGCATCTGCCCCTTGTACATGTCCGCTTCCGAAGCGTCCACAGCGCGAACGATTCTTTGCAGCTCTTCCGCAAATAGTCGCGCCTCCAGAGGACTTCTAAGTCCGGATCCGTAACGATCTCCATAAGCGGACTCCCTGAGCGGTTGAAATCCACGAGTGAATAATCTCCCTCGTGCATCAGCTTCCCCGCATCATTTTCCAAATGCACTCTGGTGATGCCAACAGTCTTCTGCTTCCCCTCAACAGTAAGCGTGACCGAGCCTTTTAGGGCGAGCGGTTTAGCATACTGAGAGATCTGATACCCCATCGGAAGATCCGGATAGAAGTAGTTCTTTCGGTCAAAACTGCTCATCTCCTGCACATCACACTGCAAAGCAAGTGCGGTCTGAATGCCCTTCTCTACAGCCTTCTCATTCAGTACCGGCAGCTCTCCCGGGAATCCCATACATACCGAACACACGGCGGTGTTCGGCTCCAAATCAAAATCATCATTACTGCATCGGCACCAGAGCTTGGTGCCGGTGTTCATCTGCACATGAACCTCAAGACCGATAATTACTTCAAAGTCCCTCATGAGCGGTAAGCGGTAAGCTGGTAAGCAATAAGCACCAGTAGATCGGAATTTTTATGTTTTTTTGAGTCACCTGACATGAGAACAAGTTAATGTGATTATTACTGAACCAAAATTTCTTACAAGCTTTTTACCATAAGCTTACCGCTTATCAGCTTACAAGCTTACAGCTTAAGAAAGTCCTATTCTATTAGCTACTTCAAAATCCACAACCTTTGCTTTTCTTCCGTATTTCAGTCGTGAATAGCGCGTGATAAATCGGGCGAGGTCGGTATTTTTCTGTGATTCGTCCCAAATGGTTCCCATGCTGAAAGGGCGTGAAGTCGTGTTATCAATATTCAGTTTGATGTAGGTCTTGAATCGGGAAATACTCAGAAGATCCTGTTCCGAAAGCACGGGTGCAAATTCCTTCGACATGTACTCGGAGTCCTCCGCGCTTACGCGGAAGGCCATCATGGTGCCGACGTTACCAAAGACGGCATCACGGATACTGGTTCTATCCTGCTCGGTAATCTGTTTTAAATACTGGTGAGCCATCACAAGCGCAAGCCGGTACTTTCTCGCCTCCGAAAGAATGCTGCAAAGCGAATCAGTGGCGAAATTCTGGAACTCATCCACGTACAGATAGAACTGTCGTCGCTGAGCTTCGGGAACATTGGTTCTGCTCAAGGCTGCCATCTGAATTTTGGCAACCACCACAAGTCCAAGGAGCTGCGTGTTTAGAGCTCCGATATCACCCTTAGAAAGGTTGATGAGAAGAATCTTTCCGGCATCCATGACATCGCGGAAATCAAAACTCGAGCGTCTCTGTCCGATGATATTCCTCATCGTTGTGTTTGTGATAAACGGTCCGAATTTCGCGGTAAAATAGGGGATGATCTCTTTCTTTTCCCTCTCCGCAGTCGACGTGTACTCATGTTCCCAGAATGACCGTACAACGGGATTAGTAAGCCTTGCGGTTCGCCATTCTCTGAACTTATCGTCGACAAAAAGTCGCGGAACATCCACCAGTGTCGCACCCTCCTCCTTATCTTCCATCAGAGTAAGACAGCCGTTTCGGAAGTAGTGCTGAATTCTCGGGCCAAAGATCTCGTTGCCGAAAATCTTGATGAATATCTCGGTTGCCTGCGAAGAAACCAGGTCCATCTGCTCCGGCGTGTACGCCTCCAACAGGTTAAGTGCCAGGGGGCGTTTATGGTCACTCGGATTAAACACGATCGTATCGCGTATCCTCTTTTCCGGGATGTATGCCAAAACATCCTCCACCAAGTCTCCGTGCGGGTCGATAAGGCAAAATCCTTTGTTGTTCTGCGCATCCTGACGAGCCATAAAATTAATGAGCGCCGATTTACCGGTTCCGGATTTTCCGATGATATACATGTGTCTCGATCGATCTTCTTCCCTGATATAGATCTCCTTATGAATTCCGCGGTACTGGTTGTACCCCAGCAACAATCCCTTGGTTGGCACATTGGCCGGTGGCGGAAGAATCTTGTAAGTAAGCCAGGAAATTACCGGAGAGGTATTGTAAATAGCATTGGGAAAGTGGTAGGCCGAAGCAAGCTCCTCGGGTGAAAGCAGGGAGCTTCTTTCTCCGAAATACGCGTTGAGACGCAGATTATATGTGCGGTGCATGATCGCGTTGTTGATGCTATCAAAAGGGACAACGCGTCGTGCCTGGAACCAGTTAAGCCCCTCATCCATGAAACAGTTGAAGGAGATCATAACGCTATTGAGAATTTCAATGACCCTCTTTTTCTTCGGCGCAGAAGCGGCTATGCGAACGGTAGTGTGAAAAAACGGCTGTCTGGATTTCAGTCCCACATTCTTCCAGATCTCCTCCTCACTCTGAACCATGCGCAGATATCGGTCTCCCGAGGTGGCGCCCGGAGCTTCCGTTGGAGCATCTCCGCGCGTTAGGCCAAAGAAGATGGCGCCGATAATTTTGGTAACAAAATTATTGGCAACCCATCCCGGGATGTTTTTGCCCTTGAATCTCATGGCGGCGATCTGCGCCGCCTGAGTGTTCCATTTTTTGGAATTTGTCGGGTCGAGAATAAATTGAATGGCGGCAGTTTCCTTCTCATCCAGTCCGGAGAAAACATTGGTGAGGTCATTTAAGGGGTCATTCTCAAGAGATCGGTATGTCTTAATAGGGAACCAGAATTTCCGAAGCAGGTACATGTAATACAGGCGAAGGCATGTACCCTTCGGCCATATTTCATACGGCTCCATCTCCTGCATATCAATATCCTCGTAGTACGAAGAGAGTTGCTTTTGGACGAGGCGCAAATGGCGCCTCTGAGTGACAACATAGAACGACAGTTGTTTTTCCTTACAGACAATTTCAAACGATATATTGTCATAATTCCAGATTTTCGTATGGACGAGGTTTGCAAGATCAAGCTCAGAAAGCTCATAGAGACTTCGAAACAGTTGCTCCATGATGCCAATAATATCCTTGAAGTTTTTATGTACTATCTCATCACGATCTTTTTTTGCCTCCTTGCGTGGGACGGATACCTTAAGGTACACGCGATGTTTTCCGTGATACACGGCATAAAAAAAGCGCATCTGGAAAAGCACGATCTTAAACAGAACGTAGCCGCCTAAGGCAATGGCAAGGATAAGAAGAATCGTATTCCACATAGAAGAAAAGGGGGCCACAGAAATATCGCGAGCATTGTACATCGCAAACACACCTCCTCACAAATCCCGTAATGTTGTTTTTCGCGGTCTCGGGTTGTATAAATAGCACAAGAGACACCATCACCAAAAAGTACCATGTTTCTGGATGTCAGAGATTACATCATTGCAAAATATTTAAGAGGTGAAATTTCCAAGGCCAGAGCCGATGAAATGATCGGCGTGATTGAGCTTGAAAAGGGGGAAATGAAAAATGAAAAAGATTTTCAGGATATTATTCGCCGGCTTATCAAAACACAATTTCCGGAGCTCAAGGGCTTCTTTAAGGCTTACAGAATGAAGGCATCGGAATGGATGAGCGGAAACGCCATACAAAAAGTGGATACACTGATCTCCGAAGGAAGGCTTAAGGATGCGGAAATGGTTATAAGTCTGCTCGAAGAGATGGAAGGGTAATACATATATTTTTTCGACATGAAGCAATACCTCGGACTCGTTCAGGAGATTCTCGATAACGGGATCAAAAAAACCGATCGTACCGGCACGGGAACGATCTCAATCTTTGGAGCGCAAAGAAAATACGATCTTCGCGAGGGGTTTCCCTTGGTTACAACCAAGAAGGTGAGTATTACCAATATTCTCAAAGAACTTCTCTGGTTTCTTAAAGGTTCCACCAATATCAAAGACGGGCTCGACTGCAAAATTTGGGATCCGTGGGCGGATAAAAACGGAGATCTCGGTCCGATTTACGGATATCAATGGATAAAGTGGGAAAAATTTACCTGGGACGAAAAGAAAAAAACGTACGAAAAAAGTCACATCAACCAGATTCAGGAGGCGATCGATCTTATCAAAAACCGTCCCGACTCCCGTAGGATCCTCGTGAGCGCGTGGAACGTGGCGGATCTCCCAAAAATGGCGCTTCCGCCCTGTCACACCTTCTTCCACTTCAATGTCATGGGCGACAGGCTCGATCTTCAGCTTTACCAGAGAAGTGCCGATACGGCGATCGGCGTCCCGTATAATATCGCAAGTTACAGCGCTCTTCTCATGATGGTCGCGCAGGAGTGCAACCTGACCCCCGGAATATTCGTCCACACACTCGGAGATGCTCACTTGTATCTCAATCATCTGGACGGCATCAAGGAACAGCTCACAAGAAAACCGCACAAACTTCCGAAACTCACGATAGCAAAAAAGCCTTTCTGGGAACTCACACTTGCAGATTTTGAGCTCACCGGCTACGAACACGAGGCCCCCATCAAATTCGAAATAGCTGTCTAAAGCGGTAAGCAATAAGCTGTTAAGCTGTAAGCTATGATAAAAAGTTTTAAAGAAATACAGGTTTGGCAAAAATCTCATCAACTTGTCCTACAGATATACTCTGTAACTGAAAAATTCCCACATGTTGAGATATATGGTCTTGTATCGCAAATGAGAAGAAGCGCGGTTTCTATTCCTTCGAATATTGCGGAAGGGCATAAGAGAGAATCCACAAAAGATTCCTTACACTTCTACAATACCGCCGAGTCTTCACTGGAAGAATTAAAATATCAGACATTGCTTGCGCGCGATCTAGAATACATTAAAAATGATCAATACGAGAAATTGAGTATATTGGAAGACGAAATTGGTAAAATGCTACACGGGTGGAAAAAATCACAAAAATTCTAATTGTCCCATGCTTATCGCTTACCAGCTTACCGCTTACAGCTTATGAGCAAGCCAGTTTACATCGTCGTTGCCGCCGATCAGAAGAACGGAATAGGAATCCGTGGAACGCTTCCTTGGAGATTGAAGGGTGATATGCGTTTCTTTAAGGATATCACCACAAAAACGAAGGATCCAAAGAAGCGAAATATGGTCATTATGGGCCGAACCACCTGGGAGTCGCTTCCCGAAAAACACCGTCCGCTTCCGGACAGGGTGAACGTTGTGCTCTCCAGAAACACGGATTTCTCACCCGCAGGAGCCAAGAGAGCCTCCTCTCTCGAGGAGGCCATGAAATTGGCCGACAGATCCATTGAGACCTGTTTTATTATCGGTGGAGGTAGCGTCTACCGGCAGGGGGTTGAGTTTCCGGCTCTTTCCGGCATCTATCTCACCCGGATACAAAAAGAGTATCCGTGTGATACATTTTTTCCGGAAATTCCGAAAGTATTTTCCCATATCCGCTCCCTTGGCAAGGAAGAAGAAGGGGATACGCGGTACGAGTATCTTGTATACGAGAAAAAGAAATAGAAAATACGTGATCATGGGTTTAGAGGGAGTACATGCGCCTTTTTGTTGATGTATCACGAAAAAAATGGTATAATGACAAGATCCGTAAAATAAAAATAATATGAATACTCCCAACGAAGATCCAAAACTTCTTCCACCTCCCGACGACGATAAAAAGGCATTGAAAGATGCCGAAAATATAGCGAAGCCGGAAACTCCCGAAAATCTTGAGAATCAGGAATCCGTCGAGAAGGGGGATGCTGAAATACAGAAGATTCAAAAGGAAACAAAACAGGAGATCACCGAAATCATCAATGATCCGGGACAGAACCTTGTCGCGCTCGCGGATAGCCTTCGCGAGGCCGGTTTTAACTACGAAATGCTCTCTTCCGAAGAGATGAAAAATGTTGCTAACATGCTCTCCATAATGCGCAAGGGGCCTGGGGAGGGGATGGACGCATCATTCGATTTCAACGCTAAGTTTCTCAAATTTCTGGAGCAGGGCGACAAGAGTAATCAGCAGCTCGAAGAAATCAAAAAGCAACTTACCGAGCAGTATTCAGCTAAAGAGATGTCCGGTATTGATGACGGGGAGATGATCAAAAAATTCGAAGAACTCATTACCTACGTTCAAAAAAACAGCAAAGACGAAAAAAAAATCAATATAAGAATTCAGAGAGAAATTAAAAGTTTAAAAAATGCAGTTGAAAAATTAGAAAAAGGGGTCGGAAGCGGTACTCTTGGGAGTATAAAGAGCAGAATTAACAAAATTGCATTATGGGGCACTTTCCTGTTCTTTCTTGCAGGGGGAGTAATGGCGCTCTATCAAAATTGGCTTCTTGGCAAACTTCAGGAAGATGTAGAAAAGCACGCGACGACAATTCTTGGAAAAGATTTCGATCCGGACGATTCATTTAAAAAAGTAATGAATCGCGCTAAAGAATGGGAGAAGAAATATGAAGAGGAGCACGGAAAGCTGGATATTGAAAAACAGGGTTGGGAGAAGGAACGTAAGAAATTTATGAAGGAAGCGGAGGCGAAACACGGAGAGCTTACTGCCAGAGCGTTGGATATAGAGCGACTCATGGATGAGCTCAAAAGGGCAAAAGAAGGCGCTGGCAAATGGGATAAGGAGAGTAAAGAAAGCAAGGAAGCAACTCTTATGTTGGCAAAAACGGTAGCCAAGCTCCAGACGGAACTTGTCAAAACATTGGGAAATTCATGGTTTGCCTATGGCATTGCCGCAAGAGATCCGCAGCGTGGGAAAATGTTTACGTCGGAAGCGCGCAAAAGTTTTGCCAGAGCCATAAACGAACTCATAAAGGAAATAGGTGAGGATATGTCGGCTCAGGCTCAAGCTGGACCCGAGGTTCCAAAGCCATGGGGGGAGGCAAAAAACAATGGTAAAAAGTGTATTGAAAGCATCGAGGAAGCAATAAGCGGTTTGGAAGAGAACGATTTTCCTTTTGAAAAAGGAGGAAAAGAAAAATTAAGAGAGGTTATGGGAAAAATTCGATAGAAGCTCTTTGTATGCATATAAAAAAGGCGGGTTCCCCCGCCTTTTTAATGTCGATAAAGTTATTTCGAAAGCTTCTCAAGCTTTTCTCCTGCGACAAGAATGGATTTCTTGTAGGCACCGTTTAAAGCCTTCACAATATCAGCGCAGAGTTCCGGCATAGGATTTTTGTTCTCAATCTCAACGGTCAGAAAATCTTGTTTGCCGTTAACGCTCACAATAACGTTTTTCGTCTTTGCGCCAAAAACCTTGCCTTCCGCATCGCTTTTAAGGTCTTTTATTTCACTTTCATTGCGTGTCATAACCTGATCCATAACAGCACCCTGAGAGGTGCGGATGGCCACATTGGCGGACTGCACCATGGCATCAAAAAGCTCTTTATTGTCCTCATAATTCATCTCGGTTCCGTAAATACTCATGACCTCCTGCATGCCGTTAACAACGGCGATGGCTTTGCCGGCTTCGGCACGAACCTGAACCCCCTCGAGGGTTTGCGCAACCTTAGCCGCAAGTTCGATAGTGTTTGTTGCTGAATTCATAATGAAACTTTTGTAAATGGAATAAAAAGAGGGGAGAGATTACGGTTTTGGTATTCTGGGGATTCCGGGTGTATTCGGGACATCGCCACCCACAGCATCCGAGATCTCTTTACCGATCCTTAAAGCCTCTCTTCCGGAAGCCATATCCTTAAAAATTCCCGATACCCACTGCCATCCCTTATCTACTTTGCTTCCAATCCAGCTGATTCCCTCGCGGATGGTATCAAAAGTTCCATTGACCCATCTCGAAGTGTTACTGAGAGGACCCTGTCCAAATAAATCTTTCCACCAATTCTTTGCCCATTCAAGTATCTGAGGACCAAGAAAATAAACGCCTGCAGCTACCGCACCGCCAATGGCAAGGTATATGAGGCCCTTCTTTGCGTATTTCCAGAGCACACTCTTATTCTTTTTCTCGGACGCCTTTCCCTTCTCCGGAGCAGACTCTATCACCTGCGTTTTTGTATCCTCGATTTGCTTTTTAAAAGTGGGATCCGTTTCCATCTTCTTATAAAGAAGAGCGATCTCCTTAAGCTGGTTCTTATTGAGCTCCGGAACCTCCGGAAGCCGTATTTCGGGAGATTTTTCTTTGGTAGCAAGAAAAATCTGCTCATCGAGCTCCTTTTTTACGCTCTCCCATCTATCATCAGCAAGCCCGTTCTTATCGAGCTCAATATGGAGAGATGTGCGGAAAAGAGGATCGGCAAAAGGATTCGAAAGAATTCTCATGTCATGCAGTCCGTACAGCTTGCCACTTGGTGTGCTGGCAAGAAAGAACTGCGATGAGAGTTTTTGCTGAAGTCGGATGACCTGAGTGAAAACCTCGGGGGCATCCTTGTAGGCTGACTCCATTGCCGCACTGTACATATCCTTCATAAGTCTCTCGTGCTCCTGATATTTCATTTCGGCAGTGGTGCGAACCTCAAAATTCGACTGCAGATCTTTTGCATTATCTTTAACATAGTCGAAAAAGCTATCGAGATCTTTCACGCGTTCCTGGGAAAAACTTTCAAGATCCCTAAGGGCCTGTTCCGGAGATTGTTTAACAATCTCACTCAAAGGCATGGCCTCCACCGCCGTGGATCCGCGTCCGCCCTCAGTCGTTTCATGATACATAGACTTGTTGTTAGGAGATAAAGTATTCATGAGGTGTGATAAAATATGGAACACATACTACACGTCATTTTAAAATTTGTCAAGATAAAATGGCTTCAGGAAGCGGTTTATCAACTATAAATCGCAGTAGGCACACGCAAAAACACGTCACGGCACTTCCTGGCATGGCGTACGAAAACGTATTTATTGTATTTCTATTTTCGGTACCGAAAAGATTTCATTGCCAAACGGATCCACGATTTTTTGGCACCATGCCATATCGCTGCTGGCAGTTGGTGCAGGCACAAAACTACGGCGATATTGACCACGGAGATCCTTCCTAAGGCATTCAAGCCCATCCACTACAGCCTTTTGTCCGCCCACTATCTCTAACACGATTCGTTTCGTGCCGGATTGAGAATAAATTTCAAACCCGGGAGTGATCACATTGAACGCCTTTCTGACATCTTCAAGACGAGCAGGAATACTACGGGTATCATCCTGAGAAGGAATGTTGGAAAATATTTCCGTGTCAGAAGTATTAAGAATTTTTCGTATTATATCAGTATCTTCAGCAATTTGATCCTTGGAAAATGCAAGAACCTCAAATTTTTTATTCGGAGAAATTCTTACGAATTTCACAACATTGTCCTTATCGTTGGTTTCGAGAACGATGTACTTCACACCGGATTGAAAATGGATCTCAAACCCAGGCTCCAGTTTTTTCAGAACGCTTTCAGGGGTAGTATCGCGTATCTCCACATGTTTGGATAAAGCGACCTGAGTGATGATTCGCGGTTCCTCCGGAGGTTCGTTCTCAGGCGGTTTAAGGGGTGAGAATTTTTCATGGAAATTATCACCGGGCCTAATATTGCCCTTAAAGTACCAGATATCTTTCGGGTTTTTTACGTTCTTGCAGACGACAAGCCCACCTCGCTTGTTTTTATCAATAACCTCAAAAGAGTTGGTTCTGTCATCGGAAAACGTGAGAGTGATAATGTCGCGTATCGCAAGATTATCAAAATCAATACTGGTCATAATGCGATCGAAGGATTCCCTGATGGCATCTTCGATAGTGTGTACAGTAGGATTAAGTTGAGACTCTCCGGATTTTCGTTTATTCGTCTCCGGTTGAGGTATATTTGAGAGGTTCTCAAGTTCCCGAGTATCCATGTCGTCCGGCTTTTGATTACCCATAGAAATGAGAAAAGGTATCATACAATTTTATCATAAAAATGAGGATGGGGCAATACGCGAATGCTGGGAAGCAAGCCACTAAGCCATTTTCCCTTGACAAATGAAAAATAGGGACTATACTCCCATCCAATACTTAATAACTTTAAGTATATGGGTGTTCCAATTTCTAACCCCAAATCTATGATGGCTTTTGCTGAGACATCTCCGGAGATGAGCGGCGGAGCAGCCGCACTCGATGTGCCAACACTTCGGGAAATTGCTCAGGATTCTCCAGAGCGCGCAGAGGAGCGCATGGAGGAATTTAGAATGTTTGCGGAAAAGCTTATCGCGGAATGTGAGGAAGCTTTTAAAAACGGAACCGGCAGAACCGAATACGGCCTATTGGCTTCAGCCGCTATGGAGGTTGCGGGAGCCACCGGCGACGCTCGCAGGGCGCGCAACACCGGTCTTGAACAAAAACTTATCGCCCTTCAATACAAACTGTACGATACACTTGATAAAGTGCTAGCTGGTCATGAAGTAAAGCCACTCAACCCGTTTGTATCCTACTGGGGTGTGCATGAATATGCCAAGGAGGTGATGCAGGACAAAATGCTTGACCAAAAGGAAAAGGAAAAACTTGTGGAGACGATGCAAAAAGAGGCGGAGTCTCGCGGTATTGAAGTAACCAAAGAAATTGGTCTCAACAAAGAAAAGGTGATGCTCATGGGCAAGCAAATTCAGGCAGCCAACCCGGAATTACAAAAAAGAGTCGATGCCGCAGACAAGGTGATGGTAATCACCAACCCGGCAGAAAAGGTTCCGGACAAAAAAGAAGGAAGATCTTGGGCGACCAAAGCCCTCATTATCGGAGGTAAGGTGGTACTCGTATGCGCACTTGGTGTGGCAGCGGGCGCCCTCATTACCTACTGTATGCCGGGCTTAGCCGCTTGGGTAACAGCTTTATTTGATAAAGTGTCTCCGGGTGTGGCAAGCAAAGTAGCCGAATTCGGCAAGGATGCAATTACCTGGGCAAGCGGAGCATTCCGTTCAATCAGCGAATCACTTTTCGGTGCGCATGGGGCGGCAAAGACTATAAAAGAAGGTGTAGAGCAAATAGGTAAAGGAATAAGTGGTATGGCTGGAGGTTATGAAGGTACTCCAGGATTGCCGGGTAAAACTGGCATCGGGGATCTGTTCGAAGGACCTGGTCCAAGCAGATAGTTATCTCTCAAACACTAACCTTTTGAAACATGTTTACACCAGATACACAATCACTCGCGCTTGGCGAAAGGATCCATCAGGAACTTACCAACTACCAAGTCCGCGCTGAAGCCGGAAAGGCCATTGCCGTAGTAAACGGAACGCAGGATGTTCTGAAAGTCTATGGAACAGAACTCGATTACGAACAGAATAAGGCAATGCTCGATGACATCGTAAAGGCGGCCAACGACGCGCTTCGCGCGTCCGAAATGGCGGCAGCCGTTGCCGTAATGGGAAGCGAAAACCTTCAGGAAGAACTCTTTAAAGCGGCCAGGAAAAGCACCTACATCTCCAAAAGCGGGAGTATTACCGTAGAGGTAGACGGGGTGCAGAATCTTAAAAAGATCAAAGGAGTTGACGCAAAGTTCGCATCCGATGCCGCCAAGGCCATCAATGCCGCATTTGCCAAATCCATGATGGCAATGGGGGACGTACTTATAAAACTCAGCCAAGAGTAGATTAAGAAAATGACGCACATAGAAAGAAGCCCAACCGGTAGGTTGGGCTTCTCGTTGTGAAGTAGAAGGGGATTTTATCTGGGCCAGAGCCCCCTTTCCTTGAGCCTGGCTTCCAGATTCGGAGTGTCACCGGTGCCGCAGATGCGACTTAGGTACTGATGGCGCTCCTCTTCGGTGAAACCGATCTTCGTGAGGGCGACATCGAGTGACGATCCGGTGAAGAACCAGTTCTTGACACCAACCAGGTCGCTGATGAGTCCCTGGAAATAGATTCTGTTGGTGACGGTCCTTCCCGGAGCAACCGTGTCCCAGCCGACATCGTTTTCGTCATACCCAGCAAAGAGTTCAAGTAACCGCGCCATATTCTTGAAGGCGCCACGAGCATCCTCATACCGCTGGTTCTGAACGAAAAAGGTGAATGACCCGAAAGCGCACCAGAGCATGGCAGTTCTCTCATTAAAGAGATCGAGCCGTGTTCTCTCCAGTATTTCCTTGGTGTCAGTCACCTCGTCACTTGTCTCCAGGAGGTACTTCTTCAGGTCCTCAGCGGACTCTTTGGTGAGTTCCGCCCTCATGGCCATCTGTACGGCCAGCGGTTGTTTCTTGCCCGAGCTTGTCGAAGATCTTCATGTATTCCTCTTGGTTCAGTCCTTTCTTCTGAGCAATCTGGGCGCTGAGGTTTTCATTTTCCTTCAAGGCCTTTTTCAGCTCTGTTTTAGCAACCGATTCAACCTCCTTGAAGGTCTTAAGTTCCCCGGCCATCTGTTCGAAAGTTCTGCTGGCCTTCCAGTTGTCCCAGGCATAGGCGAAGTTCAGGATCATGCTGGGAATGGCGGCTGCAGCGGAGAGGAGGACAACCACGAGAACAACAATGATTGCCGGTCCGCCAACGATGCTTACGAGGCCGAAGATCCACTTAATCCAAGTGAGAGGATTGAGACGATGCCCCTTTCTTGTAGCGAGTAACTTAACCAAGAGATCCTTCATTTCCTTATCTTCCATTTTCTTTCTCCTTATCAATGGATCTCTACCCAACAGGGTAGGATCCGGACTTAAAAAACTTGTTTGTTAGACGAAATCACTCGAATACCGAATATTTCGGTGCCCCGGTAATTTCGTCTAACGTCATTTCTGTATTTCCCTTCTACTTTTCAAGGTTCACGCGGATACGAGCGATTTCGCCATATCACGCGAATGAAAATACTACAACATTTTGGCTAAAAAGTCAATAACTTTGGCCAGAAAAACTGTAGCAGAACATACTATCAAACCTTTTGAAAAAGTCAAGGGAAAATGGCTTACAGTAAAGGAAAATGAGTGGTCTCTAGCATGGCACAGGGGGCCGTCGAAGGTGGGTTCCGGGGGCATATAAAACAAGCCGGTATTTCTTGATTTCTAGACTGAAAATCGATAAAAACAGGCAAAAAATGTGCCAAAAGCCTTAAAAAGGCACTTTTTTGTGACAAAAAATAAAGAAAAAACATTGAGCCCTATATTCAAGCCCATAGCGGGGTTTACTTGCGCCTGAAAAACATGTAAAATATCCGATGATATTTTTTACTGAATTTCATGTCGAGCTTTAAACTCGTCTCCGATTTTAAGCCTACCGGCGACCAGCCGCAGGCCATAGAAAAGCTGGTGCAGGGGATAGAGAAAAATACGAAACATCAGACGCTTCTTGGAGTAACCGGTTCCGGAAAAACCTTTACCATGGCGAATGTTGTGGCGCAGATAAACAAGCCGACGCTTGTTATAGCACACAATAAAACACTGGCGGCGCAGCTTTGCAGTGAGTTCCGTGAATTTTTTCCGGACAACGCGGTAAACTATTTTGTTTCTTATTACGATTACTACCAGCCGGAAGCGTACATCGCCAAGACCGATACCTATATCGAGAAAGACGCGTCTATAAACGACGAGATTAACAAGTACCGCCATGCCGCAACGCAGAATCTTCTTACGCGCAAAGATGTTCTTAATCGTTGCCTCCGTTTCCTGCATCTACGGATTAGGCAACGTGGAAGATTACGAGAAGCTCGCAATCACATTAAAGAAAGGTGACGTATTCAAGAGGGATAAACTTCTTCGTCACCTCACCGACATTCAGTACACCAGATCTCACATGGAATTCAAGCAGGGAATGTTCAACGTACTCGGAGATGTGATAGAGATCTACCCGCCATCCAGCGACACCATCTATCGCGTGGATTTTTGGGGCGATGAGATCGATGCCATTCACGAAACGGATGCGTTCACCGGTGAGATTATCAAGACTCATACTTCAGTCTCCCTCTTTCCGGCAAAGCATAACGTCACTACGCAGGAAAAAATTGAGAAAGCGATTGTTGAAATCCGGAAAGATTTGGAAATTCGCGAAAAAGAGCTTCGCACCATCGGAAAACTCATGGAAGCGGAGAGACTGAAAACAAGAACGGAATACGATATCGAAATGCTCCTGGAAACCGGATACTGCACAGGTATCGAAAACTACGTGAGATATTTTTCCACCCGTGAGCCGGGCGAAGAGCCGGCAACTCTTCTTGATTACTTCCCGGATGATTTTCTCATGTTTATCGACGAGTCTCACATTACCATTCCGCAGGTCGGCGGAATGTTTAACGGCAACAAATCCAGAAAAGAGGTATTGGTGGACTATGGTTTTCGTATGCCCTCATCGCACGACAACCGGCCTCTTATGTTTACCGAATTCGAAAATCATATTCGCCAGGCAGTGTATGTTTCCGCGACTCCGGGAAAGTACGAGTACGAGCATTCGAAGAATAATATGGTGGAGCAGATAATCAGGCCGACAGGTCTTTTGGATCCCGTGGTCGAAGTACGGCCGTCAAAACATCAAATCGACGATTTGATGAACGAGCTGAAAGCTCGTATCGATAAAAAGCAACGCGTACTCATCACGACACTTACAAAACGTACAGCGGAAGATCTCACGGAATATTTAAAGGAAGCGGAGTTTAAGGTCCGTTATCTGCACTCAGACATAGAAACTATGGAGAGAATTGAAATTCTCCGCCAGCTTCGCCTGGGTGAGATTGATATCATCGTTGGTATTAACCTCCTGCGTGAAGGACTCGATCTTCCGGAGGTTTCCATGGTTGCGATTTTGGATGCCGACAAGCAAGGATTCCTGCGCTCCCGCGACGCGCTCATTCAAACCATTGGACGCTGCGCGCGTCACGTGGAAGGGTTTGTTATTATGTACGGGGATAGGATGACTCAGGCAATGAAGGACGCACTCAGTGAAACAAACAGGCGAAGGAAAATTCAGACTGCGTATAACAAAAAACACGGAATTACACCAAAGAGCATCATCAAAGCGGTAAAAGATATCGTTGAGCGTGAGCGAAGTGGAGCCTCAAGGAAAGATGAATTTATCGACAAGGTTCCCATGGAAGAGCTCGACCGCGTTATTTACGCCCTCGAGCAAAAAATGGAAATTGCCGCTCAAAATCTGGAATTCGAGAGAGCGGCTACCATCCGCGATGAGATTGATCAACTGAAGCAGAGAAAGAAGGCATAATTTTTCCATGCCCTGAATCGTAACCGAAGGTTTCTGATTCAGTGGCCGCCCTGAATCGTAACCGAAGGCTTCTGATTCACCGTCCTCACCCTCCCTGCCCTGAATCGTATCCGAAGGATTCTGATTCAGGGCCGGTGCTTTTGTCACCCCCCAGTTTTTCTGCTAAAGTGCTAGCAAATCATAGTGACAAGAAATATGGATAGCATTGTTGTTCTCGATTTCGGCGGACAGTACGCGCACCTCATAGCCAACAGGGTGCGCCGCCTCAATGTGTTCAGTGAAATCAGGGACGGCACGACAAAAGCAAAAGAGCTTAAAGGTTACAAAGGAATTATTCTCTCCGGTGGTCCGGCCAGCGTGAGCGGTGAAAACGCTCTCCATGCGGACAAGGGAATTTTTAAACTCGGGGTGCCCATCTTGGGTATCTGTTACGGCCATCAGCTTATCAACCACATGCTCGGCGGAGTGGTAGATAAAGGTGCGATGCGCGAATACGGGCCGGCAACGGTCGAGATTAAAGAAGAGGTGGATATTTTTAAAGGCATCAAAGGTGAGATCAGCGTGTGGATGAGTCATTTTGACGAGATTAAAAAACTCGCGAACGGATTTCGCTCGATCGCAAGTTCAAAGCTCTGTCCGTATACGGCCATCATCCATGATGAAAAGAAAATTTATGGTGTGCAGTTTCATCCGGAGGTTACGCATACCCCGCAGGGCATGCTGATTCTCGATAATTTTCTGAATATCTGTGGCGTCAAACGAGAGTGGAGTCTGGATATGTTCATACAGAACGAAATAGAGTCGATCAAAAAAGTTGTTCAGGATAAGAAGGTATTTATGCTCGTAAGCGGTGGTGTTGATTCAACTGTTGCCTTCGCTCTTTTGGAAAAAGCACTCGGGAAAGAGAGGGTGTACGGGCTACTGGTAGATACCGGCCTGATGCGTTTTGAAGAGGTGAAAGAGATCAGCTCCGCCCTTACGAAAATCGGATTCAGCAACCTTCGTGTCAAAGAAGCGTCGAACGCTTTTCTAAAAGCTCTCGAAGGGGTTTTTGATCCGGAAGAAAAAAGAAAAATTATCGGTAACACATTTCTCGATGTAAAAGACGAGGTCACCAACGAACTCGGACTGGATCCTGATGAATGGATACTCGGGCAGGGGACTATTTATCCCGACACTATCGAAACCGGTGGTACAAAACATGCCGACAAAATTAAAACTCATCACAATCGGGTGGATCGGGTGCAGCGCCTCATTGAAGAAGGGAAGGTGATAGAACCACTTCGAGAATTGTATAAAGACGAGGTGCGAATTGTCGGAGAAAAAATCGGACTACCTAAGGAATTAATAGAGAGAAAGCCATTTCCCGGACCCGGGCTTGGAGTTCGTATTCTCTGCGCCGATGCAGAATCTCCACTGGTGAACAAGCAGGATCTTGAAACCGAAATGCAAAAGGAAACTGAAAATCTCCGCCCGAGGATACTGCCTATCAAAAGTGTCGGTGTTCAGGGTGATGAGAGAACGTACCGCCATCCAGTGGCGCTTTTTGGTCCATTTCCGAATTGGGGAGCTTTGGATCAGATGGGGACGCACGTTATAAATAAATTCGGGGAGATAAACAGATGCATCTACTGTGTTCACGGTGAAGACGTCAATCTCACAACAAAAAGGGCGTGGATAACCCCCGAAAGAGTGACTCTGCTTCAGTGGATAGACCACCTCGTTTTCCAGGAGATGCGTTACGAAGAGGAGTGGGACGATATTTGGCAGATGCCGGTAGTGCTCATCCCTTGTGGCACGGAAGGAAAAGAGTCGGTCATCCTACGTCCGGTACAGAGCAGGGAAGCAATGACCGCGAATTTTGCGAAAATTCCCTATAAAAAAGTTGAAGAGATCGCGAAAAGTCTTCTCAGCGATTCCCGTATTAAAACCCACATTTCCCACATATTTTTTGATGTAACCAATAAGCCGCCGGGAACCATAGAGTGGGAGTAAGATTCCGAACGTACTGCAGTTTTCACCCAGCTTCGTATTGCGAAACGGACGTTTTGTGATAGAATCCCACAAACCAAATCGCCGTTTTGACGATATCCATTTTGGCCTCAAGGAGGCGGAAAGGAAAGCACGAGAGATGAGTAGTAACGCAGCGAGAAAAGGGACTCATAGGTGCAAAACCTTAGGGAACAGAGCAGACAGGCGCAGGAGGCGGAGGGATACTGAGGCCATTAAAACGAAACTTATGGCCGAAAAGAACAATCCTCCGGAGGATGACGAAGGGAACGAGGAAAAGCACAACGGGTAATCCATGGGTATAGTGGCTAGAGCGGCGATTTGGCCACCCGACACCCGCGCTTGAAAAAGCGCGGGTGTCATCTTTACAACAGCGAAAAAATACGTAAAATAGCCGAGTATTGAACCATTATTTTTTTTGAACAAAGCTCCCTATTTATTTGAGAGGGAAGCACTATCGCCCCTTAAAAAGGGCAAGAGAGGAGTTCTATTATGTCGTCAAAGAAGTCAAATCGCTTGGTGAAAAGACAGTCTTCCAAATTGGAAAGACTGGAAGGAAAAAAGGAAATCCAGATCCAAAAAGGATTTTTAGACTTCCAGGAACATGATCCTGTTTTGGATCCAAGAAAAAAGAGCAATAAGTAGGTTCAATCATGTTGCCGGCATTCCTGTTGTTACGGGAATGCCGACTTATTATGCAACAAAAAGGCAAAAGTATCGTTTACAACATCGCAGGAAGTGCAAAATAACCGAATTTTTCGGTGTTATCAAAAAACTTGAATGAGAAGCCAAAAACACGAAGAAAATTCAATACATGAAATTCTCGAAGCCGCTAAAAAGGCGGCCATCGTCCCTCAAAGAACAAAGAAGCATTGCAAAAGAGGAGTTCTTTTCGCTATTGAACAGGAGCACAAGCTATCATCACTGCGATGTCTCGAAAGGATGCTGAAGAACTGTGGCAGGCTTGCAAAGCCAACAACGGAGCAATACTGGCGAGTTAGGGAAACTCTTCGTGAAGCCATGGCGAGGCCAAGACCGACGCTTCTTTCGCGCTGGGTCTTCAACATGCGTATGGCAAAAAGCTTGTTGGCAGGAGCAGTGTCGGTGTGTCTTCTTATGCTTGTTCTCCACGTGAGCTTCCAAACAGCTCCACAAATGTCTGCAGGAAGTGTTTCCATCAACATTATTTACGGAGGAGTTGCCGTTGATGGCAAAGAAGGACTGGTAAAAGGGTACAACGGGCGGGCCGTGAGCGAAGGGGAAACGTTGATTACCGGAAAATCCGAAAACTCGCTTGTCGAACTTGTGGTTTTCGATAACGCCATTATTCGCCTCGGTGATAATACATCGGTCACCCTGGAAAAAATTGCACAGAATGAAGATGTTACTATCAGTCTCAAAGGTATGGTTTGGGTAAAAACGTTTGAAGATGAAAGTCATCTCAAAATTCTTGCATCCGATTCAACCATGATATCAGTGCCAAGAGGTGCAATCACCATTCTTTCCAACGAACGAATTACGCGAGTGTTGGCAAAGGAGAATGTTGCGCTCGTGGAGGTGGTAAATCAGGAAAACGATCTCATTAAAACACAAACGGTTCGTGTTCCGCAGGAGTATGTGGTTACTATTCCAAAAAGTACCGAAGGCAATCCGGAAAAACAGTTTGAGAGCCAGAAAGCCAGTAATCTCGAAAGGATTTTAGGATCCGAAGCAAAACAGTGGATCGAAGAAAACGAAAAACACGACAAAGTTTTTGAAGATAGTTTGGAACAGGCACGAAAGGATGAAATGAAGCGATACGCCTGGCCGTTACCAGGCTCACCTTTGTATACAGCAAAAAAAATTAAAGAGGGGGCGTCCTTGAGCCTCCTTCCCGAAAATGAAAAGCCGTTGGCAAAACTTGAACAGGCAGCCACCAGGCTGCAGGAGGCGGTTACGCTTTTTGAAAGCGGCGATCAGGAACATGCCGAAGAATTACTGCGGGAATACACCGGGATGATAGCGTCGATTCAGGCTGAAAAATTGTATGGCGAGAATGCTGAGGTTCTCGATAACGCGGTGCAAGAGCATCTTATTTCCATGCAGAAGAAACTGTCACTGGCCGTAAAATCGGAAACACCCGCATACAGTGCCAAGGAAGCGGTGGAAGCACTGCTTCTGGATAACTCCACGCAAGACGGGGATGAAAAAGCAAAACGAAAAGATGGCATTGCTCAAGAGAAGCTCTATGAAGTTCTTCGATTGCTCAAAGAGGGGAAGCAGATTGCGGCCCTCATCTTATTTAACGATTACGCCGATATGACATTGGAATCCCTTGATCTTGCGAAAAAATTACTACGACAAGGGGAAGAGTCAGCCGTTTACGTCATGGCCATAGAGAAATTGGAGAAAGAATTACCGTTGATCGATATTATTGCAAAGGAAGAAGGACCGCTTGGGAACAAGGCAAAAGAGCTTAAAGGGGCGGCTTTCGCAAGCGTCAAGGAAATTTCTGAATGGCTCAGTAAAAAAAGCGAACCAAGCGCCACAGTTTCGGGAGTCGCACAAAAGAAACAAGGGAATCAGATTCCATCTGAAGATGCGGCGGCGTTTCGAATTACCGGAGTCGCCAGGAAATAACGCTAAGCAAGTTCCTCTCGCTCAATAATCTTAATGCCTGCCTCGATCAGGTTTTTTTCCGGCATGACACTCGGGGCATCCAGCATGAGATCTTTAGCCTTCTGATCCTTCGGAAAGGCGATCACCTCACGGATGTTCGGCTCATCGCAGAAAATCATCACAAGCCTATCAAGCCCCCAGGCGATGCCGCCATGCGGAGGAGCGCCATACTCAAAAGCCTTCAGCATATGGCCGAATCTTCTCTGCTGATCGTCACCGGTCACATTAAGAAGCTCAAAAATCTTAGTTTGAAGAGAGCGTTCATGAATACGGATGCTTCCGCCTCCTATCTCACTGCCATTCAGGACAATGTCATAAGCATCGGATCTCACCTTGAGCGGCTCGTTATCCAACAGCGGAATATCTTCCTGCTTTGGTCTGGTGAACGGATGGTGGGTTGCGGCAAGCAGGCCGGTCTCTTTATCAATCTCAAAAAGTGGGAAGTCGGTGACCCAAGCATAAGCAAAAATATTTTCCGGAATGAGATTTTTTTCCTGTGCTATTCGCAGGCGCAAAGCGCCAAGACAGGTGCAGGCGAGGGTAAAATCGCCCGCCATGAAAAAGAGAACGTCGCCTTTTTTCGCGTGTGTTTTTTTCTCAATGGCCGCAAGCTCTTCCTCCCCCAAAAATTTGAGGATAGGAGACTCCTTTTCCTGCTTGTACATGATGTAAGCAAGCCCTTTTGCTCCCATCTCCCGCACCATGGGGATAAGCTTTGTTTCAATATATGATCTCGGAGTATCCGCATAATCCGGGATGCGCAAAGCGCGGACAGTTCCTCCGGCTTTAACAATATCCGCAAACACTTTAAAACCGCTCTTTTTTACAGCATCACTCACATCAACGATCGGAAGATCGAATCGGAGATCCGGCTTATCCGAGCCATAGGTGCCCATGGCCTCATGCCAGGTTAAACGGGGAAATGGGGTCTTGAGGATACGTTTGTCCGGAGCAAATTTCTTAGTAATTTTTATGAGGAGTTTCTCGTTTAGAGCAAGAATATCATCCTGCTCGGCAAAGGACATCTCCATGTCGAGCTGGGTAAACTCCGGCTGCCTGTCGCCTCTCTGATCCTCATCGCGGAAACAGCGGGCTATCTGAAAATATTTATCAAAACCGGCCACCATCAAAAGCTGTTTCATCTGCTGTGGTGACTGCGGCAGTACATAAAACTTACCGTGATACAGTCTCGCAGGAACCAGATATTCTCTCGACCCCTCAGGTGTTCCTTTAATAAGCATGGGTGTTTCTACCTCAATAAACTGTTCTTTCGTAAGCTCATTTCGAAGTTCCTGAATAATACCGTGGCGCTTTATTAAGTTTGTCTGAAGGCGCTGATGGCGCAGATCAAGATATCGGTATCCCAGGCGAATCTCCTCGCCAACCTTCTTTTCCTGATCGATTTCAAACGGCGGAGTCAATGATTCATTCAGCACGGTAATCTCATCGCAAAGCACCTCAACTTCACCGGTGGGGAGTTTCGGGTTCACCATCTCCTTAGGTCTCAGGCGTACCGTTCCGGTGATTTTGATAACATATTCGGGATGGATCTTCTCAAAAACAGCATGAACGGAAGCGCTGTTGGAAGGGTCGGAAACGACCTGTGTAAGGCCGTATCTGTCCCTCAGATCCACAAAAACAAGATCCCCGTGGTCGCGGATGGTATGCACCCAGCCGCAAAGGGTCACCTTTTTCCTTTGATCTTTTTTCGTAAGTTCATTACATGTATGTGAGCGAAGCATTGCAAAGAAATTAAAAAACATGGTACTTACGTATTGTGCCACAACACCCGTGTTACACAAAAAGAAGAGGATGGATTACTTGACAAAAATTGAAATTCAGTTAAAATAACACTCTTTATACATATCTGCCAATCAATGGAAAATCAGCCGGAAAGACAGGAAAATTCTCTGGAAAGTATACTTGAGAGGGCGGCTACTAAAAAGGATGTGCTTATCATACTTCAAGCAGCTGTCGGACAAATTGAAGCGCAACTCGAAGCACAGCTTAAGGCGCATTTCGAAGTACAGTCGAATAATCGTCAGAAAAAAACTGAGAAGAACCCATCAAAGCCACTGAATGCGCCGAATGCGACCAATGAATACTGCGAACAAGAACAAGAAGAGGCGGGGCGCGATATGCGCCAGTTCCTGTTTGAGCAGGATATTTCCGTACCGATAGGTCATGTTAACAAACTCCTGCTGAAACTATCAGATCTTCTTGAGGGGAAAACCGTATCGGAGGATGTAGAAGTACGGGTTGAGAATTTTCAAAGGCGCTCGAGAGAAGCTCTTCATAGCTTGCCGAAAGATGACATGAACGCCGCTATGATCGGAAATCTTGCCATAATTGCCGAGGTGGTACGCGAGCTCGCAAGCAGCGAGCCGACAGGGACGGCAAAAAAATGGGCAGGAGAGGCAGTTCTAGGTATACATAACCTTCTCGCAACAAACAATAAAACGAGAAAGGTGTCAGAGGAGTCTCTTCGGGATTTGTGCAAGAATTTTCAAGAGCAAATAGGTATCATATTCGAAAAAGAAAACGACCAGGAAAAAACACAGAAAGCCGAAACATCCAAAAAAAACAACGAGGATAACTTTTTCTCCGATCCGCTAAATTACATGGAGTAATTTATCTTCCGAGCGAAGCGAGAAGGATAAATCTTCTATTCCTATTATCTCCTATCTATTAAAGACTAAAGGGGATAGGATGGTAAGCACCACTGAGTGCGACATATTCATGAACGATAAAAATGCAGAAAAGCCATCATTTTTGGTATTCGCCCTGCGTGCATCTTAAATGAGCTGAAAAATATTTATTTCTCTAACAAAATATTATTATGCTCTGGACAATTTTTATAATTCTTCTCGTGTTGTGGGCGCTGGGATTAGTGAGCTCCTACACCATGGGCGGATTTATACACATTTTACTCGTTATGGCAGTTGTGGTCTTCCTTATAAGGGTGATTCGCGGAAAATAAATAGTTCAATTTTTTAAAATTACTACCATATGGATGCAATTGCAAAAGAAGCTGCACGAATAGGAATCAGCAGAGCGGCAACGGCTGAAAAAGCAGCGATTGATAGAAAAGTGGCTGTCGAGAAAACAGCGATGAACACAAAGGCTGCAGCGGATAAGCAGGCTATTGCCAATAAATCCAACGCTGACAAAGCGGCTCTCAATTGATGAGATGGCTAAGACATTCTTCGCTGGTGCGAAGATCAGTTGGCATGTCATGAACTTTACGAGCGTGCCATGGAGATTTATTCTTCATGGCCAAGCGAGTTCATGAAGTAGAGAATGTTTCACATTCACACTTCATGCCATGAATTATTTCTCCAGGAAACTATGGCGTGCCATGAATTTTTCATCGAGCGAAGCGAGAGGAAGTAATTCATGGTGGGCGATAGTGGGCTCGAACCACCGACCTTACGAATGTGAATCGTACGCTCTAACCAGCTGAGCTAATCGCCCGGAAAACAGAAGAAAATAACAGATATATCAACGTACTGAATGAAGCAGAAAACACTTCGTGTTTACGCTTCATGCCCGTAAATTATTCTTTCGGAATAACTATGGCGGAGCCATGAAGTGAGAAATGCGGAGCATTTGATCATAAACTGCCGTGAAGTAGAAAACACTTCGTATTTACACTTCACGCTCATGAACTATTCATCGAGCGAACCATGAAGCAGAAAACACTTCGTGTTTACGCTTCATGACGGGGCTATGGCGTGCCATGAACTTTACGAGCGAACCATGAAGTAGAGAATGTTTCACATTCACACTTCATGACAGGGCTATTAAGTACTGTGGCGTGCCATGAACTTTACGAGCGAAGCGAGTAATAGTTCATGGTGGAGCATATCGGAATCGAACCGACGACCTCTTGCATGCCATGCAAGCGCTCTAACCAGCTGAGCTAATGCCCCACGTGTTGCTTCAAAGAAACAAAAACCACAAAACAACCGACAACTCGTATACTGTAGACAGTTTGAAAAAAGAGTCAAATTTCCCGGTCTATTTGTATCCGTACTGCTTGAAAACAAGCAAAGAAGGGGCGGGGTGGGCAACAAGGTCGAGCTCAAATGACTCCATTCCATCGGTTTTTACATCGGCTCTTGGCTCGCTGCTATCATTCAGTGAAACCTCTGTAACGGAACATGTAAGCACACCGATGTCGTCAACAACTGGGTCATCAACAATAAAAAGATGTTGAGTCTTATTGTTAAAAATGGCCTTAAAATGAGCCCCCTTGCGAAGTAGCTTTCGTGCGGAGCGAAGAAATTTTTCCATTGCCTTTTGTTTCTCGGCGCCAACATCTTCCCCGAGCTCAATAAGTTCGCCAAGGAGTTTACCAAGCTCCGCAAAAGAAAGGAGCGTGCCTCCGTCTCCGGGAAGCTCAAAAGGACTTCTGTTCCGCAGAATATCATTTACGGAAGCGCGCAGGGCGGTAATCTTCGCCTGTCTTGGATCGGTATCAACAATCTGCGTAAAGGCATCCATAATCTTCTGGCGCTGCTCCTCACTCAGCGACTGAATTTTCTTTTTAAACTTGGCTGTAAATTCGCCACTCTTAAGAAATTTTTCAACATCGGTCTTCTCAGACCTGGAATTTGGTGACTGTGGTGATGGATTTTCTTTTGACATAGAGAAAATTAAAGAAGTCTCTCATGGTATAAGAACACTAGAAAACTTTCAAGTCAAAGAAGCCCACAGAGAAGACAGTTGAGTAGATGGCAGGCCCAAGAGGATTCGAACCCCTACTAACGGTTTTGGAGACCGGTGTGCTACCATTAACACCATGGGCCTTTATAGCACGGTTTTTATTTCACGTTACCTTTTGTTTTTTCTGAGGATTCGCCCGCCTCAGGCGGGTTGGAGACCGGCATTCTGCTATTAACATCATGGGCCTGTGTCAGAGATCGCCGCAAGAAGTTTTCTGCTTCGACGGACATTGTACCTGCCCTGCGGAGGAATGCAAAGGTGGAGATTTTCCTTTACAAAAAGCCAAAATAAGAGTAAAAGAATGAAGCCTATTTTTTTAGGAAAGGTTCGTTTCTCATACGTTTTTTTTGCATGGCCGTAAAGTTACAAGATCTCGCGAAGGAACTCAATATCACCGTAAGTGATATTCGTGACTATATAGATCTCTTCGATCTTAAGGTTCCCAAAAGTGCTCAGGAGATTAAGGAGGAGATTGCTGATGTACTGCGTACAGAGATTGGTAAGGAACTCGGAGGGGCTGAGGTTAAGGAGGAAAAAAAGGAGAAAGAGTCAGTGGCTGAGATCTATGAAGAGATTATTGCTGAAGAAAAAGAGCGCGAAATTAGAAAATCCCAGAGAAAGCTCAAGGCTGCGAAGGGTAAGGTTCGCCGTGATAAGAAAAAGGAGGAGGTAATCGAATCACTTGGTGGTACCGCAGCGAGCAGGGCTCAAGCCGGTGCTGTTGAGATAGGGAACACTATTTCCGTGAAGGAATTTGCGGAGAAAACAGGAATTCCGGTGGCAAAGGTGATAGGAGAACTTATGAAAAATGGGATCCTTGCTACCATTAATCAAATTATTGATTACGAAACAGCATCCATAGTTGCCGGTGATTTTGATATCAAGCTGCACAAGAAGATCGAAGAAGCGTCTGCGGAGCAGCTCTTGGCGGGAAATCTTTCTGAACTTCTTAAGGAATCGGACGCCGAAAGTCTTCGGGAACGACCTCCGGTCGTTGTGGTCATGGGTCATGTAGATCACGGAAAAACGAAACTCTTGGATGCTATTCGTGAAACGGATGTCGTCTCCACAGAGAGCGGAGGTATTACTCAGCATATTGGCGCGTACCAGGTGACATATCATGGGAAAAGGCTGACGTTTCTCGATACACCCGGTCACGAGGCATTCGCAGAGATGCGAGCGCGCGGTGCCGGTGTTACGGATATTGCTATCCTCGTTGTTGCGGCAGATGAAGGAGTAAAGCCACAGACAAAAGAGGCATACTCTCACGCGAAGGCGGCGGGAGTTCCCATTATTGTTGCTATCAACAAAATTGATAAGGACGGTGCCGATGTCGAGAGAGTAAAAAGAGAGTTGAGTGATATGGGACTCACCGCAGAAGACTGGGGCGGTAATGTTGTTATGGTTCCTCTTTCGGCAATGACGAAGAAGGGGATAGATAAACTTCTTGATTCCATCCTTCTCGTGGCAGAACTCGAGGAGCTGAAGGCAAATCCCTACAGGCCTGCAATCGCTACAGTTATCGAAAGCAATATGGATCACTCATTGGGTCCTATTGCCACGGTTGTTGTCAATACGGGAACTCTTCGTATCGGCGATCCTGTTGTGGTGGGGAGGGCATTTGGGAAGGTGAAACGCATGATGGATTACAAAGGGACACAGGTAAAACAGGTGGGGCCATCCGGTCCGGTGTGCATTGCCGGAATTTCCGAAGTGCCTCAGGCCGGTGATATTCTTATTGTCGCAGAAAATGAAAAGATTGCCCGTGAGAAAGCTCTCGAAATTCAAACGGTTCTGAAAAGCAGAAGGTTTCGATCAAGCACCATGAGTGAAATCATCAGCAAGATTCAGTCGGGTGAAATGAAGGTACTCAAGGTTGTTCTCAAGGCGGACACTCAAGGGTCGCTGGAGGCGATTACGAATGCTCTCCATAAAATACCGTCAGAAAAGGCAAAGGTTCAGGTTATTCACTCCGGAGTTGGCGATGTCTCTGCAAATGATGTCAACATGGCAGCCGCGTCTATGGCAGTTGTGATGGGATTTCATGTATCCGTGCCGGCACCGGTTTCGAAGTTATGTGAAATTTCAGGAATAGAGGCCAGAACATATACCATTATTTATCAGCTTCTCGATGATGTTACGAACATCCTTGAGGGGCTTCTGGATCCTGAGGTGGTCGAAGTGGACTTAGGTGAGGCTGAGGTGCTCCAGGTATTTCTCACAACCAAAAAGGACATGATCCTTGGATGCAAAGTAAAGCGTGGAAAGATTGAAAACAACGCGATGGTACGCGTTATCCGTGAAGAAAAAGAGGAGGGCACCGGAATTATTACCAACATCAAGAGAGGTGACAAAGCGGTAAAGGAGATAAACGAAGGGTACGAGTGTGGTATCCGATTCCAGGGAGGCGTAAAACTGCAGGAAGGGGATATGCTTCTTGCGTACAAGAAGGAGAGTAAAAAGAGAACCCTCTAGCTAGGTGTGTATGTGAATCATTACGATTGCATAACATAAGAAATTATGTTATAATTTAATGTAATCGAAACACATGAAAAACATCTACCAGCTTACCGTTTTCCACAGGGCGCTCTTCATTCTTGGAGTGATTGGCGCGAGTGTTTTGTTTTTCGGAACGGCCATCCTTACCTTCCTTTAGTACTCCATCGGAAAGTCCTGGCCAATAACTATAACAACATCAGCGTTACTCGAAAGCGAGCGCGTTGTTGGTGAACTAATATGTTTTCCTTTTGGAAGAAATTCTGTGAGTTTCTGAACGGTCCAGGGAAACGAGTCGGGGTTGGTGGCGGCAAAGTGTGTTTTTTCATACCGTTCGCCATCCGGCGTGTTGCCGATGCGTACAACGCGAAAGCCGAACGTTAAAAGATAGTCCATAAGTTTCTGAGCCACTCCGGGAACGCCGGAGGCGTTTTGGATTTCGATAGCAGCATTCTCTAGATAGATCTCAGGTGTGTCGAAAATCAAGCTTGCATATTTGTGGATATTCTCATACGTCTCTCCCCAGGGGCGGAGAACAAAAGCTCCGCCATAAAACTCACGCTCCGGAGTGTACAAAAAGCCGCCCTCCTGAACGATCTCGATATCTCTGAGAACCTTGCTGACGATTTTTGTCGTATCGAATTTTTTTGCGATGCGTCCAAAAGAGATCATTTCAGCAAATGACATATCTGTTTCCACATGTTCCTTAAACGCATCCCAAAGGTGCTGTATTTTTAAGGGGGAGACAAATATGTTCTTACTCATAGCCTTATCCTTAATAGAGACAAGAAGGTGTTGTTGTCTCTGAGCTCTGTCAAAATCCGATGTGGTACGGCGAGATCTGGCGTATTTCAATGCCGTTTCCCCATCCATATGCTGGAGACCGGTATCAACATGGAATGTTTCAAATCCGTTCTTTCCATCCGGATAAAATTCATCATGGAGAGCTGACGGAACATTAATATCGACGCCGCCAAGAATATCAACAACATCTTTAAAGCCCTGAAAATCAACCCTTATATAATAGTGAATCTCCACATTGGCCACCTGCTCAGCGGCATCACGGAGAATTTCCAGTGCTTTCGCACTTCCAACACGTGGCTTCATGTCCTCATAAATTTTATTTATTCTGCTGGAACCGTTTTCCGGAACCCTCAGATAAAGATCTCTTGGAATCGAGAGCATACTGGCTATCTTGGTCGCATGATTATATGAAGCCACGATTATAGTATCTGCCAAATCGGGAGATTCGTGACTTTCTCCACCCATGCCAACGAGGAGAACATTTGTTCTCTGCATCTCATCACGGGAAATATCGCCGGCAAAAATGAACAAAATATCACTGACACTGAAAGTATTGATATAAAAAAGCGCTGCGGAAATAACATGATAGATAAAAAAAACCGCTATCAGCACTATCGTTATCGCAAAAACGATAGAAATCCTGCGTGTTCGGAACTCCTCTCTGCTTCTCGGAAAAAGATGAAGTGCCCGTGTAAACATATGCGGTTTCTCTTCAGTAACACCGTGTTCATGCGATGTATCTGCGGACCCGATCTGCCTTTTATGGAAAGAAAACATTTCTTATAAAAAGAAACGGCGCACGGAACATCTTAGGGAAAGAAATGGTCGGAAGCAATCATTTTCCCCGACCGGTATCGGTGACGGAAATCTTCCGGGAAGAATCGGGTGCTACCGAGATAGTAATACGTGTGGCCGGAAGTTTTTCTTTTGGGAGATAGTCCGCCCACTCAACAATGATAATGCCATTGGAGTCCCGAAGAGCTTCATCAAAAAAGAGCGAAGAGGTATCACCCTTCTTTTCCGAAAGGAGATACAGGTCAAAATGGTAGAGAGTTTTACCCCTGCCAAATGGATATGTACGCAGATAGGTATAGCTCGGACTCGCGACCGTTTTTTGTATACCGAGGCCTTCGGCAAAACCGCGTACAAACATGGTTTTTCCGGCTCCGAGATCGCCATATATAAGGAGTACGGAAGGGGCCTTGCAGGACTTTGCAATTTGTTTCGCTATACTTTTCGTTTCGTCCTCAGAGTGGCTCACGTATGATCCATGGCTTGTCTTAAGCATCCCTTTTTGTTATAATGAAACGATTCGTCCGGAATCTATCACGGTATCCGGACAAAAAAAATACATAAACACAAAATCGCATGAAGAAGAAAACTGCATGGTACACCAGAGCTTGGAAAACTCCATGGATGCGGAATACCGGTATCGGGATCGGAGTTTTACTGCTCACCTTCCTTGGATATTTTGGGCAGCAATATGCTGAATGGCTCGGCGCATCCCTTGTCGGCGTGCCGACATGTGTAACCGACACCGGAAAAATCACTATATTGCCGGTTTCGGGCGTAGTGAGCTCTCTTACCGAAGCGAGCATCACCAAGGCCATTGAGGAAAAGAAGATTTCCAGCCTTCATGGCAAACTCTATTCAAAAACCCCAACCCAGCTGAAGGACACATTTACTAAAATGATGTCAGTAACGAGTGGTCAGGACCTTTCCACCCTTCAGTCGAGTGAGTACGAAAAAGGTGGACATATCGGAATCGATATTCCGGTCTGGTGGAGTGAGAACAAGGAGAACATGTCAGTCGTTTCTCCGTTTCAGAACGCGGAGGTGTACCGGATATTCAAAGTGTCCGAAGGATCAAACACATGGGGAAACGCCGTTACACTCTGTTTCTCCAACGAGCATGGCACGTATTTCGCGCACTTTGCGCACCTGCGTGACGAACCCACGGCAACCGTCGGACAAAAGATAACCGCAGGACAGCAACTCGGATATGTCGGAAACACCGGCAACAGCTATGGAGCTCATCTCCATTTTCAGATAAATAAATTCGCAAAATACAATCCGTACTACACCAGTGACGCAGGTGTCATAAAATCGACATTCGTCGATCCGCTATTGCTTGCATTCAGAGAGCAGCTGGCATACGGAGGCAACGTACTCGTTGCGGGTCCGACTCCCACGACAACCACAACCACAACGACAACCACCAATCTCGCGGCAGCTTCCATAGTCAGCATCAATCTTTCGCCATCGGCAAACGAGGCTAAAGTCGGAGAGAAGGTTAAAGTTACCGTAGAGGCTAAGGATGAAAGCGGAAACCCCGTTTCCGGAAAGGTGCTCGTATCTTCCAGTGTTCCCGCAGGTTTACCTTCCGAAAAACAGATTACGAACGGTACGGGCGAACTCGAAATCGCTGCAACTGAGGCAAGTAACGTAAAACTTACGGTTACCAACGAAAAAGGTGATGTAAGTAAGGATGTAACCGTCGCGTTTACCGCTCCCGCCCAAGTAGAAACCACCAGCACAACAACTCAAACATCAAGTACCACTGAAGAAGCAAAAAAAAACGTTGAAGATATCTTCACCGACATCCAGTCGGTGACAAGCTCCGAAAAGAGTGCCATTCAGTACCTCTGGGATAACAAGATTACAACAGGATGTGCTGCAGATAAGTTCTGTCCGAATGATAATCTGAACAGAGCGGCAGCAGCCACATTTCTTATCCGTACATTCTATCCGACCATCGATCTTAACAGCGTGACCATAGGATCTATGCCGTTTTCCGATGTGGAAACAGGCGCGTGGTATGCGCCGGCCATGTACATAGCGAGTCTCACAAATTATAACGGTGTTGAAAAAACAGCCTTCATTAAGGGGTCCGATGGAAAAGCCATGCCGGCAAACAACGTAAAACTCGAAGAGTTTTCCGCCATGATCCTCCGAGTACTCAAGGTTGAAGTCACAGAAACGGCGGCCTGGTACGAGGGGTATTTAACAAAAATGACGGAGATCAGTCTTATTTCTCAAAGCGAGGCTAGTAGCTACCTTGGGAAATCCATACCGCGAAAAATGGTGGCAAGAATTTTGCATCAGGCAAAACTCTGGCATGACCAAAATCCTAACGGTCTCGCACTGCCGGTAGCAGCACCAGCCGAACCCGCTGCTGTTGTCGAAGAAACGGAACCGGAGCCGCTTGTAATCAGCGTAGAGGCTCCACAGAGCCTGACAGCAAGAAAGAGCGCTTCCAATCAAACGATCCTGGAGTGGATTCCAAGCACCGTACAGAACACGGGGTATAACGTGTACCGAAAGACAGCAGGCACAGATTTCGAGCTTATTGAATCAAAACTGACAACTCCGCAGTATATGGATTTCAGCGCGGAAGCAGGAGTTTCCTATACCTACAAAGTTGATACGGAAGACCTGAATACCGGCGAAAAAAGCGCCTCATCCAATGAGGTGGTCGTCCAATCCTAGAAAAGTGTAAAAATCACAGTGCATGAGGTCGAGCGAGGTTATCAACAACCTTTCGACGATAGAATTTTATCAGAAGTGACAGTGCATTGCTGAATTCCGGCTGAGGCTCAAGGTCTTGTTTTAAAGATGATGCACAGATCTTGTGATAAATTTTATAGGACGCGGAAAGCGAAAAGGTTTTTCCATACCTCTTTTTCAGGAGTTTTCGGAACATCGCACCCGTCCAGTGCTTACCGGAAAGACCGGTCTCTTTCGGGGAGGACTTGAGCAGCATGCGAATCTCATCAGTCTCCCTTTTCTGCAGTTTCGCGGGGCGCCCGACTTTTCCAACAGGAGAAAGCCCCTTCATTCCATTTTTATTCACAAGCTTGATCCAGCGCGTGAGCGTATTTCGCCCAATCTGAAGTATCGAGCACACCTCCTTGTGGGATTTTCCCGCGAGTAGAAGCTGAAGCGCGAGTAATTTTTTTTCGAGATTTTTTGTGGTCGAAGAAAGCGCTGTCTGGATAGACTCAAGAGTAACCTGGGAGTGTGTTATCCTGGTTGGGAGCATTGGAAAATAAAAAACATGCACCTAGAAAATACAAAAGAATACACACATGCGCAAGAATTAGTAGATGCACCAAATAAAAGAAACAGTATAATCAAAATTCAGCAAAAATGAGAAAGATGAAATTGTGATATACTTTCAGGCGAATGTTTCATCACAAAAATGGAGACGCTTCGGGAATGGATCGATATGTTTCTCACACACGTCGAAATTGAAAAAAACCAATCGTTGAAAACGGTGGAAAATTACCGTCACTACCTTTCGAGATTTGAGGAGTGGGCCGGGAATATTTCGCCGGCGGAAATTTCTCTTCCGATGATTCAGAAATACAGGTTGTATCTCAATCGTCACGAAAATGACAAAAAGAAGGGCAGAACGCTTGGTGTGAAAACGCAGAACTATCACATGATCGCGCTCAGAGCTTTCTTAAAGTATCTTTCGAGAAATGATGCAAAAAGTCTGGCGCCCGAAAAAATCACACTTTCAAAAATTCCGGAAAGAACGGTGGAATTTTTAACGCCGGAAGAGATAGAGCGAATCTTTAAGGCTATCGAGCGTGGTGGCGCGAGGGGATACCGAGATTACGCTATCTTAGAAACACTCTTTTCCACAGGGCTTCGTGTGAGCGAGCTTTGTAATCTCAACAGGAATCAGGTGGATTTGGAAAGAGGGGAATTCATGGTCCGGGGAAAGGGGCGTAAGCCCCGTATCGTCTTTCTCTCCCATAAAGCGACGGTGTGCATCAAACAATATCTTCTCACCAGAACGGATAACTTTGAGGCGCTCTTTATTTCCCACAGTCCGAATACCAAAAGGGCGGGTATCCTCGACGAAGAAAAACTGCGTCTTTCAGAACGGTCGGTTCAGAATATCGTGCGAAAATATGCGTTACGGGCGGGGGTAATCAAAAAAGTAACACCGCACACATTGCGACATTCATTCGCAACAGGGCTCCTTACAAACGGTGCGGATATACGTTCCGTGCAGGAGATGCTGGGGCACGCGAGTATCACAACAACACAAATTTACACGCACATTACCAACCAGAGGCTCAAAGAAATTCACGAGAAATTTCATCCCGACGCAAAGGAAAATCAGAAAGGAAAAATCGTGGTTCCGTAGCAATCCGTGTATACTGTCGTCGCTACCTTTCTCCCTCCCGCGGTATGAAAAAAGCATACGTACCACTCAAAAGACTCGTTGATGATTCATACGAAATCGATGTTTTCGATGGGGGCTTTTTGCACATCGCAAACGATCTGAAGAAAATGGAGATCGGGGATCGCTTCATTGTTATTACCGACACAAATACGAAAACGCTGTACGCAAAAGCTTTCTTAAAAGCTTTGGCAAAAGTGCGCATTCACGCGGATATCCTTATAGTTCCTTCGGGAGAAAAAAGTAAAAAGTGGATTGTCGCCGGCAAGCTCCTTTCGGAGCTTGTAAAGAGCGGCGCTACACGCGCCTCATGTGTAATCGCCCTGGGTGGCGGAGTGGTTGGTGATCTCGCCGGATTTGTGGCATCCGTGTACATGCGCGGTATTCCCTATGTGCAGGTGCCCACTACGCTGCTCGCCATGGTGGATAGCAGCATCGGAGGAAAAACCGCGGTGGATCTTCCGGAAGGCAAGAATCTTGTGGGAACATTCTGGCAGCCGAAAAAAGTGTACATGCCGATTCTGACTTTAAAAACGCTTCCCGAGAGGCAGGTTCGCTGCGGACTCGCGGAGATAGTGAAATACGGATCGATATGGAACCGGAGATTTTTTCGACGACTCGAAAAAATCTTCTTAAGGATGCTGAAGAAGCAGGAGAGAATCGAGGGGAAGAAAAAAAGCGTTGTTGATGTCACATGGCTTACCAGAAAAGACGAATATCAAAAACTTCTTGTCGAGATGATCATTAAATCGGTAACGATCAAGAGAGCCATTGTGGCAAAAGATGAAAGAGATGTATCCGGAGTGCGTGCCATGCTGAATTTTGGCCACACGGTGGGGCATGCCATCGAGCTGCTCAGCCTCTTCCGCTTAACGCATGGTGAAGCCATAAGTATCGGCATGAATTACGAGGCAAAACTCGCAAAAGTACTTGGATATTTAAAAGAAAAGGAGGTTGCAAGGCAGGAAGCACTTTTGAAACTCCTGGGGCTTCCGACAGAAATTCCGGCGAACATCTCTCCTGAAAAAATTCTGAAAATCGCAAAAAGCGATAAGAAATCCCTGAAGGGGAAAATCGGAGTAACGCTGATACAGAAGATCGGAAAACCGATAAATGGGTACACAAAACTCGTGACGGGCGCAAACATAAAAAGGGTGCTCGTCAGATAAGACGTAACTCTTTTGCCTATCCGGCTATCCAACGTATTACGGCTCCAAGAGCGGAGTCGACTATAGTTGTGAGATCCTTTTCTTCGACGGAAGAAAATTTCTGCAGGACGAAATCTTCCGTAGGAATCTTTTTTTCCGTTCTGCCGATACCAACCTTCACTCTCGCAATATCGCTCGTTCCCAAGGAATCAATAATGGACTGGACACCCTTATGACCGGCAGAGGAGCCCTTCTCCTTAAATTTTATTTCACCGAAAAGAATGTCGATATCGTCGTAAGCGATCAGAATGTTCGGAGCAGGAACTTTAAAAAACCGGACGAAGGGTGAAACGGATGTACCGGATTTATTCATGAATGTCTGTGGTTTCAGAAGAGCAAGGCTCTTATCGGTGCTTTCGGATATAAAAGCATCAAACTTTTTTTCGTACTTCCATTCCGACATGTCAAAATGCTTCTGCACCGCATCGCATACGCGGAAACCGACGTTGTGCCTCGTCTTTGCATACTGATCACCGGGATTCCCAAGGCCAACAATAAGCTTCATAGAAAAAAATTATTCCTGCTGATCCTGTTCCAATAAAACATTATAACTCTCCGCGGCCTCATTGCGTACAGAGAGGTCATTTTTATCATAAGCCTCTTTATAATATTCCTTCGCTTTTTCAATTTCCCCCTTGGCTTCATAGAATTTACCAAACGCAAGAGAGAGATAGGGGAGAGTCGCATCCATAATTCTTGCCTTCTCGAGGTTGACGAGAGCATTGGTAAAATCGTCATTCGCGGCATACGCCCATCCTAAAAGCGTGTAGCTCATGGCCTTATCGGGATGCGCGGTAACCACTTTTTGTGCGAGCACGAGAGCATTTGCTGGAGCCTGGAGATATTCGATATAGATGAAGACAGGTCGGACAAAATCTTCCGGATGGGTCTCCGGAGCCAAAGCTAAATAGTTTTCGTACATCGAAACGGCCTTCTGAAATTCTTCTTCCAGTACGTACACCTCCGAAAGCTTCTGGTACACCTGCGTCTTCGGCTCAAAGCCATTCACAACAGCATACTCAAAGAAACGCGCGCTTTCAGGAAGATTGTTCAGCGCATAGTACGTCAGCCCCAGAAAATACTGGGTTTCAGGTTTCTCAGTATCCAGCTCATACGCTTTTCGGAAAGCGTCTTCGGCCAGACTGAATTGTTGAAGGTTGTAGTACGCATATCCAAGGAGGATCCACGCATCGCGATAATCAGTCTTCTCCGTAAGTACGTCCCGAAGCAGCCAGATGGCGAGTGCCGGCTCGTCGATCTGATTCAGACTTCGTGCCAAGAGTGTTTTGAGATGCAGCGGAAGTCCGTCACGATAGTAATCAAACTCACGGTAAGCATCGATGATTCTCTGTGACTTCTTGGCAAGATCACTCTCCGGAAAATTATCCGTTATATAGTGGAGATGTTTTCCGGCGGTATCGCGATTCCCCGTGAGCACAGCCGTAAGAGCTTTAATGAAAGCCGTATGAATATCATCATCCGGAAGGCTTGCAAGATAGAGTTCCGCCTGCTCAAAATCCTTTTTAAGCAGTGCGACCTTGGCGAGGAGTGAAACGGTGCGCGCATCAAGAGGATCAATGGTATACGCTTCATCAAGATATTTTTTTGCTTTCGTGACCTGACGGCGCTCAAGCAGCATCTCGGAAACAAGCTGCAGATAGCCGACATCGGTTTTTCGCACATTGTAGTCCGAAAGAAGGGCGGAGAGCTCTCCCTCCGCAGGATCGACGGGAGTGGCGGTCGCCGAATCCGGTACCGCAGTTTCAGAACCTTCTGAAAGAGTAGTTTGCGGTGCAGGTTGTGCGGAGAATTTATCCCAGTGCCACAGAAGCCCGAGTCCGGCGCCAAGTGCAAAGAGAACTGCGAGAATGATAAGTATGCGTTTCATAAGCAAGAGAATTCTGTTAAAAAAAATAGCATGAACACAGGCGGTTTTTCAACGGATAACGAGAAAAGAAAGGAGATTGAAAAAAGATAACGGCAAGCCTAAACTGTCAGGGCGCTAAAAAGCACTATGCGTTCTCAGGAAAAACAGCTTTTTCATTTCAAACTCACGATTCTTATCGGGCTTGCTCTTCTTGCATGGGCGCTTTTTTCCTACAGCAAACTTCTCTACCAGAGCTATCAGCTCGATCAGAAAAAACAGTGGTTTGAAACCGAGATCAGGACTCTCCGCGAACAGAACGTTTTCCGAGCCGAAGAATTCGAGTATCTGCAAACCGAATTCTTTCTTGAACGTGCGGCAAAAGAAAAACTCAACAAGAAAAAACCCGGAGAAAAAGTCATTGTACTTGGAAAACCAAAACAGGAATTTGCCGCGATCATAAGCCAGCAAGATCGCCTCAACATGAGAATCGACTCTCTCTCGAACGCGCAAAAATGGTGGTACTACTTCTTTGGAAGTGAGGACCTTCTGCCGAGAGATGAGGTGTAAAAAACAATGGTTGCCATTCGTAGTTCTCCGAATTTTCAGTGAATACGAACTGTGGCTTGCCATTCGTAGTTCTCCGAAGCTTTTGAGCAGAGCGACCCGCGTAGGAGAAGACGAATGGTGGCAAGGGGGGGGCTCGAACCCCCGACCCCGGGCTTATGAGTCCCGTGCTCTAACCAGCTGAGCTACCTTGCCAAGGGAATAGCGAAAAAAGCGTCCCGAAGCGTAACATTTGAACGGAACAAAGTGAAGAGAAAATGTGGAGCGGAGGGCATCGAATCGAAATTATTGTTGGAGCCAAGGCCTGAAGAAAAAGACAGCAATAATTTTGATGAGATGAGCTTTTTCCTATTGAAGCAACTGCGAGCAAAGCGTTCCGGAGGCAAGCTTTGCCCTGTTCGCAGTAACCAGAAAAGCGTCCCGAAGCGTAGCATTTGAACGGAAAAAAGTGAAGAGAAATTCAACGTCACAAGATGTCCTGTATAATGCGTGTATCACCAATCTTATGACATGAAACAGAATAAAAAACTTTTTTGTATTATCACTCTTGTAGCCATCACTCTGGCGAGTTTTCGCGTTGTTCTTGCCGCTTACCCTGATGTCTCTTCATCGCATGCAAACTCCGAAGCTATAACCTATCTCACTGAACATGACATAGTAAAAGGATACTCCGATGGAACTTTTAAACCCGAAAATCGGATCAATCGGGCGGAGTTTCTAAAAATCGTAATCGAAGGAATTCTGGGCACGCCGGCCGAGCCGGTACTCGGCTGCTTTCCGGATGTGAGGCAGGGTGAGTGGTTCACAAAGTACGTATGTCGCGCCAAGGAGATGGGTGTTATTGCCGGGTATCCCGACGGTTATTATCGTCCCGCAAACGAGATTAATCTCGTTGAGGCTCTGAAAATCGTTGTCGAAGCTTACAATATTCCAACACAGAGTGCGCAGCCCTGGTACGCTCCGTATGTGAATGTCATGAGCGAATCGCGTTACATTCCGGACACCTTTGTCACACTCGATCAAAAAGTGAAGAGGGGAGAAATGGCGGAAATTATTTGGAGAATTCTCGAGAACGTAAAAACCGAGCCATTTGTTACGGCAAAAGAACTTCAGGAAACGGACTGTAATCGCATAGGCGATGATATGCCGGACTCGGTGGATATGCAGCGCGTACGCGCTGCATGGCTCGCGCTCCTGAATAGCGCGAGAACAGCAGACGGACTTCACGCATACACCCTAAATGATCAGCTTAACCGTACGGCAACCGACTGGGCAAAATATATGCGCGATCGTGGGTACATCGACCACAAACGTCCGGGAATAACGGAATATTATAATTACGCAAGTATCACAGAATGGTTCAAAGAAAGAGGTTTGGAATTTCAAAATGTGTACAGAGTTACCTACAGTGAAAACATCGGAGGGGGATCTCTTTCTTGCTCACAGAGTGACTGTACCGACGAAGTGATTCGCGCCATGCGACCGACGTTTGATATGTACATGGCGGAAAAGGATAAGACATATCAGCCCCACTACTCGAGTGTCATGAATAAGTACTTTAACGAGATAGGAGTAGGGGTGGCCTTAAGCGGTTCTAAGATGTACATCACGACTCATTACGGAACAAAGATCACTTCAGATCCCAAGCCGATATGCAGTGAAGAAACAAGCATACGCGAAACAGAACCCGATGGTTACGGCTACTACAGGCCGGAATAAAGAATAAAAAATGTGTTCAGTAAATACACGTGAAACTATTTTCTCTTCTTGAGTTTTCGTATATTTTTTCGGACCCGAGCTATCTTTCTTCGCAAGAAACGCGGAGAGGGGATCTTCTGGGCGGGCGAAAGGATACTCGCATACTCCAATTTATAAATATGGAGAAAGGCGAGTGTAAGAGTAAGAACAAGCGGACCAAAAACAAGCCCTTTAAATCCAAAAGCAAAGATACCACCGAGGATAACAAGCAATACCGCGAAAGGATGAAGCGCCGTTCCCGAACCGATGACGAGAGGTTTTACAATGTTGTCCGAAAGACCCACCACCAAAGCCCCCCAGATCCACAGGAAAATTCCAATGCCCCACTGACCGTTGGCAAAGAACATGAGTACGGCGGGGAACCATACGATGGTTGGTCCAAAGTAGGGGACGGGTGCAAACATCCCGGCAAGTGCGCCCCAGAACGCGGGGTTGCTGATGCCTACAAGCCTAAACCCAAGATACACAAAGAACCCCTGTACTATGGCGGCACCGAAGATGCCGAACACGATGGCGTGCATAAGGTCGTGTATTTTCTTTAAAAGCACCTTTCGATATTCTTCCCGTAATGGGATGAGGGATTGGGCTTGCTCAACAATATTTTCGCCATCTCGGATGAAAAAATATAAAGCCAAAACAAAAACAACAATATGAAAAATAAGGACGGTGGCCTGTTTCAGAATATTGGTTGTTTGCTCAACGAGCACCGACGTGATAGCTCCAATAAAATCACCGATGGAAGAAAAAATGGTGTCAGCGGATATCGGATTGAATTTTATAATATCGCTCATCCACTGGTGGATGAGGGGGTATTTCTCCAGCATCGGAAGTACATCAAGATCCGAGGCGACAAAATCGTTGATAAATTTGGTGATATTGAGGTAAGCCCCGGATGCCTGCCGCACGACAGCAAAGAAAAAAAGCGTGAGCGGAACAATGATGAGGATGGTTGTAAGAAGAAGTGTGACGAAGGCAGAAATGGTTCTTGGAATCCTTATTTTGCTGTTAAGGAGCCGGTGTAACGGATAAATGACAGAGACTATAATCGCTGCTATAAAAAGAGTTCCAATAAAGTCAGCGATAAAATAGAAAAGAGTGATAACAAGCAAAAGAAGCGCACCCAAAAGGAAGTACTTTTGTATACTTTCGACAATGTGCACATCATTTCTTGCCATGACTAGGGAGAAAGTCTATCTGTATGCTACTTTTTTTTCTCTTCTCCCGCAAGCGTCACGGCAAAAACTCTTCAGAATTTTTCTCTGAACAACTCGAACTCGTCCTTCGCCGTTAAAACTATGAAGAATGCATTCTCCGTAGCTCTCGAGCAAAGCGAAAGAGCGAAGGAGAATGGTTGCGGGGGGTGGATTCGAACCACCGACCTCCGGGTTATGAGCCCGACGAGCTGCCACTGCTCTACCCCGCGTTAGAAACTTCTGACGTGCTCATGCCGATCGACACAATGCCCCGTTGGGAGCACCGGTGTGCCGACAAAAAGCGAGGAGATAGTACAGGAAGAAAGGGCTTCTTGCAACAGAAGATTGGGGTAAGGTTGCAGTACGTATCAGCATATTCCGACCGAAACTATCGTTTCTGTTCAGCCGCAAAATTTCTGTTCTCCTCGAGAATGCCAAGAACCTCTCTGTCGGTAACCTGCGGGAAGAACTCATAGAACTGGCCGACCGCCATGAACGATGGCGGAATGGACAGAGCAACAATCTCATCGGCGACGTTACGAAGCCGGTCAACCGCTCCCTTTGAAGCGACCGGTACGGCAACAATAACGCGTGAAGCTTTCAGTTTTTTTAAAACATTCACGCATACCAGCATGGTCGTTCCGGTTGCGAGTCCATCATCTACAATGACTGCCGTTTTTCCACGAACATTCGGAAGTGCTCTTCCTCCCCGGTACATCTCAATTCTGCGTGCGAGCTCTTTGCGTTCACGATCAACAATGGGTTCAATCTGATCCCATTCAAATCCGTAAGAAGTAATAACGTCATTATTCATGATGATTTCGTTTTCCTCACCGAGCGCGCCAATGGCGAACTCCTCATGATCCGGGGCGCCGATCTTGCGCACGCCCAAAGGATAGAGCGTTGTTTTAAAAAGTTCGGCTACGGGGGCGGCGACAGCGATGCCCCCGCGAGGCAACGCAAACACCATCACCGTTTTTAGGTCGGACCTGGTGGCGGAAAAATGAGCGGCAAGGAGTTCCCCAGCGTGTCTGCGATCTCGGAACATAACGCTTAAAAAACTGCGTTCAGCGTATCACATATCAACCGCAATGAACATCGATGTCACGCAATCATCCGGTAATGTTAAAAAATCGGATGACTCAAAAAGTGTGCGAGTACGACACCAAGAAATACAAAGACGCCACTATAAGCAAAGAAAAGAAACGGTCGCAAAGAGTCACTTACTTCATGATTGCGAAAATGACTTGGGTGATAGTAAGTGAGGTTGAATTTAGTCATAAGAAAATAAATAAATACTATATGCAAAGACGTGATTTTTTTTGTTTGATTTTTGTAAAACGCAGTGTATATTCCGCTATGAACGTTTGTTCATATCCAATATAGACAAATGTACATAACCAATCAAGTCATGAATACACATTCTCCTTTGACAAAGAAAGAAGCTTACGTTTTAGACTACATTAAAACGTACCAACAGGAATTCGGAACATATCCCACATACAGGGAGATTATGTCGAGCATAAGGGCAAATTCTGTAAACAGTGTTTGCCAGTATCTCAAACAACTTGAGGAAAAAGGTGAAGTCGAGTTGATAAAGAATAAAGGATACCGCCTTTGCCATAGGGACCTCGTCCAGGGTGTTGGTATGTGTATGCTGCCACTCCTGGGTGGGGTAAGGGCGGGGAGCCCCACGTCCACTCAAGAAGAGGAAGAAGCTATCGAAATGCCAAGAGCATTTATAGCAAAGCCCGACTCCACCTTTATTCTCAAAATTCGTGGTGACAGCATGAAAGATGCCGGTCTAAACGAAGAGGACAATGTTATTGTGGAGAGAAGGGAGGCAAAGGTTGGGGAAATTGTAGTGGCGCTGCTGAATGGTGAAAATACTGTAAAACGCCTTGTCGATCAAAGTGGAGCGTTGTATCTTAAGGCGGAAAATCCTGACTACCCCAACATTTATCCGGAATCCGAATGGTCCATTCAGGGAGTTGTTGTGGGGTTATGGAGAAGATACTAAATTTTTTCTATGCTCACATTTCATAATCTTGAAGAAGCCGGAGTCTATCACGGCATCACCGATGCTTCCTTTCCGAATATTACAAAAGAAAAGGGGCTTGAAGAGAAACTTGCTAAGGGATACACGCCAATTCAGATGGAACAGATACACAACAATGTTGCCATGATTGCCGTGGAAGGTGATGATGAGGTAATTGAAGGAGCAGATGCTGTAATTTCAGGAGTTCCAAAACACCTTCTCATCATACGGACATCCGACTGCGTTCCCATTCTCATGTATGATCCGAAGAAGAAGGTATCGGCTGCAGTGCACGGAGGAAGAAAGGGGGTTACCTGGGGAATTATCGGACAGGCTGTTCAGTGCATGAAAGTTTTAGGATGTGAGCCGGAAAATATTCTTGTGGGTATAGGTCCTCATATTCGTGTGAAGAATTACGAGATTCAGGACGATGTGATTCAGCAGATAGGAGGAAGTGTGTATAAAGAATTTATACAGACAAGAGACGGAAAAACGTATTTTGATCTTACGGAAGCTGTTCACGCGGATCTCGTGGAAGAGGATATTCTTCTCCACAACATAGAAGACTGCGGTATTGATACCTACAAAGATTACGAAAAATATTTTTCATACCGTCGCTGGTGCCAGGACAAAACATTGTACGGCGGAACGTACAAGGCGTTCGGAAGTTTTATAGCGGTGTAAAGTTTTTCTTATATCGCGTCCCGGGAATAAGTGCTTACGGGAAGAGTTGAAGCGATAAGTTTTTTTAAAGTATCCAAACCGGATCCGGTTTTTGAAGAAACGATAGCATACGGACATTGCATCTGTAACAAGCCAAGTTCATGATCAATTAATGTGTTCAGATCAGCTTTGTTAAACGCATAGATCATTGGTTTATCAAGGCAATGGAGATCTTCGAGTATCTCATGGACGACCTGAATTTTTTCAAACATGCGCCTATCAGCGGCATCGACAACGTGAATAAGAAGCGACGCCTCCTGCACCTCCTCCAGAGTTGCTTTAAAGGAGGCAAGAAGAAACGGAGGAAGATTCTGAATAAAACCAATAGTGTCCGCGAGTAATACCGACTGTTTAAGATCCGGTATCCAAAGATTGCCAATTTTCGTATCCAGAGTCGCAAAAAGTTCATCAGCGCAATACACGTTCCTTTTTTTTGTAAGTGCCCGGAGGAGCGAACTTTTTCCGGAGTTGGTGTAACCGACCAGCGCCATCGTGGGCAGCCCTTTACGTTTTCTGCGTTTTCTCTGCGTGGCGCGGATAATTTGAACCTGTTCAATCTTTTTTTCGAGTTCTTTCATCTGAGCACGAATGTGTCTTTTTTCATCCTCAATACCGCGCTCGCCGGAACCGCGCGTAGCACTAATACCTCCGCGTTCACGCTCGAAGAGCGTTGTTGCATGTCGGGCATAGAGCTTCGGAATATCATGAGCCATGCGTGCGAGCCGAATTTGCAACTTCGCCTCCTGAGTTTCCGCGTGTTTTTCAAAAATCTTCAGGATGATGTCCACCCTGTCCCACACCTTCACCTTGTCGGTGAAAAGTTTAGAGAGATGCAGGATTTGTGTGGTTTTCAGAATCTCATTAACAATAACAATATCGGCACCAAGCTCCTTCACTAAAGCGGCGACCTCCTGAATTTTTCCTTCACCGACATACGTGTTAGCAGAAACGCGTCCGCGTTTCTGAATGATCTTGAGAATCACAACTCCGCCATAGGTTTCCACCAGGCGTACGAGTTCCTCAAGATCATCATGAGCATCCTTCTTGTTTGCCTCCTTAGGAATGACATGAATGATAATCGCTTTTTCTTTTTTCTGTTGCATAGCGGAGGATAGTGTAAAAGGAAGAACCGACAGAACACAAGAAAAAACCCTCCGCTTAAGGTGCGGAGGGTTTCCATATTTCACAATATATGGTGCTACTCAAGGGAGGCGCAATCGCCATCGAGAACGAGCCACCACTGGCCCATAGCCTTGCCGGCCTTCACGTGGTCGTTGAAAACAACCGTATTCATTTCATTTCCGGAAATTACGTATGTCCGACTATTGCGAAGACTGACGCCCTGGCCGTCAATGGTAAGAACATTATTTTTCTGGTTTCCCTTGGGCTTAAATTTCACAAGCATGGCTTCACCCTCATAAAAGACGCCGTCATTTTCGAGGTGAGAAGCCTTGAATAAATCATCACGGGTGATCTGTGTGCCGTCAGGTTTCTTCAGGAAAAATTCATGTGCACTATTGCCTGGATTTATATTCACATTGGCAAGTACGCTACCGCCATCACAGAGAGTTTTTACGGTAACGGTAACTTTAGCGGAAGCGGTATTTCCAGCGGGATCCATAAGCGTATACCAGAACGAGTCTTCTCCGGTGAAACCGTTGGCGGAAAAATAGCGGACAGCGGAAACCTGATCATCATTCATGATGATCTGTAAATGGTTTCCGTTGGCGGAAACGCTGTCCACAGACGAAACGAAAAGGGGGGCATTCTCAGTGTCGTAATCATTGGCGAGAATTTCGATATCAACATATGTACCCTGATTAACTTCCGCAGAATCGGCTACCGCAACAGGAGGTGTGGTATCACCGAGTATCACCGTGAGAGTGATAACGGCCTGAGTAACGTTGCCAAAGGAATCAGTTACCGTAACAGTGAAATTATCGCTGCCGCTGAAATCCTGAATGGCAAAATATCGGAAAATGTGAGTACCATTTTCGGAAATATACTGAACAGGATTATTTCCGGCGAGAGAGAATGGTGAAAAATCCACAGTGTATTCTCCGCTAAACGGAGGCTCGCTGATGGAAATTTCAATGTCTATATACATGCCCTTAAGAACATTGGCATCCGTTGTTATTTGAGTGACAAGCGGTGGCTCCATGTCGCAGGTAACAGTCACGGTGGCCAGGGCTCCGGCAATATTGCCGGCGGGATCAGCAATGGTGTACGAAAGCTCATCGGTACCGCTGAATCCGGCAAGAGAGGTATAGACAAGGATATTATTCACATTCTCCACAGTCGCACCCTGAAAACTAATAGCTGAAAAGGTATCAATCATGATCGGATCACCGTTGATATCATAATCGTTGGCAAGTACATCAATGAGAATCGGCTCCATACAGGTACCGCTGACAGAATCATCCATGGCAACCGGTGGCTGATCAGCAATGACAGCACCCTGATATTTTGGAAGCGAAGTAAGACCGGCGTACGTGACACCCGCAAAAAATGCAAGAATCAGTACCGCGGCGGCGAAATGCCAGAGCGAGTTACGATGCTTCATATGTGTTTTTATATTAGGTATAAACTTTGGAAAAATGCTGCAAAAGACAAAAGCCCGCGGGTATTACCCTCGGGAATTACGGTTCCATTGCCTGTATTGATGAAACAAGAACAAGAGAAACATCTGTTTTTGTTTTTTGAAGCATATATAATAATACATTATATATGTATATTTGTCAAGTAAGCCTTTTGCTCAACTAGCTCATATTTATAGGATCCCTGTCTATCTTCCAGCCGCGCTCAAGCTGAATTCCACGGAGAATTTTGTCCCAGCCGTCACCTTCCAAAAACAGGTTCCAGCGGTACTGGGAATGCAGGCGCGGAATGGCTGCAGGGGCAAGGGAAGTCGAAAGCTTCGGACCTGTTTCATGAAGACTTTTCGACAACGCCTGCACGTCATCCCGGAGTTTCACCAGAAGCTCATGCAGGTGGCTCGCTGTCCGGAAACAGACTCCCTTATCACGATGGGTAAAGGTGAGTTTCAGAATGGACGAAAAAGGCGGATATCCAAAATCCTGTCTCTCTTTCAATTCAGACGTATAAAAACTCTGGTAATCATGATGGCTCGCCGCAATAACCGCAGGATGAGTAGGGGAGTAGGTTTGGATAATGACATTACCCCTCTTTTCACGCCGGCCGGCGCGGCCGGCCACCTGAGTGAGGAGCTGGAAAGTCTTTTCGCTGGAACGAAAATCAGGAATATGGAGTCCGATATCGGCTAAGATAACGCCAACCAGACTCACTTTGGGAATATCGAGCCCTTTGGCAACCATCTGCGTGCCGATAAGTATATCGGCCTCATGATTTTGGAATGTATGATAGATGGTTTCGAAACCTTTCTTCGTATCAGTGGTGTCCCGGTCGGCGCGAAGCACCCGGGCGTTCGGAAAAAGTTTTTTTATTTCGTATTCAACGCGCTCCGTTCCGATTCCGACATTCCGGATATTTGCCGATCTGCATTTCGGGCAGACAACGGGCGGTTTCTTTAAAGATCCGCAGTGGTGGCACACAAGCACGCCGGAAGCTTCCGTTTGTTTCGTGTGAAGCGTCATTGGAATATCACACTGTTCGCAACGGGTCGAAAAACCGCACTCTCTGCACATTACGGAAGATGCCGATCCGCGGCGATTCAAAAAGAGGATAGCCTGCTCATGGTTCGCGAGCGTTTCCGTAAGTGCTTCACGGAGCGAATCGGAAAAAATGGAATAATTCCGTTTTTTGAACTCGTCCCGGAGATCCACAATGTCAACATTCGGGAGCTCCCCGGTACCGGATTCACTGATACGCTTGGTGAGTTCGAGTAAAGTGTAATCAGATTGTGTACCTAGAGTGCGGTGATACGTGCATATATCCGGAGTCGCTGAACCTAAAACGAGCGTGATGTCAGGCTGAAGTTCCTGCATCATCTCCGCAACTTTTCTCGCATGATATCGCGGGGCGTTTTCCTGTTTATAGGTCCATTCATGCTCCTCGTCGACAACAATAAGTCCAAGATTTTGCACGGGTGCAAAAAGGCCGGAACGTGAACTCAAAAGCACATGAGCCTCACCATTTTTCAGTCTCCACCACTCCTGAAGTCGTTCCTGGTCGGTCATGCGGCTATGGAATACCGCAAGTTCACCCTGAAAACAGGAAGAAAAATATTGGATGAGTTGAGTGGTAAGGGCAATCTCCGGGACAAGAATAATGCACCCCTTATTTTTGCTTCGCATTTCCTGCGCGAGACGGAGATAAATTTCTGTTTTTCCGCTCCCGGTAATTCCGTGTACGAGAAATTTTTTCCCCGGAGAATGAATAATGGTCGAAAGAATATTGTGCTGTTCACCGGTAAGGTTTTTATCCGGAGAAACTTCGGGAAGGGGAATGACAAATCCGGGAACAATGTGTCCGGACGAAAGCTGAATAATTTTTTTGCTCAATAATTGCTTTACCGTTTGCGACGAAAAGGTTTTTCTTACATCAGATAAGCGCAGTTTCTTAGAAGATTCAATATGTGTTACAAGTTCCGCCTGCTTTCGGGATCTCTTAAGAGAATCTCGATCAAAAACACCCTCGCTTCTGGTTACGAACATCTCCCTCTTTGGTTCTTTTCCGCTCCATAAAAAAGACGGGAAAAAAAGACGCAGGGCCTGATTTATTGAACAAAAATAGTATTCAGAAATTTTAGCAACCAAGTCAAGACGCCATTTTTCAATGATGTCATTTTGAATAACGGAATCAATTTTCTTCGCAGAAATTTCCTTATCCGCGTCAACAACCGATCGAATTATCGCTTTACTGATACCCTTCCGAAAGGGGACGGATACCAGTGAGCCCAAACGAAGCTCCTCGGAACCGGAATACAGGAGTTCATGTGGGCAGGAGCGCAGAATAACCGAATAATGGCGCATATTCCCGAAAGGAAAAGAGTCGCAATTTTACCATAGCGTCGAGACGTTTTGCACGGGTTTCATGAAAAAACACAATTTTTTAAAAGTATTGCATCTCCTTTTTACCTAAAAAAGGTATTGCCAGCTTCTCAAATTGAGGGTAATATGCTTGCGACCTAAACCATGCAAATGCCAACCAAGAAAAAAACTGCGAAAAAAGAGGCTACCAAAGAGGTAAAAAAGCCGGAAGCAAAGGCGAAAAAAGTAGTAAAGAAGGCTGTGAAGAAGCCCGTGGTTCAATTGAAACCAAAGTCTGACATAATCAAAGAGCATCAGGCGCACGGTAAAGATACCGGTTCCCCGCAGGTTCAGGTCGCTATTCTCACAGAAAGAATCAATCTGCTTACCGAGCATCTCAAAGTGCATCCAAAGGACAATCACTCTCGCAGAGGGCTTATTATGATGGTCGGCAAGAGACGAAAGCTCCTCAGCTACCTTCAGCAGAAGGATAAAGAAGGTTACCAGAAGCTCCTTGAAAGACTTGAACTAAGAAAATAGTGGATTTTCCACTCTTTTCTTTTGACATGGGTTTTAAAAAGCTATGAAGCAAGCGTACTTTCCGAAAAGAAAGTATATTTACTTTCTGGCTTTTTCCGGTCAGAAATTGTTAAAATACAAAGCGAATACGCTTCAAGCATTACTAGGACCCAGATACAAGGGTCTTTTTTAATATTTATTTTTTTCTTATGAGTGAGGTAAAGAAGGCAAGTGTCACGATGAATATTGCCGGCAAGGATCTTACGATCGAAACCGGACATGTGGCATTACAGGCGCACGGAGCGGTAACTCTCCGGTACGGAGATATGGTTTTACTGGCAACAACAACCATGAGCGAAAATCCAAGGGAAGGAACCGATTTCTTCCCGCTGATGTGTGATTTTGAGGAACGTTGGTATGCATCCGGAAAAATCAGTGGAAGCAAATACGTAAAACGAGAAGGAAGACCGTCGGATGATTCGATCCTCACGTCCAGATTAATCGATAGACCGATCAGGCCTCTTTTCCCTAAGGGGATGACAAATGACGTACAAGTAATTTGTACAGTAATATCATCTGATCGCGAAAGGCATGCGGGAACATTAGGTATTACCGCGGCTTCCGCCGCTCTTTCTATTTCCGGAATGCCGTTTCAGGGGCCAATTGCCGGCCTGCGTGTCGGAAGGGTGAACGGGCAGTTTATTGCGAATCCTTCATACAAGGAGGTTGAAGAAGGGGAGTTGGATCTTGTGGTGGCGGGAACAAAGGACGCCGTCACTATGGTGGAGGCCGGGGCCAAAGAGATTCCATCAGAAGTAATGCTCGAAGCCATCAGCTTTGCTCATGAGCATATTAAAAAGATATGCGCATTACAGGAAGAGCTTAAGACAAAGGCAGGAAAAGAACCTATGGCCTACTGCGTAAATCTTCCGGATGAATCGGTAAAAGAGGAGATACGAAAGATGGTTTCCGAAAAGGAATTGGACAACCTATATATTGCCGACAAGCACGAGGTTTACAAAAGACTTGCCGCGCTCACGAAGTCAGTACTCGAGAAGGTAAAAGAAAAGATTGAGGCTGATGAAACCGGAATATGGACCGAAGCCACCGTTAAAGACGCTGTGGACAAGGTGTTCAAGGAATATATGAGGGCGAATATCCTTAAAGCCGGCAAAAGGCTTGATGGAAGAAAGCTTGATGAGGTAAGACCGGTGCATTGTGAGGTTGGTGTTCTTCCAAGACCGCACGGAAGCGCCATCTTTAAAAGAGGAGAGACGCAAATTCTTTCGATCCTCACGCTCGCATCTCCCGGAAAGGCACAGTCCATCGAAACCATGGATCTTGAATATGAGAAGCGCTATATGCATCACTACAATTTTCCGCCATTCTCCGTAGGCGAAGTACGCCCGTTACGAAGTGTCGGTCGTCGTGAAATTGGTCACGGATTTCTTGCTGAAAGGGCTCTCTCAGTTGTTCTTCCGGAGAAAGAAAAGTTCCCCTACACGATGCGCGTGGTATCGGAAACACTTTCTTGCAATGGAAGCTCTTCAATGGGCTCGGTATGCGGCTCAACACTCGCTCTTATGGATGGAGGTGTGCAGATCAAAGCGCCGGTGGTAGGTATAGCCATGGGACTGGTCACCGATGACAAAGGCGGGTACAAGATTCTCACGGATATTCAGGGGATGGAAGATTTTGCCGGAGACATGGACTTCAAAGTCGCGTCAACGGAAAAGGGTATTACCGCGCTTCAGATGGATATCAAAGTTAAGGGAATCTCCGTAGATGTTATGAAGCAGGCGATTGATCAGGCGAAGGACGGGCAGAAGGTAATACGAGATGTTATGCTCAAGGCGATTCCGGCACCAAGAAAAGAGCTTTCACCATATGCACCGCTTATCGAGGCAATGCAGATCGATCCGGAGAGGATCGGTGCTCTTATTGGAAAGGGCGGAGAAACGATTCAGGCACTTACAAAAGAGTTTGGAGTGGAGGTGGATATTGAAGACAGCGGTCTGGTTACCATCACCGCCGCTAATCAGGAGAGCGGGAAGAAGGCACGGGAAAAAATCACCCAAATAACCTACGTGCCGAAAGTAGGTGATATGTTCGAAGGAGAGGTTGTGAGAATCACCGACTTCGGAGCATTTGTGGAGATTACACCGCAAATCGACGGACTTCTTCATATTTCACAAATATCCGATAAACGCGTCGAGTCAGTTGCAGACGTTCTCAAGCTGGGGCAGAAGATAAAGGTAAAAATCAGCAAGACGGACGATCAGGGCCGATTCGGACTGACCATGAAAGGCGTGAAGCAGGACTAATATCGCGACAAAGAAGACGCCCCCGTGCGGGGCGTCTTTTATTTTTTTATCTTTCACGGTTCCTTATCTCTGGAGGTACGAGATGATTTTTTCACTCTCTTCAAACGCTTTCTGCACAAAAGAGCCAAAGAATTTCTTGAGTCTCGTAAAGTGACCGGTAATCAGATCGCGATCGCCTCTGGCGATCGCTCTCTCGTAAATGGCGAGATGTTTTTGCATGCTTTGCAAAACCTTTTTGCCATACGGATTATCAGCGATGATGGATGCGTACATTTCTCCGTTCTGGGCAAAGATTCTTCCGATCCTGTCGAGCTCAAATCGATACGCAGGACCGCAAATTTTGAGAAGCTGTTTGGTGTCCGAGTTATGGTCTCGCAGAACATTCGCCATGAGAAAAGTGCTCAGGTGTGGCGCGAGCTGCACGAGCGCCATCATTTTGTCGTGATCCTTGGGTGTCATCTCCGTAACCTGCATGCCAAGCCCGCGGAAGAACGATTTCAGCGACTGGAGGGTTTCACTCGAAACCCTCGCGGGACAAAACACCATACTCTGATTATTCAGCGAAGAGATGGTCGGACCAAACATGGGATGAAGTCCCACCACCTCCGCGCGCGAGGTAAGCATGGCGCGCACCTGTTTTTCCTTAAGTGAACTCAAATCCACAACGAGCTGATCCGGGCGAAAATGCGGAGCCTCAGCCAGAATAATCTTCTCCGAAAGATGCAGGGGCGTGCTGAAAATAACCATCTGCGATTGCTCAATAAGCTCTTTATTTGCAGGCTCAGGATCAAGATCCGAAATAAGCACGGTAAATCCGCTCTCCCGAAAAAGCTTGGTAAAAAGTGAACCCATTCGGCCGCTTCCTCCAATGATTCCCACCGTGATTTTCTGAGGTTCAATAAACATGATTACGCATGATGTATGGTGGATTGATATTTCTTCGACTCATCCGTGATGAGCTTCAGAAGTTTCTTTATAAACTTCGGATCGATGTCCGTATTTTTGGTGCGCTTAAGCCAAAGAGAAAGCATCTCTTTTTCTCTTTTTGGATCGTGCTTTGTGCCGCTCATTTTGCTTGCAGCAACAAATCGTACGAGGCGGAATCTCTGTGTAAGCAACGCGAGAAGCTCGGCATCAACAGCATCAATTTGTTTCCTGAGAGTGAGAAGGGAATCCATAAAAAAACAACTATTTATTGATACAGCTTTGATCGCAGGTAATGATCTGCGAGGGTAATGGCGACCATACTTTCCATAACCGGAATTATTCTCGGAGCAAGGCAGGAATCATGCCTCCCATTTTTTGCCACATGGCCTACGGAAACCGGAGGCTTAACGCAGGCATGAAGGGTAATCTCCTTTCCCGTAGACATGCCGCCAAGAATGCCGCCGAAATATTTTTCATCACATATGTACTCCGATCCGCGAAGATGCGCGCAGTCAAAACCGCCGCCAAAGCAGAATCCGGTAACACTGCCAATGCTCATGATCGCCTTTGCGAGATCAGCTTTCAGTTTGTCGAACACGGGTTCTCCCATATGTTTCGGTGGTGCGGCAATACGGATCTCCGCCACCGCCCCAACGGAATCAAACGATCGTTGTAATTCAAGAATGAGTTTTTCCATGCGGGCAGCAGCCTTCGCGTCAGCACATCGGACAGGATTTTTTTCGATAGCGGAGCGGGAAAATGTTTGTGCATGAATATCACCAATCTGTATGACATGGCCGATAATCTGAGTTGTTTTCGGAAGAACCTTTTTAGCGATGGCGCCACCGATAACCCTTCCGATAGTCTCTCTTCCCGAAGATCTGCCTCCGCCACGGTGATCAGTATTTCCGTATTTTCCTTTAAAAACCCTGTCTGCATGCCCGGCGCGACAAGCGGAGCACAGTTCATCATAATCAGAACTTCGTTGGTCGGTATTGCGTACCAGTACGGCAATGGGCATACCGGTTGTTTTACCATCAAAAACACCGGAAACAATTTCGCATATGTCGCGCTCCTGTCTCGCCGTTGTAATAAGGCTCTGTCCGGGTCTTCTGCGGTTAAGCTCCTTCTGAATATCCTTCTCCGAAAGAGGAATATTTGACGGGCAGCCGTCTACGACGGCCCCAAGAGCGATGCCGTGAGACTCGCCGAATGTGGTGACCCTGAATATGTGTCCAAAAGTATTTCCTGGCATAGTATAAAAAACTCTTACGTGTTTTTTTGCTTACGCTTAAGCCCTAAAGACAGTGCGTGAAGTGCCTCTGTTATACTCGGTTTTACCGAAGTCCACAACCGGAATTGCTCTACTGCCTGACCCGCAAACATGGTCGTGCCGTTTACAACGGTATTGTCTTTTTTTTCTGCTGCAGACAGAAAATCCGAAGGACCGTACCTAAGATCAAAAGCGATTTTCCGCGGCCGGAGAAGTGACAAGCTAATGGGCGCGCTTACGGGCGTGCCATTAATGACGATATCGTAATCGTGTCGGTCGAAATGTGCGAAAGTATCAAAGGTGATGAGTGGATTCTTAAAAAACCGATCCTGATCGTCCATCATCTCTCTCCTGAGAACAACAACGCTGCCGATTTTCAGTTGCAGAAGTGCATGGATCACGGCGCGTGACGCGCCTCCACAACCCAGCACTACGGCTCTTTTGTTTTGCAGGTGGAATGGGCGCAAGGTTTCCGCAGCGCCGATCCAGTCGGTGTTATATCCAATGAAAATACCATTTTTCCGTATAACGGTATTCACGGCGCCAATGCGCTTTGCGAGCGGGTCAACAGAATGCAAAAGCGGAATGACAGCCTCTTTGAAAGGGGAGGTTACGGAAAAACCGGTGATTCCAAGTGACACAAGATCCCGAAAGTCCCGCGCAAGGTCATCGCACGGAAAGCGCAGATATATTCCGTTATAATGATATTTCCGAAAAAGCGTGTTGTGAAGCAATGGGCTTAAACTGTGAGAAACAGGTGTACCGATGATACCGAAAATTTTCGTATCGGAATCCGGAATGCGCATACCCATATGTTCTTCAACCTCAAGCTGTCCCGCGGCCGACGGTTCAGACGAACTCAGAGAACCATAAGTGAGCACGCTTCCATAAGCTCTCGTAAAAACTCTGGAATATTCACTTTTTTCTCCCATTCCGACAATGATACATCGTTTTGGAAAATGTTTCGTGAGGGAAATAAGTGTTGCATTGTCAGAGTAGCGAGTGATATTGGTTGCAACCTTTACAATATCGGCCTGTTTTTCAAAAAGTTGTTCCGCAGAGAAAATGAGATCCTTCAAGGGTGGTGTTTCATGATAATTATGAAACGAAGCGATAATTTTCGAACCCCTAGATTTTATATCATGAATAATTTTATTGCTCAGCTCATTCTCTTCAAGATCAAAAAAAGCAGGAGTTAGGGTTGAATACATTTTTTGTCCACGAGGAGAAACAATCGTACGATCAAGAGGAAGTTCTTTGATATCAACATTTTTCAAAAGATCGAGTCGCAATTCAATCAGGTGTGCGCCGAGGCGAAAGGCGCGTTTTATTTTTTGTTTCGCTTCTTCCGTTGTCGAAGCGGTAATGGGAACGCAAACGCGCTGCAGAAGTTTCATAAGCGTTCCCAGTTCCGTTTTTGTATGCGCGGGATGGTGAAGATGTAAAACAACATCGGAGATGGACTTGAAAATAGGGTAGCGTGTTTTTGCGAGCATCGCGATCTCCTCATGAAGCGTTGGGAGTGTTGTGAGCCGCGGTCTTTTTTTTAAGTTTCCGGAAATCGTGCGCATGTGATGGATGGGAAGAGTGAGCCACACGATAATGCTGTTTTGAGAAAAGAGTTGTGAATTTCGTTCGTATGCAAAACTTCCGCCACCGGTAGAGATGATGTGGTTGGAAAGTTTGGAACACTCTTTGCATACGCTATGTTCAAGATCGCGAAATTTGTTCCAGCCATGGAGTTTTACAAAAGCATGGATTTTCATTCCAGCCTTCTTCTCCAGTTCCTTATCCGTATCGATCCAGGGAAGGGAAAGCTCCTTAGAAAGCATCTTTGCCATAGTGGTTTTTCCGGTACCGCGGAGGCCTATAAAAACAATGTTCATGGTGAAATAATTTTGATGCCGACCCCCAAACTCTTTAAATCATCCCAAAAGGCCGGGTAGCTTTTTGAAACACACTGCTGATTATCAATCTGCATTCCGGGGATTTTTGTTCCGAGTATGGCAAAGCTCATTGCCATACGGTGGTCTCCATATGTAGTGATGAGCGCACCATGAAGTTTTTTGGATCCGGTAATGCGAATAAAGTCATCGCCCTCTTCTATTTTAGCGCCAACCTTTCGAAGTTCAGTCGCAAGTGCACTCAGCCTGTCAGTCTCTTTTACGCGAAGATTGAATACATTTTTTATACAAGTTTTCTTAGGAATAGTAGCCAAAACAACCGCAAGGGTTTGAACACAGTCAGGCATGTCGTTCATGTCGATTTCACTCGGAATTTCAGTTTTTAAGTTTTCGAGAAGCCCAAAGCACATACTGTCTCCCTGAAGTGAGTTATTCGGAACATTGATAACGGAAAGGGGAGTATCATGCAGAAAAGACATCGCCCAGTAATAAGCAGCTGAGGAGGCATCGCCCTCAACCGTATACGTTTGTGCCATGTATGCACCCGGAGTCACGGAAAATGTTGTATACGCGTCATTGGTGACAACCGCGCCAAAGGCGCGCATGAGTCTCAAAGTCATATCGATATATGGTTTTGAAACCATCGGTCCGTCCAAGCGAATGGAAACCGGCTCGCCAATGCGTGGTGCAACCATAAGAAGGGCGGAGAGATACTGGCTACTGATATCCGCACGTATGTGAACCGGACCTCCGTGGAGCCTGGACCCCATGATCTTAATCGGTGGAAATCCGATATTTCCAAGATAAGAAATTTCAGCACCCAGTTGTCGTAATGCAAGTACAAGATCGCCTATCGGGCGTTCACGCATGCGGAGATCCCCGTCCAAAATAACCTCCCCCGGGACAAAGGGCGCAAGCGCACCAAGGAAACGCATAGCGGTCCCGGCATTTCCAATGGAAACAGTCTGCCCGGGATTATGAAAAGGTTTTCCGCCCTCTAAAACAATGGTGTTTTCAAGTTCGGAGATGCGCACGCCAATCATGCGAAGCGCTTCCATCATGTACTTTGAATCATCGGAACGGGAAGCGCTATGAAGAATGGTGTCTCCATGTGCCAGTGCTCCCAAAAGGAGTGCTCGATTCGTCAGGGATTTTGATCCGGGGACATAAATCGGCTTAAAGCGAGCACGCGAAATGGGAATAATTTCAATCAAGTAGAATAAAAAAATTGTACGGATTTACATGCTTTCAGACCACATTTTTCTGCCAATAGCCTTTGCGATAAGATGAAGCTCACCAACAATCTTTTCAAGTGTTTCCAAGCTGATGGTTTGATCGGCATCCGAAGGGGATGTCTCCGGCGTGGGATGAACTTCAATAATAAGGCCGTCAGCGCCAGCGGCAATCGCCGCTCTGGCAAGAGCGGGAATGTAATCACGCACTCCGGCCGCATGGCTCGGATCGATAATAACAGGAAGATGGGTGAGTTTTTTGAGTACGGGAATTGCACTGATGTCCAACGTATTGCGTGTTGCATTTTCAAAAGTTCGAATTCCGCGTTCACAAAGAATGACATTCGGGTTCCCCTCACTCATGACATACTCGGCGGCCATAAGAAGCTCATCAATCGTGGCTGATAAACCACGCTTCAAAAGAACGGGTTTTTTTGTCCTTCCAACCTCACGGAGAAGATTGTAATTTTGCATGTTACGCGCTCCGATCTGCAAAATGTCAGAGTATTCAGCTACCAAGGGAACAAGTCTCGGATCCATAACTTCCGTGCAAATAGGGGAGCCGGTCTCTTCCCGGACGCGCGACATTATTTTTAAGCCCTCTTCTCCAAGCCCCTGAAAGGCGTAGGGAGAGGTGCGGGGCTTAAAAGCTCCGCCGCGCTGGAGAGCGCAACCAAGATGCCGCGCTTTCTCCACAGTTTTTTTCTGGACTTCATAACTTTCAACGGAACACGGACCGGCAATGATATGAACCTCATCACCACCAATACGGATTCCCGGGATCACTTCAATAACGGTATTGTCGTGCTTAGTATCCCGCGCCGCGAGTCTGTAGGGTTTAAGTATCGGCATGACACTCTCCACTCCCACGATGGCGCGAAAATGTTTAATATCCACAAGCCGCTCATCGCCGATAACGGCAATAACCGTTCTCTCGGTTCCAAAAAGTGGCATGGGTTTCAACCCGCTTTTTTCAACCTCGGAAATAACATGTTCAATCTGATCCCGAGGAGCGTTTTTTCGCATTACGATAATCATGTCGTGTACGATGAGTGGATCTGAAAAATATCAGCAGGAATCAAGTCTACAAGAACTGTTGCCGATAGCAAATCCGTTTTTTGAAGGACAGCGTAGGGAAAAGGATGAGGCAGAAAAAAGTCAGGCACAGAGAAATGTGAGCATTATTGGGAAAAAAAATATAATGCAATTTTGAAAGAATATGTTGGTCTAACAGAAAAAACGTTTACAGAATTTGCATTTTTACAAAAAAAGCATACCATATGAATAAATTTTTTACTCTTCATTTTTATCTCCCATGAAGCATAAAAGCGGTCTAGGCCTCCTTGCATGGTGGCTCATGGTAATTGGATCTATTAACTGGGGTCTAGTTGGTCTCGGGAAGTTTGCCGAGAGCAACTGGAATGTTGTGAATCTCATTGTTAATGGTGTTGGCATATGGCCACAGGTGGAATGGGTGATCTACATTCTCGTTGGTGTTGCGGCAATATACGGCCTTTTCGCTTGCCGATCTTGCGAATAAGCATAGGTCTCTAGAAAAACAAATAGATCCACCCCGCCTCAGGCGGGGTGGATTTTTGTAGTGCAAAAATATCATTTAGATTCCGAGTAGATCGGCAACGAAATCGAGATCCTTATCGCCGCGTCCGGAAAGATTTACAAGAATCGTATTGTCCTTCGGGAGTGTCGGTGCCAGCTGCAGAGCATAGGCGACGGCATGAGCACTTTCGAGGGCGGGGATAATTCCTTCAACGCGCGAAAGTTCCATGAAAGCATGCAGACACTCCTTGTCGCTGATTACCTTATACTGAACGCGTTTCATATCTTTTAAGAAACTATGCTGCGGACCAACTCCCGGGTAATCGAGGCCGGAGGCAATTGAGTATACGGGAAGGGGATTGCCGTTCGCATCCTGCAGAAGATACGTATGCATTCCATGAATATTCCCCGGTGATCCGAGCGTAAGGGTGGCGGCATGATTACCAAGAGAGAGATCTCGTCCGCTCGGCTCAACTCCGTATATGGCTATATCAAGATCATCCAAGAAGGCGGAAAAGAGACCGATGGCATTACTGCCTCCGCCAACACAGGCAACAAGATGATCGGGCCGCGTGCCGGTCATCTCCCGAAACTGTTGTTTCGCCTCCTCTCCGACAATTCTCTGGAGATCTCGCACGATCATAGGAAAAGGGTGCGGTCCAACTACAGATCCTATGCCGAAGAAAATATTTTGAGGATCGGAAAGAAACGCGCCAAAGGCGCTATCCACGGCATCCTTCAGCGTTTTTGTCCCCTGAGTAACCACCACAACTTTTGCGCCCAGCATTTTCATGCGGGTGACGTTGGGTTTTTGCTTATTGGCATCTATTTCACCCATGTGTATCTCACAGGGGATGCCAACCACCGCCGCCGCGGTGGCAAGAGCGACGCCGTGCTGGCCAGCTCCGGTCTCGGCAAGCAGCTTTTTCTTTCCCATGCGCTTCGCAAGAAGCGCCTCACCGATAGTGTGATTGATTTTATGCGCACCGGTGTGGTTCAGATCCTCGCGTTTCAAATAAATGCTTGCGCCGCCGCATTTGCGGCTCAGCTTTTCAGCAAAATATATAGGACTCGGCCTTCCGATATAATGCTTTCTGTAATAATGGAGCTCGCTCACAAAGTCGGGATCGTTTTTGATCCCATTATAAAAATCAGCAATCTCGTTGAATATTCCCTTGAGGTCCGGCGGAATAATCTGTCCTCCATATGTTCCAAAATACCCGTCTTTTGTTGGCTGTATGTCATATGTTTTCATAAGAAAAAAATTACATATATAAAAAAATCGCCCTAAGCCGGCGATAGTAGAGAAAAAAACACACACAAAACACTAACGCCAGCTTCTGACGTCTTTCCACCAGGTGTTATGAATGATGATGTGTTGCATATAAAACAATTTGATACTTGCATCTTCTTAATCCATTCTCCTTCGGAGAATGGTGGCGAGGGAGAGAATTGAACTCTCGACACAAGGATTTTCAGTCCTCTGCTCTACCACTGAGCTACCTCGCCATACGTACCGATTTGTACAACCCCCAAACCATCTCGTCAGAGGTTTTTTCGCAAAAACAGAAGCAGAGTAACAATTTTGCGGTGGCTTGTGAAGGCAATTGCACTTCAGCGCTACTGTAAGTACCCGAATCGTACGCAAAAATCAATTATTTTTTCTTGAGGCGATATGGCATATAATGCCGGGGCATAACCTTTACACATATATGCTAAAGAAAATAAAACTTGTCATGTTGCTTATTGGGATTATTTTCGCGGTTGGAGGAGTATATCTTTTTATTTTGATGGACTTCACGGTTCTTGGGTCCGAAGGATCTCTCACGGACGGTCTTGGTCTTGCCATGGTTTCATCGGATCAGGCAACGGGATTTGCAAAAATACTCGCCGATCTTGTGAGCTTTATTCCCGCATTCGCATCAGCGGTACATATAACAACCTGGCAGTACGTCGCAGTTCGCATACTTGATGTTGTTCTTCTATTCATGGGATTTGGATTCCTTCTTTATGGACTCATTGGTCCAAAAAATGAAGAAGAGATGAAAAACGCTGTTGGCGGCGAAGATGGCAGCGAGTTGGAATAGTTTTTCTCAAATGAAAAAGATTGCCCTTCTCATTTTTACGCTCTCCCTTGTTTTCGGAGCTATCACTCCGACCTTTGCCGAAGGGGAGAGGGGAGTTATAGTTCACCTGTTCGAGCGGGAAGGGTGTAAGCACTGCGAAGATGAAGCGGCATTCTTGCAGGCTCTCAATAAAACGGATGCCGGAATTCAGATCAAAAGTCACTCACTTGATGTAAAGGAAGACAAAGAGTTATTCCAAAAGATAACGGTATCAGCCTCTCTCCCTCAGGTAACACCCATCACTTTTATCGAAGGATTCATTCTTCAAGGTTTTGATACCGAGAAAACAACAGGAGAACAGATTAAAAACGTCCTCAGGGAAGTAAGAAAGAAAGCGTTACCGCTTTCTTTGGAAGATTATCTCCTCGACCCGAAACCAAAAAGCGTGTTCGACACCGAGGCCTTCTGTCTTGAGGATGTCGGGATCTGTACCGCGGAAAAACCGGAGTTTCTTGTACCGGTTCCGTTTATAGGAACGCTCAATCTCTTCGATTATTCTCTGCCGGTTCTGTCGGTCATTCTGGGATTTGTCGACGGTTTCAATCCATGCGCCATGTGGGCACTTGTGATCTTCCTGACGATCCTTATTGAAGTGGGATCAAGAAAGAAGATGTGGCAGCTCGCGGGGGTGTTTATTTTCGCAGAGGCTATCATGTATTACCTCATTCTCAATGTGTGGTTTACCGCGTGGGATTTTGTCGGACTTGATACTATTATCACTCCCATTGTCGGAGTGGTGGCAATGGGGGCAGGAATTTTTTTCCTCAACGAATGGAGAAAAGGGGATACCACCTGCAAGGTAACAGGATCGGAAACGAAGAAAAAAACGATCAGCAGAATACGAGCTCTCGTCCAATCGGAACTGACACTGGCAACACTTGCCGGAGTCCTATTTCTCGCCTTCTCCGTCAACGTTATTGAGTTCGCCTGTTCCGTTGGAATACCACAGGCATTCACAAAAATTCTCGAGCTCAATCCATTACCCTTTATCACGAAACAGTTTTATATGTTCCTGTACATTGCCATGTACATGATCGACGATCTTTTCATCTTTGGTATAGCGCTTGTGAGTTTCGAGCGAATCGGTCTCACGACAAAATACACCCGCTTCAGCCATCTCGTTGGCGGAATTCTCATGCTCATTCTCGGCATTCTCCTGACATTCAGTCCGGAAACTCTCGTTTTCTTCTAGTAGTCTAGCAGGAGCGGTATATACAGAAATCTCCAAGTGGAACATCCGTATCCACTTCCGTAATCTCCACACTGTCCACCCGCGCCGCTTCGGGCCCCTTATGACACCAATCGATAAGCTTCTTTAGAGAAGCTTCATCACCGCGCGCAACGATTCGGACAGAACCATCATCCTCATTTTTCACCCAGCCGAGGAGTTTAAGCTCCCGCGCAATTTTCTCGGTGTTCGCACGGAAGAACACACCCTGGACTTTGCCACGAACTGAAATACTTATTGTCTTCATACAAGAGCTTATCAGCTTACAAGCTTATCCCGCAAAACGGGACCCCGCTCTGCGGGGCCGCTTACCGCTATCAATGAGTTGTTCCAACTCATCTACCGCCTTTTCCTCCGGCACATCCTCCTTCACAAGCTCCCCGTGTTTATACAGATTCACCAGTCCCGGTTTTCCTCCGATGTATCCGAAGTCCGCATCTCCCATCTCCCCAAGTCCGTTCACAATACAACCCATGATCGCAATTTTCACTCCGGGAAAATGGCTTAGTCTCTTCTTAATCTCGTTAGTTGTCTTTTCGATATTAAAAAGCGTTCTTCCGCACGAAGGGCAGGAAATAAACTCTGTTTTCGTGGTCCTTCTTCCCGTCGCCTGCAGAATGTCGTAGCAAACGGAGATCTCATTCACCGGATTTTCTGTCAGAGAAACACGGATAGTGTCCCCAAGTCCCTCCATGAGTAGCGTGCCGATACCTATGGCCGATTTAATTCTTCCGGCATCCGCGTTTCCGGACTCCGTAACACCCAAATGCAAAGGATAATCCATGCCATCCTCATCCATCTTTTTCACAAGCAGTCTGTTCGCTTCGATCATAACAAGCGGGCTTGAAGCCTTCATGGCTACAACCATTTCGTTACAACCATGTTTCTTAAAAACTCGCAGGTATTCCATGGCAGACTCCACCATGCCAAGAGGCGTGTCTCCGAATTTTTCAAGAATTCTTTTTGAAAGCGAACCGTGGTTCGCCCCGATGCGGATCGGTTTTCCGGCCTTTTTGACAGCCTGAATAAATGGGAGAAGTCCTTCTTCGATCTCTTGTCCCGGCTTCAGAAAATTACCCGGATTCACGCGCACCTTATCCGCCCACTGGAGTGCTTCCATGGCCGTTTCAAGCGAAAAATGCACATCAGCGATCAGCGGGACATCACAATTCTCACTCCGGAGTTTTTTCTTAATCTCCCCCAGCATCCTCGCATGTTTCGGTGTCTGAGTCGTGAGCCGAACGAGTTCGGCTCCAGCCCTGACACACTCAATAATCTGTTTCACGCAGGCATCAATATTCAGCGTATCGGTATTCAGCATGGTTTGAACCCGTACCGGGTTCTCTCCGCCGATGCCGATACCGCCAACGCGAACTTCACGAGTTTTTCTGCGAGCGGGAAGCATACCTCATAAATATATGTGTACGCATAGTACTAGAAAAGTTCACTAGTCGCACCAGAAAGAGCGCAAAACTGTATAAAAAATGTGTACAGAAATCACTTCAGCATTTCGAAAAACCCTCCGTTTAAGCGGAGGGTTAAAGAAAAAAAACCGTTTTATTGTTCCAAATAACTCGTGGAGGTTGACCACGATACTGTAGTGCTCATATCCATGACCTCCATGTTATCGATTTTTAAAAGCTCAATTTTGAGTGTTCTTACCGGGCAGTTATTATCCGTGAGCGCAGATACCTTTCCCAGCAGCATAATCGGTTGGCGCTTGAATAATGGTAAAGTCGGGACAATTTCAAAAGTGAAGATGGTTTCTTTCGAAATGTGATCGGTAGGGATATTTGGCTTACCTCCATCCTTTGTGGTCACATGTCGCGTAGAAGTAGGGATCACATTACATCCGGCAATCAGTACAGCTTCAGATACTTCTGCGTCACCGGTAACCTTGATGATCACGGTAACGATTTTGGCATCGGTATTCGGTTCCACAGAAATAAGTTGCAGAAGGGAAGAAGGGTTTGCAGAGCCCTGATTACCGCGTAAAACACTGGGGCTCAATGTAAAATGTAATGCTTCAGGAAGGTCGTTTGTTGGTTCACAGCTTAACCCAACCAAAAGAAAAAAAATGAAAAAAAGAGGAATAGAAATACATTTCATGAGATTTCTCCTAATTCAAAGGTATCTAAAAAATTATGTTAAAAACGGTTTTTATCAAAGAACATTCACCTTGAAAGGCGCATAAGACGTCGTCCAAGGAGCGCGTATTTTGATATATTATGGGAAAAATATCAAGGGCACGTGTGGTGGTGTACAACAAAGAGTTCTTCGAAGCTCAAGACTGCAGAGCACCAACGACACATAAGGTTTCCCTAAGGATGATTCTCAGGGCTCTCTTTCCAGGATTGGTCTTAAAATACCCCTCTCTTCTCAACGCATCCTTTTTGGAAACGTAGGCCTCATAGAATATGAGTTTCAACGGTCTTCGTCGTCGCGTGGAAATAACGTCGCCCTTGTTGTGTCTAGACAGTCTATCTTGGACATTGCGCGTAAATCCAATGTACAGTTTTCCATCAACCTCGCTCCGAAGAACATACGTAAAAAACATGTCAGCGGATCATGGATATAAGCAAGAAGGTAAGGATACCGATGTCGCCGGCAAAAATAAAATAATGTATGAATTATTTATGAAATTCCGGATGAAATGCACAGCGAACAAGCCGGCCATGAATTATTTCTTCAGGAGTACTAGTGGCGAGCCATGAATTTTTCATGAGTTTCAGCGAACAAGCCAGCCATGAATCATTTCTCCAGAAGAACTAGGGCGAGCCATGAATTTTTCACGAGTTTCAGCGAACAAGTCGGCCATGAATTATTTCTTCAGGAGTACTAGGGCGAGCCATGAATTTTTCATCGAGCGAAGCGAGAGGAAATAATTCATGGTGGGCCGGGAGGGATTCGAACCCCCGAAGGCAGAGCCAGCGGATTTACAGTCCGCCCCAGTTGGCCACTTTGGTACCGACCCAAAACGAGCTGAGGGAATAGTACTGATGCATCACATATCAGTCAATCGCAATACCGGCTGTCGGCACAATCGAAACATATGGAATGAGAACCAACACAGCTCTTGTGTAAGCCATAAATTAGTGGTATAATCGTAAGAATTAGCTGAATCTAAAATGGTCAATAAACCATCCGAAATCTCGGAGAAAATAGTCGTGGAGTCTGGCAAGAGCGCGAAAGCGGTCACGGAAATGCCGCAAGAGATTCTTGATATCCAAAAAGCCACAAGACAGCAGATTTTTGATGTTATCCGGTTTCAGGGGGGACAGCTTCCTAAAGAGGTGCAGGTTACGGCGAACCTTCGTGATAAGAAAGCGGATGAAACCGTAAACAAAGTAAAAGATGCCGCCATGAAAGCGCGCGAAGTGGTTCTGGAACAGAAACGTCTTGTAAAAATCATCAAGGACCGTTTCATACAGATCAAAGGGAACATGCCTGATTATGGTTTTTTTCTTGATGAGGGAACAAAAGATGATCTTAAGGTGGCCCTGGAAAGCATAATCGGCGTGTTACAAAAGCCGCTTAAAGAGATTTTTAAAGATGGTCTCAATATGGAGGAGTATCAGGAGAAGCTTGATAGTTTTTTGGAATACGAGATGAAAGAGGCTGTGAAAGGTTCCGATACGAGAAATCAGATTATTACGCAAATTATTGATGGTGAAATAGATCACGCACTATCTCTTATAAGCGCATCCCGCAAGAGACCGGTGCTGGCTCACCGTGTACGCGGATTCCATAAAGACGAAGCTTCGAAAGAGGGGCTTGAAACGGCCATAACGAAGAATGTTTCCGAAATGGAATTTGATATCCGTATGAGCAAAGACGGTCTTCCGATCATTCACCACAATGCGACACTGGGGGCCTCCTCCAGCAGACCGGAAGCAATAAAAGATCTGAAATATGAGGAGCTTCGGCAGGTCGGTATGAAGAATGGGGGGCACATCACCTCGCTTGGCGATTTTCTGAAATTCGTTTCAGAATCCGGCAATGAGGCAACAAAGATCAATATAGACATCAAAGATTTTGACAAAGGGATGCTCGATCAAATTTTGAAACTCATTCATGATTATAAACTTCAGCATCGCGTGGCTATTGTTTCCTGGTTTCCGCAGGCGCTTCAGTACATGTACGAAAAAGATCCCACGCTTTCCTACAGCATGAGTTATTACCCGTCGCTCAGTGCACTCAGTAAATGGATTTTCAAAAAAATTAACAGAAACTCATCCGGCATGCTCTTTGGAAGCATATTAGGAAAGGTGGGGCTCGGACAAATAGCAACATGGTTTGCAAAAAGACGTGCGGAAGCCATTGCTGAAGGACAGCCCGAAGTTCTCACCACCGGAAGCGAAGTAATCACCGATGCATATGCGCTCGATCCGGAGGCTCACTACCAAGACATCGTCGATTTTGCAGAGAAGCAGGGGCTGGATGTTGTTGGAAAACACACGGCGGCTTTCGGAGGCACGCCGATAGAAGGGGAAGAAGGCATGAAAATAATGTCCAAAGTGCTGCGAAACGGTAGTGTGAACATTCAGGATATAGAAGGGTCACTGCAATCGCTGGTGAATAAAATACCCGGCATCCCGGGGTCAGTAAAAAAACTCATCGTAAAGGCGATATACAAAAGGGAAAAATTGCACACATTCGCGCAGGAGTGTCAAAAAAACGGAGTGAAAGTAAATCTCTTCGATCTCAAAAAGGAGGAGGAGATTGCCGAAAGATTCGACTCGGCGGAGAAAAAGGGGATACAGATGGGAGTTGTCTACTCCAGTAATCCGGAAGCGGTGACAAAACTGGATACGAGAGACAAGACCGCTTAATTTCTTGAGTTCTGAATAACCCAAAGCTTACCAGCTTACAAGCTTACCGCTTACAGCTTATCGCTTTTTGTTTTACTCGTACCTCAGCGCCTCAATCGGATCCATCTTGGCCGCTTTAAATGCCGGATAGAGTCCAAAGATGATGCCGAAGGCGAAAGAGACGCCAAGGGCGAGCGGTATGGAGATGAGTGCTATCGGTTTATCGCCCCAGCCTCCATACTGTGCGACAAAATAGGACACCGTTGAGCCCAGGATAATGCCGACTACAGAACCTATCAGCATAATCAGAATGGTTTCCGTAAGGAATTGGAGAATGATGGAAAAGTTTGTTGCACCAAGAGCCTTTCTTAAGCCCACTTCTTTCGTGCGCTGAACCACACTTGCGAGCATTATGTTCATAATGCCTATTCCGCCGACAATAAGAGAGATCGCCGTAACAACAAAAAGAAAGAGTCTCATGGCATTGGTCACTGTTTTAAAAGTTTCCAGAAACTCCTGCATGCTCATGACAGAAAAATCACTATCCTGTCGGTCTTGCAACTGATGTTTTCTTCGCAAAAATTGCTCGAGCTGCCCTTTCATATAATCAATATTTTCCGGGTCATCAACTTCGGCCCCAATGCCAAGCAAGTAGTCTTCTCCTAAAATAAGTTTCATTATCGCACGGGGTGGTATGTACACCATGTCATATTCTCTCGCGCCTGTTGAGCGCTCGAAGGCGCGATCACTCAAAACTCCGATAACCCTGAAATTTATGTTATTCACGCGTACAAACTGGCCAAGCGGGCTGAATGTTCCAAAGAGAGTTTTTTTTGCTCCCGGGGCGAGTATGGCGACTCGCGAAAGCGACGTGTCTTCCGCTTCAGTAAAGCTTCGGCCCTCCGCTATCGTGTAGTTGAACATCTCGAAATATTTACTGTCGGCGCCCTGGACGGGAACCATAATATCGGCGTCACGTTTGCGAATATGCGTTTGGGCGCGATAGGAGATAGCGGAAAATTTTGTAATATTCGTAAAGATCGAAGAATTTTTCATGGAAACAAAATCATCCCACGTAAGTGTTTTTACGGATCCGGTAAAGGCGGTAAGCCCGCCGGACTTGGTGCTTCCACCCACAACGTACAAAACGTTTTGTCCGTAACTCTCAAGTTCCGAAAGGAGGTTGCTTTGAACACCCTGCCCGACCGAGAGGATGATAATGACGGCGGTAATACCGATAACAATACCAAGCATCGTGAGCCCCGCTTTTATTTTGTTGGCCCAGAAGTCACGAAACGCCGTTTTGATGAAAGCCCAGAGCATACAACGAAAAAATTATTCGTACCGAAGCGCGGTGATGGGATCCATGCGCGCTGCTTTTATTGCCGGATACATTCCGAAAATAAAACCAAAACCAAAAGCCATTCCAAACGAAAGGGGAATGGATTCGGCGGCGAGGATGGTATTCCAGCCTCCGATTACGGAAGCGATATACGAAAGAGTACCTCCAAAAATAAGGGCGATAATGGCTCCCATGGTCATAACCACCATGGTTTCAATAATAAACTCCAGAAAAATATCACGATTTTTAGCGCCGAGAGCCTTCAAAAGACCGATCTCCTTTGTTCTCTCAAAGACGGACACAAGCATTATGTTCATAATGCCGATACCGCCGACAAGGAGTGAAATAGCGGCGATTGCTGCCAGAAAAAGGGCAAGAAGAGAAGTGAAAACTTCAATCATCGCAAGGGCATCCTGCTGGGAACTGATGGTAAAATCATCCTGTTCGCTTTGCTGTAATCGGTGTTCGCGTCGAAGGATGCGTCGCACCTCAGCTTTTGCAAGTTCGATCGTGTCTTCGCTTGTCGCCTGCAATGAAATGCCGAAAAGGTAATCCTGTCCAAGGACTGTCTTCTGTGCCGTTTCAACCGGCAACATTATGGTTTCATCATCGATACCTCCCATAATCAGGGCAGACTCCTTTTTCTGGAGGGATCCGACAATGCGAAAATTCGTTTCACCGATTCGAAGATATTCACCAATGGCGGAAAAATTGCCGAAGAGCTCCTCTTTTACTTTTGATCCAAGTATAGCCACTTTTGCCGTGCTGTCGTTTTCCGACTGCGTAAAGTTACGTCCTTCCGCGAATTCATAATTTCGCGAAGTGAAAAAATCCTTGTCCCTTCCCTGTACGGTATAGATATCCTCCTGATTTCCTTTTCGGATACGAAACTGCGAAAAATTCGACATGGGGGCAACAACCTGAATATATTTTGCGTTGTTCCGGATTGCCTCCACATCACGCATGGTAAGCGTTTTGATAATAATGCCCTCGACAGCTGCGGGAGGTCCGAATTCCTGACTTGATCCTCCGGCGGTAACCATCAAAAGTTGGGAACCGATGCCGCGAATCTGGTCCAAAATGAGCTCCTGCGCCCCTCTTCCCACGGAAAGCATGGTAATAACCGAAGCGATGCCGATAACAATGCCAAGAAGCGTGAGAGATGTTCTCATCTTATTGGCGTACAGAGATCGCAGGGCGTTTTTGATGGATTCCTTAATCATGTTTTTCATGGTGCGTATGGTTTTCGACAACGATGCCATCCTTAAGACCGATATGTTTTTTTGCGTGATCGGCAACCTCTAATTCATGGGTAATCATAAGAATGGTCTGGCCCCGTGCGTTGAGGTCATCGAGAATTTCCATAATCTGTTCGGTGGACTTTGAGTCGAGTGCGCCCGTGGGCTCATCGGCGATCAGGATCGCAGGATTGTTAATAAGCGCTCGCGCTATCGCGACTCGCTGTTGCTGACCGCCTGAAAGCTGATTTGGCCGGAAGTTCACACGGTCACCAAGTCCAAGCTTGGTGAGGACCTGAATGGCCCGCTCTTTCTGTTCATGCTGAGAAACCCCGCTGTAGATGAGCGGGATCGCAACATTTTCCCAGGCGCTGATTCTTGGCAGCAGATTAAACTGTTGAAATATAAAACCAATTTTTTTGTTTCGGACTTCGGCAAGTTCATTGTCACTCAGTGATGTGACATTACTCTGTTCAAGAAGATACTCTCCGGAGGTAGGTCGAAGGAGAAGTCCTGCAATGTACATGAGTGTTGATTTTCCGGATCCCGAAGGGCCGGTGATGGCAAAATAATCGCCCTCATCAACCTCAAGGGAGATGCCATTGATTACCTTGGTAACCTGCCCGTCCATTCGGAACTCCTTATGAATATCCGTGAGGCGGATAATCGATTTTTTTTGTGGTTTATGGGGCATGTGTTTTTATTCTTGGAACTTTTGTACGTCCAAAAGAACTAAATCCCCAGCATTGATTCCGGAAAGAATTTCAATATATTCGTCTCCTTCATATCCGGTACTTACCTCGACAAGTTGTGGCTCTTGCGACTCGTCTCCGGCGGGGAAAACGGCGACATTTCTGTTGCCAAACTTATCCTCCTTAACGGCGCTGTAGGGAACGGCAATAGCGGCGTCTTTTTGATCAGCCACGATATCAACATTTACTGTCATTCCCGAGCGCGGCTGTACTTCCGGATACTGGTTGGGGTTAAAAGAGATGTACGATTTGTAATAAATAACACCCTGTATTTCCGTAGGTGACGGCTCGATGACATCAACCGTTCCGTTATAAACATAGTCCTGCGTAAAGCCATCGAATGTGAATGTCAAAGGTTTTTCCTCATGAATAAACACAATATCGGTCTCCGGAAAATTGATTATTACCTGGCTCGCCTCCCCGGCAATCAATGAAATCGCGGTCTGTCCAACGCCGATAGATTCACCCTTTCCGAATTCAATCTTTCCGATAGTTCCATCAAGGGGTGCGGTAAGAAGCAGATTATCCCTCATGATAATAGCTTCATTCAGTCTTGCCTGAGCCTGAGAAACCGATGCCCGGTAAATTTGCAGATCCACATTTCTCGGTGGAGAAGATCGGTTTGCGAGTTCACGCTCTGTTAGCGTCAAATTATTTTCCGCCTGAGTAACCTGTGACGTTGCCTGTGATCTTGCGAGTGCAAGGTCGGTATTAGCGCGGTCCAAAGCGGATCTTGCGGTGCTCACGGCATTTTCAAGCTGTGAAAGAGAATTTTGCAGTCCCATAACGGTTATTCCTCCGCTCGTCTGTACGTTTTTCAATTGAGAAAGAGCACTCTGAACGGAGTTTCGTGAGGATATAAGATTCGTCTTTATGGAAATAATAGAGTTCTGCCAGCCGCTGATGGTTGACTGTGAAAGATCGATCGAAGGGACCGTGTTGCTCAACACGCCGTTCATGTTTTCCGCGAGACTGATGGCGGAGTCGAGTAACGGCTCGGCTTTTTCCATGTACAGAAAACTGTCATTTTCATATGAGGCCATAGTGGCAACATTCGCCTGGATGCTCATAAACTCACGTTGCGCGGCCGATTTATAACTCAAATTCAAAGATGAAAGAAGGTTTTCGTAGTCATCGTTATATGTCTTGTAGCGATCGGTAAATCCCATGATGAGATCCGTCTGCTCAAGAAGACTCAAAATACTTGAAACTGCGGATTTCGCAGTCAGAAATCCTCCGGATAACGACTGTGCCGCGACCTGATCAAACAGGAGTTTTCCTTCCTGATAGTTTTTTGTGGCATTGTCATAAGCGGTCTTAGCGCTTTCCGCAGCCCTTTCAGAAGTTCTTACCTGAAATACCGTCGTCTGCCTTACATCACTCAATGTTCTTTCCGCGGAAGTGACATTCGACTGCAACAAAGCCCTCTGCTCATCCGTTATTCCGGCCTCAAGCTGCCGAAGTCTCGCCACAGCTTCGGAAACCGAAGCCTGTGCCTGCCTGATAGCATTTTCAGCCTCTCTTGTTTCAAGTTTCATAAGGTAATCTTTTGCCTTTACCTGTTGCCCTGTAGTCACAGCAATCTCCTCAACTCTTCCACTGGTTTTAAAGGCAAGATCAATCTCCTCCGGAGATTCAACAGATCCGGAAACAGTAATGGTTCGCTTCAGCGTCATCGCCTGCGCGACATGCGTTTCATACGCGGAACCGCTCGGCCAAACAATGTAGCCAAGAATTCCGACGGCAACGACGCTCGCACCCGCTATAATGAGCCATTTTCTTTTCAAGAAAAGGGGGTTATTTCGTAGTATTATATCATAAAAAGCCATAAAACTCCAATAAGCGGAGAAGCGAATATACACTAAATTCTAAGTCCCATCATCTGAAATCCTAAATCCTAAGCACTAAATCCTAAACAAATCCGAAATTCGAAGCACGAAATTCGAAACAAATTCTAAAATCTAAAATTCCAAACGGTATTTCTGTCTCTCATGCAGCCCACCCCCGACACCCATTTTTTACCCACCCCCGACCCGATCGGGGGTCCAGTCCTGAAGTACTCAAGCTCTGGACCCCCGCCTTCGCGGGGGTGGGCATTTCTGAAGCTCTGCATTTCCGTTTTGAATTTTGTATTTCTGTTATTTGATATTGTTTCGAATTTCGAATTTAGGATTTCGAATTTCCAGTTTTTCTGAATTTTCAGAAATCTGCCCAACAGAAAATTGGAGCCACCTGTCGGATTCGAACCGACGACCCTCTGTTTACAAAACAGATGCTCTACCAGCTGAGCTAAGGTGGCGTCTATCTCAATACTCACATATATCTTTGTATTTCATTTTTGTTCTTTCCAACCGAGCGATGCACTTTATATTGGCTGAAGGCTCTCAGCCTCGCCAAGGTGGCGTCTATCTCAATACTCACATATATCTTTGTATTTCATTTTTGTTCTTTCCAACCGAGCGATGCACTTTATATTGGCTGAAGGCTCTCAGCCTCGCCAAGGTGGCGTCTGGAAAACTAGAGGGATGTTAGGGAAAAACGCATGCGGTGTCAACCAGTGGAGTGGAAAATGAAAAATGACTTTCCCTCTTGTTTTCATGGAAAAAGAGCGGTAAATATGCTATCTTCCGTTCGATTTAAAGAGCCGTTTTATGAAGACTGTTGCGGAAAAATTTGGGTTCCGGAAAAATATTGATTTAAGTCAATATTCCACCATGGGTGTTGGCGGGAAGGCTGCGTATTTTTACGAAGCGACCGAGCAAAAAGAGCTTATTTCTCTTTTAAATGAGCTATATAAAACCAAGACTCCCTTCGCGATTCTTGGAAGCGGAGCAAATTCCATATTTGCCGATAAGGTTTTTGAGGGTGTGGTGATCAGAAACAAGTTGAATAAAATAGTTGTTCAAGATGCACGGCTTACAGTAGAGTCAGGAGCGACTATCGGAGCTTTGAACTCCGAGTGCCAGAAAAGGGGACTTGGTGGGCTGGAGATGCTCTCAAAAGTTCCGGGAACTATTGGAGGAGCCGTATGGAATAACGCCGGAGCCTTTGGAATGGAAATGTGCAACATCGTGACGGGAGGGAAGGTTTGGGAGAAGGGGGCGATAAAGAATGTCACAAAAAGTTTTTTCGGGTTTACCTACCGAAACAGTATTCTGAAACAAAACAGGGGGATTGTACTTCTTGAAGTGTATCTTGAGATGAAGGAGATCGGAGTGGATGAATTTAACGAGAGGATCCAGAAAATGACGGAAGCGAGACAGAAAAAAGATCCCAAAGGGCTTACCTGCGGATCATTTTTCCGAAATCCCTCCGGAGGCTTAGCAGGGAGACTCTTGGAAGAAGCGGGGGCAAAGGGGCTGCGTGTCGGAAATCTGGAAGTGGCGAAGGAACACGCGAACTGGATTATGAATACCGGAAAATCAAGCGTTCAGGATCTTCTGAAACTGCGTGACATCATGAAGAAAAAAGTGAAAGACCGTTTTGGGGTTGAGCTTATCGAAGAGGTCGATATTATACGTTCCGTGAAATAAAGCACTTATGAGATACGTCATACATGGCGGACGGCCGTTAAGGGGTGAAGTAACTCCCTCCGGTTCAAAAAATGCCGCGCTTCCGATAGTCGCGGCAACACTTTTGTCCGACGAAACATTCGTACTCGAAAATGTACCCGATATTTCCGATATCCGGACGCTTCTTCGCATCATGGAATACGTAGGTTCAAAATACACGTTTGAAAAAGGGAGACTCGAAATCTGCACAAAGAAGATCAAAAAAACCAGCATTCCGCATGAACTCGTGTCGAAACTCCGGGGATCCATAGTTCTTTTGGGACCGCTTCTCGCCCGCGCGGGTGAGGTGGAGATGGCGTTTCCGGGAGGATGCATCATAGGGAAAAGACCGGTGGATACCCATCTTGATGCCTTCAGGTGTCTTGGGGTTACCATCGACGAATCTCCGACAAAAATACGTTTAACCGCAAAAAATATCACAGGTAACGAAGTCACCCTGAAAGAGATCTCCGTTACCGCCACGGAAAATATCGTGGCGGCCTGCGCTTTGGCGCAGGGTAAAACGATAATCCGTTTGGCGGCCTGTGAGCCGCACGTGCAGGATCTCTGTAACTTTCTTGTAAGCTGTGGCGCAAAGATTTCCGGGATTGGTGCGCATACGCTCACAATCGAAGGAGTAAAAAGTTTACGTGGCGTGAAACACAGGGTAATTGCCGATTATCTGGAGATAGGAACCTTTGCCATTGCTGCCGCTGCGACGAAAGGGGATGTCGTTATCCTCGAATGCAGAAGGCACGATCTTGATGTACTGTGGCAGAAACTCGAGGAGGCGGGTGCAAAAGTAACATTCGAAAAAGACACGGTACGTATCATCGGACCGGAGAATCTTCAGCCGATCAGAAAGGTGGATACGGGAATTTTTCCAAAATTCCCCACAGACCTGCAGTCGCCATTCATGGTAATGCTCACTCGGGCAAACGGTGTGTCAAAAATTTTTGAAACGCTCTTTGAAGGTCGCCTCAACTACCTCTTCGAACTTGAAAAGATGGGCGCGCACATCGAATTCCTGAATCCTCATCAGGCGCTTATTGTTGGTCCAACAAGGCTTAAGGGAGCCGAAATCGCTTCATGCGATATTCGTGCCGGCGCCGGACTTATCATCGCGGCGCTCATGGCGGAAGGTGAAACGGTTATAACGAATATCAACTACGTTGAAAGGGGATACGAAGACATCCACACGAAACTCCAGAAACTCGGAGCGGATATCGAGAGAATTGCGGAACAGAAACCACGAACCCTGCGGAAGAAAGCGGTAAGCGGTAAGCTGGTAAGCAGTAAGCTCTAGTACAATTTACAGGGAACAACTCTTATGCCCACCCCCGCGAAGGCGGGGGTCCAGTGCTGGACCCTGGATCTGGTCCAGGGTGACAAAGGGTAATTTTTGAATAAAGTACGTATGAACGGTTTTCTGATTATCAACAAGTCCTCAGGCTGGACATCGCATGATGTTGTGCAGAAGGCGAGGAAGATTTTGAATACAAGAAAAATCGGACACCTGGGAACCTTAGATCCGCTTGCCACGGGTGTTCTTGTGCTGGCGGTTGGGGAGGCGACCAAGTTGGTGGAGTATCTGATGGGATGCGATAAAGAGTACATCGCGGAGATCACTCTCGGAGCAGAGAGTAATACGTTTGACGCAGAAGGGGAGATTGTCCGCGTCACAGATTCGCCCGTTACAAAAGAACAGACAGAAAAGGTGGTGTCGCAGTTTATCGGTGAACAGGATCAGGTCCCTCCGCAATTTTCCGCGATAAAAATTGGCGGACAGAAGGCGTGTGATCTTGCAAGAAAAGGGGAGAGAGCAGACATACAACCAAGAAAGATTGTCATATCATCCATACAAACACTGGAGTACCGTTGGCCGCTGCTCACACTCAAAGTTGAGTGCGGCAGCGGAACGTATATTCGTTCCCTCGCTCACGACATCGGGAAAGTACTTGGGTGCGGTGGATACATTAGTGCCCTGAAAAGAACCCGTGTCGGAAATTTTACTTTAGATAGGGGAATCGATATTGAAGCGGTAACTTCAGACGCGGTTCTCCCCATAGATGCCGGACTTCCTGATTTTCCGAAAGCGGTACTTTCGGAAAAGGAAGCGAAGCTTCTGAAAAATGGTCAGCAGGTACCAAGCGGTGCCGTATTTTCCGAAGGTGAAAAGGTGCTGGGAATACTGGGTGAAAAGTGTATCGGGATACTCATGTTCAATAAGACAAAGGGTTTGCTCGTACCCAAAAAAATGATGCAATCGTAAAATATATACAGGGAGTGCCCAATGTATGCCGCTTTTTTGCGATTTTAAAAAAATGCAAAATATCAAAATCTGTCAACCAAAAAACAGTGAGAGACAAGGCAAATGCTTGCCACCTTGAACACAAATTTGATACTATCTGACAAGAAATAAGGTCCTTAACGTTCTCCCAATGAATAAGAAAATCCTCAAGCAGCTCGCCTTCGTATTTACGATGATAGCTGTTTCGGTGTACCTGCTTCCGGCTATCCCGGCTGCACTCGCGCAGCTTGGTGGTGGAACACAGATCCTTCCGGAACAGATCAGCCAGGCAACTGGTGGCGCAACTGACTTTATCTCCCTCGTTCGACGAATTATTGACTACTTCCTAGGATTCCTCGGAATCATCTGCGTAGCGATGATTATCTACGGAGGCTTCCTGTTTGTCACCGCCGGAGCAAGTGAAGACAATGCCGGAAAGGGAAAGAAAATTCTCACCTATGCCGGTATCGGTATCGTGATCATTCTTCTCTCCTTCGTTGTCGTCAACGCACTCCTTCAGGCAGGTCAGGGAAATCAGCCTGTATAATCTTACGTAAACAGACACCCCTTCGAAGCCTTGGCGAAGAAGGGGTGTTTTTGTATCACAAAAAATACCCCTTTATTATTTACAATAAAGGGGTAAAGGGTGCTTCTGCGCTATTTCAAAAACAGTTTGCCCAGATCTTCAAGTTCCAGAACTTTGACGGGCACATTAGGCGGGAAGGGATACAAAAGAGCATCATAATTCCTGATGCGGTTCTTATCTTTATTAAGTAGAACCCAAAGCCAGTACGTAACACCACCAACCGTAACGACGCCATCTTCCTTAAATGTAATCTGCACATCGGTATCGAATGCGTGCGACATACTCAGACGCCTTAAAAGCTTTCCATCTTCGTTAAAGCATACGATACCGGCTATGTGCTGGTCAGGCGTAATGATCTTTCCATTTCCATCGACGTATTTAAGATCCTTGGGCGGATCAACGGCAAGATCGGGTTCAGCGATAATGATCGGATTCCCTTTATTATCAGGCCTTACAATGAAAAACTGCGCAACGCCGCCATTCGAAATTTTTGCGATGACAAAGTCATTCGAGTCTCTTCCGCGGCGGTACAGCTCCCAGCCATTACCAACGTCAAAACCAACAAAACCCCGCCTCATCAATTCTTCTTCAATTCCCATTCTAAAAACCTCCTCTCGGTTTATAAAAGAACACAGAAACTTGTTGTGCGAAAAGCACGACAAACAAATGTATGAATTTTTGGTCTGAAGTCAATTCTAAATCACAAAAAATAACCCCCACCGCTTTCACGGTGGGAGTTTAAGAGTTTTCTTGCACTAATAGTTTTTCAGATTCTCCAGGGGGAAGAAGTTAATCATACCTCCTGCCGGTGGGGTGGAAGATGCCAAAACGAAGCACTTTTTAATATCCCGAGAATCTTCAGAATCAGAAACAGGAGCCGGAGAAGCGGGAGTCGGGAAAATCATGCAGATGTAAAAATGCCCCCTTTTCGGAATGGAAATCGAACAATCGCCGCCCGGAACATCGAAAGCATCGGGACCAAAAATTAAGTAACCATCCTTTTCATCAAAGAGAATTACGGCAAGAATGCCGTATTCGGGAGCGAAGACCTTCTTCCCATCATCCCAATAGTCCGCATACAGCGGAAGGCCATGCAATGGCCTTATTTTGCCGTATGTCTGCAAAAGCGCGACAGTATCAACCATATATAAATCCTCCAACGGTTTTTTTCCGATATTTTAAAGTACGTAAGCGCAAGAAAGGCACCTCATTCTACAATAAATGCAGGAATGGTCAACCTTTTTCCCGAAAAACATACGAAAAAGCCCCTCATGAAAGGGGCCTTATGTGAACATCTGTGATTAGAGCAGGCGGATCTTGCCACCCTGAGGAGGCATCCTCTTTTGCGACTACGGAAAAAAACTCCTCATCTTCACGGTGAATCGGCCTTATGGAATGAAGTGGTAATCTCTTTTGCCAACACGTATGGCTTTAGTTTTAGGATATAAGCGAAAATGCTTCGAGTTTTTTTCAGAGGAGAGAAGCACTTTGAAAGGGCGGGATCCCTTTTTTGCCATAAAACTCAATCCATGCGATTCGGCTCCGGGCAGAGGTTGGAAGGGAATACCGTTTTTAACATATTCACCCTCGGGAAGAAAAAGTTTTTGCCGGATTCAAAAATGACAAAGTCGATTGGCATGAGTACCCTCCTTTTTTTATATATCCATTTCTACAAGCACAACGGGTCCCCAGGGAACGGGAGTCTTTGCTAGAAATGCGCAGTAACGCGCATCTTACCTGTAAGCCGGTATACCATCATGAAAACGTAATAGGTAGTTCCGTTGAACTGAACGGAGCACGGAGAAGATGAAAGATCCGGAATGTCATCGATGTGCAGAATCTTTTCATCGATGACCACTGAAGTGAGATGGCCATTAAGGCGGTACAGTTCGGAATCATCGCGATCCTGGATGGTAAGCCAGCTTTCGCCGCCAATAATGTCGTAAAACGGTGGCGGAGAAACAGGTTTTTCGATTCTGAAGGGATTACATCCTTCACGTATCGAGACCCTTAAGAAAAGAAACGGCAGACTTTCTGGTAATCATTATATAAACCTCCTACAAAAATTTTCAAAGAACACAGATGAGCGAACACGGCTTTGCAGGAACAGTGGCAAAGCGGCGGTAGCGAACTATACCCGAACATTGCACACGGTGCAAACCTGCAATATGAAGGCATATAAAAAAGGGCAAACCATAAAGGTTTGCCCAAAGAGATCTCTCCTAACTTTTTAGTTCTTATATGGGTGTACCAAGAGCTGTTCCATAGGAAAAATGTGCACATGTCCATAGTCCGGATACCAGGGCGATGCCTGGGCTATAAAGAAATCAAGTCCGGGTTCGGTGAACAGTGCTCTGAGGTAATGGATGTCCCCATTAATGACAACGGTAAGATTGTCCTGAATGACAACCGAGTCATCGGATGCCAGGAAATGAGCATTGCCATCCGCATCATAGAAAAGAATAGCCTTAGCGGGGTGAACAGGTTCGGCTGGGTTGCCATGGCAATCATGGTACACGCCGCAGACCACAGGGAGCGGAAGAGCTTTTCCTCTAGTTGCCTTAAAAACAAGGTCAATGACAGAAGGGGGTTTCTGAGAATGTAAATTAAGCTGCATATCTGATCCTCCAAACAGCTGGTTTTTTCAAAGTGCGAAAGAGAGATTGTGCGACACGATACTGATAAAGCTTGCCTTTGGCAAGCTTTATCAGAAATCCTAAGCACTAATCGGATCCCGTTTACTTTAAATTAAAAAATAATGTAGCGGGACAAATTCAAAATTCAAAAAGGGAACCATCCTCATATAGCCCACCCCCACCCCCCTCATAAACCCACCCCCGACCTGATCGGGGGTCCAGTCCTGAAGCACTTCAGTTCTGGACCCCCGCCTTCGCGGGGGTGGGCATTTCTGTGGTTCTGTATTTCTGTTTTAGATTTTGTTTTTAAGTTATTTGATATTCCTTTGAATTTAGGATTTAGAATTTAGGATTTCTGCAAAAAGCTCCCGCCGAGACGGGGGGCAGACCTGCTCCAGCGAAGTAAAATTATGAACTTTTCATGAAACCCCCGGAGTACGTGCTTGCCTGAAAAAAAGCTATTACTTTACGATGGTTTCTTCTACAATATAATCTCGTTATCTATGGAAATGGAAAACGTAACCAACGGCATGCTGTATGATCTCATAAGAGATTTCAAAGACGATGTAAATCGCCGTTTTGCCGAAGTTGATAAGCGTTTCGAGCAGGTCGATAAGCGTTTCGAACAAATCGATAAGCGTTTCGAGCAAGTCGACAAACGCTTTGAGCAGCTTTACAAAGAAATGGGGGAAATGAGAGAAGCGATGAAAGAAGACAGAAATAAGCTCAATGAGGTGTACGAGTCCCGCGATAAGGTGACCATAACATTTTCCAGAACCTTCGTTGGCATAAACATGGTTTTATCCGCCATGGTTTCCGCCTTTATCTCTTTACTGATGGGCAGGTAGTTCGAATAAAAAATGGTATTTCTGTAATTCTGAAAAAAGCCCCCGCCGAGACGGGGGCTTTTTGAGACTGATAAACAATTACGGGAATCGTCTTTCCAGATCTGCTCGGTAATCCGCATCATTCAAAGCCTCATCCATAAGATTACCTGTGTAATTGCCAATAATTCCGGTGGCAATAACACCCTCAACTCGTTGGGAAGCTTCTACAGCAAGAGCAAATTCTGGAGTGTATACATCATTGATATCGCCGAGCCAGAAGCCACGATCCTTGAGGAGGCGTTTTGCCCATACTACATCAGGTCCGGTACTCTTGACACTCAAGGGGCGAGTAAAGATTTCAGAAAGTACTGTTTTTTCCTGCACGCTTTGCTGCTCCTGCGCCGCCGCTCGCCTGGCGTCTGCATTTGCCCGAAGCGTAGCACGATTTATTCCTACTATTCCAGTTCCAGCTTCAGCTCCAGCAGCGGCATGTCCACGGCGGGGTCTAGCCTGGAAGGCGGCCAAGACAGCGTTAACTCTTTTTGCTGCAGGTAACTTCACTATCGCAGTTACATTCGCAGTTATAGCAGCCTTTACATCTCGAGCCTTTCTAAGTCTCGCAGCAATGGAGAGCTTACAACTTCCATCATCCGTAGTTGCCTTGGAATTATAATTTGTCGCATAAGAATCCATACAGCCTGACACGGTCTCTTCCTGAGCAGGGTGTGTTGGCGCCACTGTCGCCACAGGAGTTACAACTCCAGCACCTCCGCTACCACCACCGTATGTTACGACAGGTTGAGGAAGGACGCAGGTGCCATTATCGACAATAGCTGCTGAATCATAGTTGGTAGCACTAGGATCGGTACAACCCTGTCGTGCAGAACCGCCGCCGGCAGCAGTAGTGAAGGTTGCGGCACTACCAGCAGTGGAGTTTCCACTCACATCATCGCCGCCGGTTACGGTGAATGTGTAGCTTGTATTTTGTGAAAAAGCATTATGGGAAATAGTGGCAATGGTATTTCCTCCGCTCCAGACTGTAGCCGTTCCTCCCGGATTAGGAAGAAGGGAGTAGGCGAAGGTGCCAGTGACCACCGGCTCACTAAATGTCACAACCACATTGGTAGTAGTGCTAACGCCAGAGGAGCCGTTGGCAGGGGCAAGGGTTGTGGTCGGATTTGTTGTATCCACAGCAAATGTCGCTGAGCTATCCGAAGCCGCTATATTGCCTGAGCTGGCTTCAGAAGCACCAGAAACGTTCACCGTTCCTGTTCCTGTTTCATCATCATCGTTCAATAGCTGTGACACCGTGTAGGTATCATCAAGAATATTTGTGGCTGACCAAGCACCACCGACGAAGTTGTACGGAGAGCTTGTTAACCCACTAACAGTAATTGTCGGATCATCCGTGTTATCCATCGTGCTGTCGTACACAACGACAACAGTCTGGTTGAGGCCACCATCAGTAATTGGATCTACCGAAGCAGTGCTGGAAAGGATGGTCGGATTTGTTGTATCCACAGCAAATGTCGCTGAGCTATCCGAAGCCGCTATATTGCCTGAGCTGGCTTCAGAAGCACCAGAAACGTTCACCGTTCCTGTTCCTGTTTCATCATCATCGTTCAATAGCTGTGACACCGTGTAGGTATCATCAAGAATATTTGTGGCTGACCAAGCACCACCGACGAAGTTGTACGGAGAGCTTGTTAACCCACTAACAGTAATTGTCGGATCATCCGTGTTATCCATCGTGCTGTCGTACACAACGACAACAGTCTGGTTGAGGCCACCATCAGTAATTGGATCTACCGAAGCAGTGCTGGAAAGGATGGTCGGATTTGTTGTATCCACAGCAAATGTCGCTGAGCTATCCGAAGCCGCTATATTGCCTGAGCTGGCTTCAGAAGCACCAGAAACGTTCACCGTTCCTGTTCCTGTTTCATCATCATCGTTCAATAGCTGTGACACCGTGTAGGTATCATCAAGAATATTTGTGGCTGACCAAGCACCACCGACGAAGTTGTACGGAGAGCTTGTTAACCCACTAACAGTAATTGTCGGATCATCCGTGTTATCCATCGTGCTGTCGTACACAACGACAACAGTCTGGTTGAGGCCACCATCAGTAATTGGATCTACCGAAGCAGTGCTGGAAAGGATGGTCGGATTTGTTGTATCCACAGCAAATGTCGCTGAGCTATCCGAAGCCGCTATATTGCCTGAGCTGGCTTCAGAAGCACCAGAAACGTTCACCGTTCCTGTTCCTGTTTCATCATCATCGTTCAATAGCTGTGACACCGTGTAGGTATCATCAAGAATATTTGTGGCTGACCAAGCACCACCGACGAAGTTGTACGGAGAGCTTGTTAACCCACTAACAGTAATTGTCGGATCATCCGTGTTATCCATCGTGCTGTCGTACACAACGACAACAGTCTGGTTGAGGCCACCATCAGTAATTGGATCTACCGAAGCAGTGCTGGAAAGGATGGTCGGATTTGTTGTATCCACAGCAAATGTCGCTGAGCTATCCGAAGCCGCTATATTGCCTGAGCTGGCTTCAGAAGCACCAGAAACGTTCACCGTTCCTGTTCCTGTTTCATCATCATCGTTCAATAGCTGTGACACCGTGTAGGTATCATCAAGAATATTTGTGGCTGACCAAGCACCACCGACGAAGTTGTACGGAGAGCTTGTTAACCCACTAACAGTAATTGTCGGATCATCCGTGTTATCCATCGTGCTGTCGTACACAACGACAACAGTCTGGTTGAGGCCACCATCAGTAATTGGATCTACCGAAGCAGTGCTGGAAAGGATGGTCGGATTTGTTGTATCCACAGCAAATGTCGCTGAGCTATCCGAAGCCGCTATATTGCCTGAGCTGGCTTCAGAAGCACCAGAAACGTTCACCGTTCCTGTTCCTGTTTCATCATCATCGTTCAATAGCTGTGACACCGTGTAGGTATCATCAAGAATATTTGTGGCTGACCAAGCACCACCGACGAAGTTGTACGGAGAGCTTGTTAACCCACTAACAGTAATTGTCGGATCATCCGTGTTATCCATCGTGCTGTCGTACACAACGACAACAGTCTGGTTGAGGCCACCATCAGTAATTGGATCTACCGAAGCAGTGCTGGAAAGGATGGTCGGATTTGTTGTATCCACAGCAAATGTCGCTGAGCTATCCGAAGCCGCTATATTGCCTGAGCTGGCTTCAGAAGCACCAGAAACGTTCACCGTTCCTGTTCCTGTTTCATCATCATCGTTCAATAGCTGTGACACCGTGTAGGTATCATCAAGAATATTTGTGGCTGACCAAGCACCACCGACGAAGTTGTACGGAGAGCTTGTTAACCCACTAACAGTAATTGTCGGATCATCCGTGTTATCCATCGTGCTGTCGTACACAACGACAACAGTCTGGTTGAGGCCACCATCAGTAATTGGATCTACCGAAGCAGTGCTGGAAAGGATGGTCGGATTTGTTGTATCCACAGCAAATGTCGCTGAGCTATCCGAAGCCGCTATATTGCCTGAGCTGGCTTCAGAAGCACCAGAAACGTTCACCGTTCCTGTTCCTGTTTCATCATCATCGTTCAATAGCTGTGACACCGTGTAGGTATCATCAAGAATATTTGTGGCTGACCAAGCACCACCGACGAAGTTGTACGGAGAGCTTGTTAACCCACTAACAGTAATTGTCGGATCATCCGTGTTATCCATCGTGCTGTCGTACACAACGACAACAGTCTGGTTGAGGCCACCATCAGTAATTGGATCTACCGAAGCAGTGCTGGAAAGGATGGTCGGATTTGTTGTATCCACAGCAAATGTCGCTGAGCTATCCGAAGCCGCTATATTGCCTGAGCTGGCTTCAGAAGCACCAGAAACGTTCACCGTTCCTGTTCCTGTTTCATCATCATCGTTCAATAGCTGTGACACCGTGTAGGTATCATCAAGAATATTTGTGGCTGACCAAGCACCACCGACGAAGTTGTACGGAGAGCTTGTTAACCCACTAACAGTAATTGTCGGATCATCCGTGTTATCCATCGTGCTGTCGTACACAACGACAACAGTCTGGTTGAGGCCACCATCAGTAATTGGATCTACCGAAGCAGTGCTGGAAAGAACCGTCGACCTCACCCCATCAATGTCATAACTTTTATTCCACGACAACGAATTCACCAGGCCCGGTACCGGCAAAGTAAGTGTGGCATCATTACCAGCGGCATCTTTCATGGTTGCCCCAGCAAGAGCCAGTGAATCTGTTGCAGCATAATCCAGATCGGGGGAAGTATCTCCCTCTTGAACAGTATACGTGAATACCAGCGTTGTGGTTCCAGACCCACCACTCAAGGGAACTGTCTGATTTATTGCTCCCGTTTCAAGTTCGATCGTAGGAGTTCCTCCGGTAACATCCAAGGCTTCCGAAAAAATTACCCAGATATCAAGGCTATTGCCAATACCAAAAGTTCCATTCACAGCCGGAGAGGTTACATTGCTGGCATACGGTGAGGCCGTATCCTTTGTTGCAGCAGCCGTAGCGTCAGCACTATTCCCGGCATTATCAGTTACGCGCAAAGTAAGCGTGAAGAGCACGTCTCCAATAGCTCCCCAGCCGCCGAATGTCGAGTACGCATCACCACTGCTGCATGCAGTGAAGGTAGCGCTATCCACGGAGCACGTTGTTGAAAACACGCCCGTGCCTCCGATATCTGTTGCCGTAAACTCAATAGTTTGAGTGCCGTTTGTTAGGGGAGGCGCCGAGGTGATTGTTGGAACTGGATCGGCAGTATCGATACCGAAATTAACAAAATTCGTCGTATCCGCATTACCGGCCAAATCCGTTGCGCCGCTTGCCGGCCCAACAGTATATGTTTCCGGTAAAACATTCTCAGGATTTCCGTTATGCGTTACAGTTACTGTGTAAGTATCGTCCACAAAAGCTGTAGTTGACCATACTCCTCCGGGGGCGCCAAAATTCGCGCTGGTGGTAAACACACCGGTTGGAGTTGTGGTGTTATCCATTGATTCACTGTACTGAATGGTGAATTCCTCTATAAGATCACCCTCATAAATGGGTACCGTACCAGCCAAAACAGTGAAGGTCGGCGCCACATTATCCACCGTCGCAGATGCCGCGGAAGTGGTGGGGCCACCAGTGTTATTGGCATCATCGGTAGCGGTCACGGAACAGGTTTGAACTCCTTCATCGTCATCCGCAAGTACCGTTTGAGCATAAGTAAATACCCCATCACCCGGGATGGCATCACCTCCAGTAAGACCATCATCATACATTGGCTGTGTCGTAGAGCCGCCAAAGCCCGAAAGATCTGCAGTTACGTTTACGAGATCTGTGTTGCCGTCCAGTGCGGCATTGTATGTGATAATTGGAATATTACCTATGATACAAGCACTAGCGGTACCGGTACAGCCAGCGGTGTTTATTCCAATACTTCCGGCGCCAATAGTTGGCACGTCAGTATCAACGCCAGCCGTGGCGCCATCCGGGGGTGTGCCAAGAGCATTTGTCGGAAAGGGGGCCGGCGCATCATCTGCATCTCCAATGTTTGGACTCACTGTAATAATTGCAGGAGGGATAGTCTGATCTATTGCAAAGATGCCGCCATCGGCCACCAGCCAGTCAATACTCAGAAGATCGCTAATACCGCCATTATCCGTGCATGCCATGGCTTGCGGACCTCCACTTCCGAATTCCGAAAGGTCAACACTTGCGAAACTCCCAGCGACCACACATCCTCCATCACTATTATTAATCGAAGCAATAACCCGAACGGTGTCCCCTGGATTCACTATGTTATTAAAATCAGCGTCATTGAAAAGCGAGAAGCTGACAGACAGCACCGTAATACTTCCCCCTAACGCCTTCGCCTCCGGCACTCCAAAAGTTCCACTGCCGACGAGCGCGAGTAGAAATAAAACTGAAACGAGAAGAGATTTCTTCATACTTAAAAAATTAATAACAAATTATTTACCGCAGATTGTACAGAATTTCTGATCAAATTCACAAAAAACGCGCTTGCAAGTTCGCGCAAGTTCGATGTAGTTATATAACTCTATAACAGGGTTCAGAAAAACAAGAAGGGGAAGGATGCACCGACATTAGGAAATTCTAAATTCTAAGCACTAAATCCTAAGGAAATTCGAAATCCTAAATTCGAAATTCGAAACAAATTCAAAATTCAAAATCTAAAATTCAAAAAGGTGCTTCTGAAGTACTGTGCCTCCGTTTTGAATTTAGTATTTTTGTCATTTGATATTGTTTAGAATTTAGGATTTCGTGCTTAGAATTTCCTGAAGTTGGTTCTGAAAAACCAACTTCAGGTGATGCACTAGAGTTAGTAAAAAACATGACGTACGAGATCTAAATACCTGCCTCCATATATTTTTTATCATTCCGTAGAGACGTAGTATAACTACGTCTCATTTTCCCGCATTTAAAAATATGGAGGACGTGTGCATTGTAGGTACGTCGACTGGATTCATGAGCTTTTCATGAAACCCCCGAAGTACGTGCTTGCCTGAAAAAAAGCTATTACTTTACGATGGTTTCTTCTACAATATAATCTCGTTATCTATGGAGATGGAAAATGTGACCAACGGCATGCTGTATGATCTCATAAGAGATTTTAAAGACGATGTAAATCGCCGCTTTGCCGAAGTTGACAAGCGCTTTGAGCAGGTCGACAGACGTTTTGAACAGATGACTGCAGAAATGAACTCACGCTTTGAACAGATTACCGCCGATATGAACTCACGTTTTGAACAGGTTCACAGAGAAATGGACGAGATGAAAGAGATGATCAAAGAAGACAGAAAAAAACTCAACGAAGTATATGAGTCTCGTGACAGGGTGACCGTAACATTTTCCAGAACTTTCGTTGGCATAAACATGGTTTTATCCGCCATGGTTTCCTCCTTCGTCTCTTTATTGATGGGCAGATAATTCGCGAAGAGCGTCCGTTATGTGCTTGCTCGAAATTCCTGCCGCGTCGTAGAGCTCCTCGTATTTTCCGGAGAGCTGATATTCCTTCACTCCCAGCATGGTAAACTTTTCAGCGCAAACTCCCTGTTCCTCAAGATATCTCGCGAGTTGTGACCCGAGTCCGTTGATCACGTTGTGATCTTCCACCGTGATAACCTTCTTGGTTTTTTTGATGGATTCGAGCACAGCAAGATCAAATTTCTTGCACGAGCTAACGGCTATAAGTTCAACAGAAACGTCTTTCACGTTTTCAACTGCCTTGAGCGCTTCCGATACCACAGATCCGGAGGCGATGACGGTAACATCCGTGCCCTCACGTATGAGGTCACTCTTTCCGTAACTGAATTCGTACTGTTCATCGTAGTACACGCTTCCGTCTTTTTTGGTGATTACCGGAATTTTGTGTCTGCCCATGCGAACATAAAAGTTGCCGTAGTGCGAAGCGATGTAGCGGATGATTCTGTCGGTCTGGTTCGGATCAGCAGGTTCCAAAATCATTGTGTTAAAAAATCCGGTGAATGATCCCATATCGTCTATCGCCTGATGCGTTGGTCCGTCTTCACCGACGGAAAGTCCGCAGTGAGTGGCAACCATTTTTACGTTTGCCTGATTGATATCATTTACCCTTGCCTGATCCTTTGCCCTGCTCGACATAAAGGCGCCAAAGGTGGAGCAGAAGGGGATAAAGCCGTTGAGACTTAGGCCTCCCGCGCAGGAAACCATCTGTTGTTCCGCGATGCCAACTTCGATGTACTGAGCAGGAACCTCTTTCGCGACACCGTCCGTTTTCACCGATTCCCGCAGATCCGCGCTCATGCCTAAAATATTTTTATTTCTCTTCGCGAGATCCAAAAGCGCTGCGCCATAGGCACCACGGCAGTCGGTTGGCTTTTCCGTTCCGTAAACAACAGGGCTTCCGGTATCAATGTCCATTTTCATGAGCGGCTTTCCAAACTGTGGCGCCTTCGGTTTCCAGGAAATCTGTTTTGTAAATTCGCGGATCATTGTTTTCTCCTCCTCACTCAAAACGAGTCCCTTAAGCGCCTCCTCGCTTTGTTCGCGGGAAGGGGACTTGCCATGCCATGTGGACTTAAGTTCGGCTCCGTCTTTTTCAAGAAGGGGAATACCTTTTCCCATAATCGTTCTCCCCACAATGACGGTCGGCTTATCGCTTTTTTGCGCTTTACAAAGCGCTTTCCACATGTCCTTGTAATCATGTCCGTCGCATGTGATCACGTTCCACTTGGCCGCCTTGAACGTCGCGCAGATATCCAGAGGCATAATGTCATCTAAGCTTCCGGAAAGCTGGACCCGGTTATCATCCACAAAAACAATCAGATTATTCTGATGATACTTGCTCGCAAAATGCATCATCTCGTACACCTGCCCCTCCTGTGCCTCACCGTCTCCCAGAAGCGCGTACACTTTCTCGCCGGATTTTTTGAACCACTCACCGGCGGCAAAACCTGATGCCGCGGAAACACCAACTCCAAGCGGTCCCGTTCCGTACCAGACTCCGGGGACGTGCCTTGTCACGTGTCCCTCATAAATGCTTCCGATTTTTCTGAAACTATTTACCACTTCATCCTTCGGAATGTACTTCATCTCCGCAAGCACGGCATACACGGCAGGGGAGATGTGACCGTTCGACACAATCACTTTCTCACCCGTCTGACTGATCACAAACGCGTACAGTAGCGACAGGTAATCAATGCACGACAGCGATCCTCCCGGGTGTCCGCTCTGCGCGTTATTCACCATGGCTAAAATACTTCTTCTGCAGGACTTACTGAAAGCCTGCAGGAAAGCGATCTGCTCACGGGTCAAACTGGAACTGAAGACTGGGATGCTCATGGGATGAAAACTGTAAAAATTTATATTTTTGTCATACCGGACCTGATCCGGTATCCAGTACTGAAGTTCTCTTAGGTGGACCCCGGATCTAGTCCGGGGTGACAAAACGGGGTCGCTACTTATTGCTCTTCTCGTACGCAGTAATCTTGTTGATTCTGCGTACATGTCTCTCCTCCTTCGAAAAATCTGTCTCCAGCCAGAGTTCCACAGCTTTCTTCGCTTCCTCCGGAGTTACAAATCTCGCTCCTAATGAGAGCACATTCGCATTATTGTGCGTTCTCGAAAGTTCCACAATATCTTGTTTCACTCCGTAATACAGAGCGGCTCGGATTCCCTTCACTTTGTTCGCCGCAATGGCTTCCCCCTGCCCGGATCCCCCGAAAACAATTCCGCGGTTCTTCTTCGGATCTTCCGCAACCTTCTTCGCCGCCGCAATAACGAAATCCGGATAATCATCCGCTTCATCATACGCATCCGCACCCATATCGGTTACCTCATATCCTTCCTCAATAAGGAAATGTTTTATTTCCTCCTTAAGTTCAAAGCCCGCGTGATCAGTTCCCAAGTAAATCATAGAAAAACGTTAAGTTTAGATTTCGTATGTTCGAAGCAGCTCCCTTGTGAGCTGTTTGCTAAGTTCTACTCCCGGCTGATCAAACGCGTTCACATGAAACAGTTCACCCAAGAACGCGGTCGCGCCCTGAAAAAGAAACAGGAGCGCTCCCAAGTTCTCCTCGTCCACTTGATCAAGCGTGAGAGTAATACTGGGTCGCTCGTTTTCCGTGAGTGAAGACACGGTACCTCGCATCTCCGTTCTCATAAGTGTTCCAAAATCCACACCTTTAAGGTACGAAAATTCTTTTGAAGCGGAGGAGGGGATACTTACCTTCCTTCCCCGGTTCTCAACATCCAAAAACATAAAGAACTTGTCATTCGGTCCCTCATTAAACAATTGTAATTGTGAATGTTGATCCGTTACTCCGATCGCGCTCAAGGGGGTGATTCCTGTGTGTACTATTTTTCCATCATCATTTTTCTTCTTCCCGATACTCTCGGCAAGAATCTGTCGGTACCACTCGGCAAAGCGCGTAAGTCGTGCGGAGTAGGGGATAAGAGCGTGAATTCGCTTACCTTTCTCATACATGAGATACTGTATTTTCGCGAGTCTGAAGGGCAAATTACGATCAATATTTTTGTTCATGAAACTGTCGCGCATCTTCCGCGCGCCGCGCAGCAACGCTTCAATATCAATGCCGATCAAAGCGGCGGGAAGGAGCGAAACGGAAGAAAAAACGGAAAACCTTCCTTCAACTTTTTTCGGAACATCAAAAACCTTTGCACCCTTCGCTTCGGCCTCATTCCGGAGTGTGCCTTTTTTCGGATCCGTGACAAAAACAAAATGTTTTTGGAAAGAAAGTTTTTTTCTTTCGCACTGCTTACGAAAATACAGATATTGCGAAATGGTTTCCGCAGTTGTTCCCGATTTTGTAACGACAATGAATAGAGTTTTCGGATATTCAATAACGTCCTCAATTCCCGCGATCATCTCGGGATCAATATTATCAAGCACATGAAGCCTTGGATTCTTACGTTTCAGAAGCTCATTTTCGTAAAGATGGGAAAGGCTCTGCGCAAGGCAGGAGGCGCCAAGCGCCGATCCTCCGATCCCAAGCACCACGACATCTTTATATTTTCCCTTAACAGAGCGGCAGAAGGACAGAATCTCTTTCTGGATTGCATGATCATCAACAATGATATGAAACTCCTGTCCGCGTTTCTTAAAACCCCGGAGACACTTCAAAATCTCATTGCTCCCGCCTCGCATCTCTTTGCCTGAAAGGCCGTGAGTTCGTGCTATTTTCGCAAGATGTGTAGTGTCAATTCCTATCATGAGGAGAAAATGGAACTATTCATGGGGAATAGTAAACAATTTTGCCGGTATTGCCAAAGAGAAACTTACGGAAAATAGACAGCCTGTTTTTTTGACGCACCGCAAAAACAACCTATACTGACCATGAACAACTTACGAAACATATCTGATGGCAAAGATTCTCTGCATATTCGGAACCACGGGCGGAAACACCGAACTTGTCATCGACAAGATTTCGGAAATTCTTGTGTCAAAAGGACACACCGTGGAAGCGAAGCGTGCCGAACAGAGCTCTGTAAAAGATCTCGAAGGCAAGGATCTGATCATCCTCGCCTCGCCAACCTACGGGCATGGCGAACTGCAGTACCTCTTTGAGCCTCTCGCAAAGGAGCTTGAAAAAACCGATCTCTCCGGAAAAAAGTTTGCGGTTATCGGCCTGGGCGATCAGCGCTACGAGAAAGAGTATCTCCTGGAATCTGCGAAGACTCTTGAGACTCTTGTGAAACAACAGGGTGGCCAGCTTGTCTGCCCTTCTCTTAGAATCTTGAATACACCCGTGCAGTATCTCGACAGCACGTATCACGAGCTGGGCGGAGAAGCTCTCTGCAATGCTGTAATCTTTGAATCTTTAGCTTATTAGCTTACCAGCTTACTGATTATTGAATTAATGAGATTCACCTTCCAAATCACCGGCCAGAGCGGTTCAGGTCTCCTCTCCACAGGAGATATCCTCATGAAAGCTCTTAAGAAAAAGGGGTTGTATCTCTGTGCCGACCGCGAATATCCTTCGCTTATCAAGGGAGGAAAAGCGAATTACACCATAGACATAAGCGATCAACCGATTCGGTCGGTATCCGAAACGGTCGACCTGGTTTTGTGCGTGGACCGCACGGGCTTAAAGGAATACACGGGGTCGGTGAAAGACAAAGGAATAGTGATTCACGGGGACGAAAGGCATGATCTCATGAAAGATTTTTTTGTGCCCCATGAGAAGAGGGGAGTGAAGTTCGTGTATGTTCCCGCAAGGGAGATGGCGGAGCACGAAGGCGGAGATGTGCTTATGAGCAATATGGTGCTTTTGGGGGTTGCATGGAAAATTTTCGGGTTTGAGTTCGAAGCTCTTTCCTCGGAAGTGAAAGAAAGATTTGCCTCGAAGCCGAAACTTCTCGAAATTGATCTCAAATGTCTGAAGGCGGGTTTTGAAACCGCAGTTGACCTGAAAGAGAAGCCGAAACTTCTCTCTCCAAAGAAAACAGAAGATACCGTGCTGATCGACGGAAACGCTTCGGTCGCGCTTGGCGCGATCCACGCGGGAGTGCGGGCGTACTACGCGTATCCCATGAGTCCCGCAAGCTCGATCCTCACCTATCTCGCCAACTTCGCGGGGGAAACGGGGATGCTGATGAAACAGGCGGAAGATGAAATCACCGCGATTCAGATGGTGATAGGTTCCATGTTCATGGGAACCCGCGCGTTTACCGCAACATCCGGAGGAGGCTTTGACCTTATGACGGAATCGATCACGCTTCCGGGCATGATCGAAAGCCCGTGCGTGGTGGTGCTGGCACAAAGGCCCGGGCCAGCCACGGGGCTTCCAACCTGGTCCGCGCAGAGCGACCTGAATCTCGCGATCCATGCCGGGCATGGAGAGTTCCCTCGAATCGTGCTCGCGGCAAGCGATCCTGATTCCTGTTTCGAACTTATCCAGCACGCCATGAATATGGCGGAAGAGTTTCAGACAACCGTCATTCTGCTTACCGAGAAGGTTATCTGCGAAACAAAGAAAACGGTCACACCGTTCAAGCAGGGAAAAATCGAAATCAAGAGAGGTGTTGTGACCGATCCAAAACGTCTGCAGGAACTCAAACAGGAAGACCGTTACAAACTCACGAAATCCGGAATTTCCGAGCGCTGGCTCCCCGGTTCAAGCGATACGTATTACTACGCGAATGGAGATGAGCACAAAGAAGATGGAGTTCTCACCGAAGAAGCGGAGGATGTGAAAGCGATCTACGAAAAGAGAATGAGAAAAGTTGAAACCATCAGAAAAGCTCTTCCGGATCCTGTAGTCTACGGAGTGAAGAAGGGTGCCGATATCTCCATTATCGGCTGGGGAAGCACCAAAAACGCCGTCCTCGATGCCATTGATCATCTGAAAACTCAGGGCATCTCAGCAAACTACCTTCACTACGAATACATGTGGCCGCTCAAAACGGAAAAGGCCAAAAAGTTTTTTGAGGACAACAAAAACGTCTGCCTCATCGAAGGCAACTATAACGCCCAGCTCGGTACCATGATTGAAGACAAAACTGGTCACAAGTTCGCGAACAAATTTCTGAAGTACAACGGCCGCAACTTCTTTTTTGATGAAGTACTGAGCTATCTCAAAAACACAAAAACTGTCTGACAATAGAACCTAATCCTCAGCTTACCAGCTTATTGCTTACTGCTTACCAGCTACCAATTAATCTTTGAATCTTGAATAATTCCACCGACACATCGAAACTCATGAAAGATCTTGCGAGCAAGAAAGACCTGTACAGGAAACTGGAATCCGTAGACGAGCCAAGTACTTGGTGCAGTTGGTGCGGTAATTACGGAATTCAGAAGGCGCTCATTCGAGCGCTTACACTCGAGAATATCGCTCCGCGAGATTGTCTCTTATGCTACGACGTTGGTTGTAACGGAAACGGTTCCGACAAGATCGGAGCGTACACGCTTCATGGCCTGCATGGCCGGGTTATCAGCCTGGCAGCCGGAGCGGCCCTGGCGAACTCCAGGATGAAGGTCGTTGCCATGGGTGGTGACGGCGCCACCTTCTCCGAAGGCGTGGGTCACCTCATTCATGCCGTCAGGTCCAACTATCCGCTGATGTTCATCCACCACAACAACGAAAATTACGCGCTCACTACGGGGCAGGCTTCTGGCACGACAAGAAAAGGGCAACCAATGAACGGAACGCCGGATGGCGCCACCTTAGATCCCATTAATGCGTGCGAGATAGTCCTCACCTTAAATCCAAGTTTTGTCGCCCGTGTTTTTTCGGGTGATGTGAAACACATGACAGAAATTTTTAAACAGGCGCTCAACCACAAGGGTTTCGCCTTCATCGATGTACTTCAGGTCTGTCCAACCTACAACAGAGCAACGTCAAACAAATGGTTTGAGGAGCGCATCCGTTACACCGAAGATATAAAGGGATATGATGAAAAGGATCTCGAAATGGCAAAGAAAACCGCGCACGATCTCTCGTCCGAAATTGCCATCGGCATTCTCTACAGAAACGACCGCTTAGATTACGCAAGTCAGCTTAAAAGCCGTGAAGGAAAGAAGGAGTCACTCACCGATGAAGTGACGAGCTTCGATATTGTGGAAATACTCAAAGCGTTTCGGTAAACCTTTTGTTGACAAACAAGAGAAAACAAATTGCATGCTGTTGCTGAAATTCTATAATACATCTCGCATCCGATCGTAAGATCGGAAGCCATTTTACATTTGCGGAGGCAAAAAATACTGTTGTTGCTTTTCTAAAAAACAAAAAAAGAGAGGAGGATGAATGGAGAAACATGAAAAAGAAACGGTGTCAAAAAAAGAAAAAGACACAGGTCTGGTCAGAAAAGTGCTTGAAGCAGGAAAAAAGGCTGGAGCCGATAAAGCATTCTGGCAGGATCTGTATCAGAATGAAGAATTGTTTAAAACGGTTGTGATGATGGTGAGATTAAGTAAGGGGCCATCAAAACCGATTCCACAATTTTCTATTGAGGTGGATCGCGCTTTGTCATTCAGAGCCGCTATAGAACTGGCACAGCAGAAAGTGGTAAGTCGATTTGTAGCTGAGGATACACTTCCAAAAACGGGCGAAATCCGACAGCTCATGGTTCATGTCCTGCGTTTTCATGAAAGGACAAATCTGCAGGAAGTTATGCATACCATGAATAGTCTTGAACTTGAGCCTCTGGGGATTCGCGAGCTTTTGGCACTTATAGAAAATTATCCAAAATTGCAGAACGATTACAATGTTGCAGCTCTCGGAACAGTAATGGTTAACAAAGAAAAGAAATATGTTCCCATTGCTTACATCGACATCGACCAGGACTTTGAAAATTGTGTAGATGTTACCGAGCTCGATCAGAGTTGGGATTCCGGAACAGTATTTCCCGCCATTCGCAAAATGAACGCTTTAGGGTCGCTTATTGAAACAAATAGATTTTCATTTGTTGGACTCTAAAAAAGCCCCCGCACGTTTCGGTGCGGGGTAATTTTTGTAAAAAAATTATTTTTTCTCCTGATTCTCAGAGCCCTTCGAAAACGTTCTTCTAATGGAAGGGCGAACGTCCGCATAGTTATCCCGGATTTGTTCCCAGCTTGCGCTTGGCCCCAAACCCAACTGTCTCGCAATCTCAATCCTGTCCTTTTCACGCTGAACCGCAAGGATGTCATTCCACGGTGTTTCCGGATGCAGACCCAGCCGAGTAGCCTGTTCTTTAAGCATCTGCTCCGCTTCCTTGCGACCAATCTCCTCCCAGGTAGCGCTGGGATCAAGTCCGACCCTGGAGGCCCTGTCTTCCTTCATCTTCTTTGTATCCATAGGTGTATTACAAATATCCCTCCATGTTGCCGTTTCCGGAAGACCCCTTTCGTTAGCCATGCGCACACGCAATCTTTCAGTATCAACCTCCTCTATCATTTTTGGAGTCGCGATTTTCGGATCCAGCCCATGCTCAATGGCCGTCCGAATACGAACGTGCTCAGGGTCAGGTAACTGACTTTTGCCACAACTCTCTGGATTGTTTGCCATAGAATCACAACAAAACTATCCGATATTAAACGGGATTTCAGAAAGAATAGCAATACGAACATTTCTTTGAATACATTCTATAATGGCTCCAACTTCACCGTAATTTCCAAGATTTACACGAGCTCCTTCTTGAGCCACCCGCCTTCCCAATAATAATAGAGAGCCAAAAAAAGCGTGAGAATGTTTGAAATGGGATATCCAAGCCAGATGCCAAGTTCACGAAGTCCAAAAATTTCAGCAAGCAGATAGCTTATGACAAAGAGTGAAAACACCTGGAACAGGGTAAGAAACATAGTCGCAGTAGTTTTTCCCGCTGCCTTAAGAGCTCCAATGATGACCATCTGAATGCCGATAATGCCAAACATAAGAGCGATAACACGGATGAATGTGGCGGATATGGTAATGATTTCCGGCTCATACGGGACAAAAAAGAGGGATATCTGTTCCGCACCGATATAGAGAAATATTCCCAATACCATCAGTGTCCAGAACCCAATTTTCATGGCGACCTTCACAATATCCTCAGCCCTGCTGTGCTGTCTGGCTCCCAGATTGTTGCCCACAAGTGCCGACGTAGCAACCGAAAGGCCAATAGCGGGGATGATGATAAAACCAAGAATTCTGCTGCCGATACCATAGGCCGCTATCACCAAGGTGCCATATGTAGATACAAGAAAGGTGAGAAGTACCATGGCAAAAGATCGCGAAGACATCTCTACGGAAGAAGGTATTCCAAGCACCAATAGTTTCCGTACCCATTCCCAGCGCAATCGAAGATGATGGAGCTGAAGCCGTATCTGCATTTTTCCGAACATTAAAACTATCACTCCCACAAATGCAGAAACATACTCCGTTATCAAAGTTGCCAGCGCGACGCCCGAAACTCCCATCGCCGGTATCCATTTCCACCCAAACATCAAAAGGGGATCGAGGAAGAAATTTAGAATCACGGTTACTGACACAATAATCATGGGGAACACCACATGCCCAACTCCACGCATGGACGACTGAAAAATCATAAAAATAAACATGGCGGGAATTGCCAGGAAGGATATCTGCAAATACGCAGTGGCCTGCTGCAAAACGAGTGCTTCATGTGTCAGAAAACCCAATAAAAATTCAGAACTCAAAAAGCCCACAGCGCTCATCACAAGCGCAATGAGAAAAACAAACGAAAACGTCTGCCCGGTAGCGAGGTTCACCCTATCATTGTTTCCCTTGCCATTATACTGCGCTATCAAAATAGACCCAGCCATGGTGATACCCATGGCCAAAGAAATAAGAAAAAAAAGTATGGGCATGCTTAAGCTTACCGCGGCCACGGCACTTGCTCCCAGTCTTCCCACCCAAAAGGTATCAATAAGCTGATACACCGTCTGCAAAGTATTCGCCAAAATCACCGGTACCGAAATCATAATAATCGATTTCATTACCGAGCCCTCGAGAAGATGATTTTTTTTCTGCGGTTCTTGAATCATACGCAAAAGCAAAGCCAAGGCATTATAGGCCGCTCAAATAATTTTGATACTAAAAAATTACGTACCAACCTGGTTATTCCGTGGTCTTGCCGTCAAACTCCGCATCCTGCGCCTCTGCTTCCTGTTTGGTCGCTCGGATGATTCCATCCTTGTGATGTGCCGGAGAATAAATGGTGTAGAGTTTCAAGTCTTCTGTTCCGGAAGTATTGATGATGTTGTGCTGTGCACCGGCTGGAACGATGATCGCAGATCCATCGGCAACAGCGTATTCATTGCCGTCAATAATGCACTTTCCCTGTCCCTTCTCAAAGCGAAAGAACTGGTCATTCTCGAGGTGCACCTCCATGCCAATTTCCTCCTTTGGTTTCAGTGACATCAAAACCAACTGGCAGTGCTTTCCAGTATAAAGCACCTTGCGAAAATTCGCATTTTCCAAAGTGTCCTTTTCGATATTTGAATGAAATCCTTTCATGGGTAGAAAAATAAAAAATAAAATCTGCTTACTGTGCAAAAGTGTAAAGTACAAAGCAGAAAAAAGAAAATATATCCTGCATACACTACAATGTTTTCCACTTGTATCTTGCCAAATATCGCCAATACTATGGTCTGCGGAGTTCCATAAGCGTATATATGTGGTTTATTCACAGAAAAAAACCAATTGTTTCGGCAATAATCGCCTCATACAACCATGCCAGCTACATTCATGAAGCAATTACCTCAGTGCTTCATCAGGATGTTAGGGATATTGAGGTTATTGTTGTGGATGACGGTTCAACCGATGGCAGCCGGGAAGTTATCGGAAAGATACGCGACCCTCGCATAAGATTCATTCGCCTCCCTGAGAACAGGCGTTATCATGCGCGGAATGTGGGGTTATCAGTAGCGCGGGGTGAGTACATTGCATTTCAAAACTCTGACGACAGATGGAGGCCGGGAAAGCTTCGAAAGGAGCTTGCAGCTTTCGAAAGTATTCCAAATCTTTCAGCTTGCTTTACAGGTATTTCCGTCATTGACGAAAGGGGTGATATCTTAAGAAATTCATGGGCGGAAGGAATCTTTACAAGGGAAAATAGGGGCAGTGCAAGGTGGTTGCGCCGTTTTTTTGATGCGGGAAATTGCTTGTGCATAGCCTCATCCATGATAAAGAGAAAGGGCATTGCAAAGGTGGGCCGATTCAGGCCGGACTATATCAACTTGAGTGATCTTGATCTCTGGGTTCGCTTGGCGGCGATCGGCGAATTCCACATCGTTCCCGATGAGTTGACCGAGATGAGAATAGTGTATGGAAAAAACATAAGCGCTCCGACCGGGGAAGCCATAAGAAGATCCGCAATGGAATTTCTGGAGATACTTCAGAGGTACACAAAACGGCCAATCATTCATCAGCTTAAAAATATTTTCCCGGACATATATCCAAAAGAAGTACGGTCCGAAGTCGGTCTGCTTGGAGGGCTGGCTCGATATGCATGGGAGAAGAATCCGGCACACGTCATGTTTGCAAATAGCATTATTGCCAGTCTTATTGAAGACGACAAAAAAAGGGAGGAGCTTATTTCCCTTTACGGAACAGGCATCATTCACACATTTATCCGGGAAAGAGGCGCCATTGAAATTTCACTCGCCAATGACTAAGCTGCCATGATCATACATCCAGATATCAACCAATGGCTTTCTGATCTGAAAAAACAATCGGATTTCAAAGTATCACCTGTGGAATTAAAAGATTCCAGAGAGTGGAAGCTTGCAGATGGCGCGATTCGGCACAAATCCGGAAGATTTTTCAAAATTGCCGGAGTGAAAGAGTTTACAGACAAAAAGCGGATTGAGCACGTTCTTATCGATCAGAGGGAGATTGGCACGCTGGGGTTTTTCATGAAAGCCGCCGTTGGAAAAAATCAGCTTCTTGTGCAGGCAAAAATTGAACCGGGGAACGTCGGTATTATTCAACTTGCTCCGACACTGCAGGCGACAGACAGTAACGCGAATCGTGTTCACGGCGGAAGCGTCCCGAAATATCTTGAATATTTTTGCCCCGGGAGCAAATACATCGTCTATGACAAGCTTCAGAGCGAACAGGGCACGAGATTTTTTCAGAAACGTAACAGAAATGTTCTCGCGATCGCCGGAAAAGGGGTGAAAAAATCTCTATGGCACAAATGGATGCCTGTCGAGGATCTACTCGATCTTCTTGCGGTAGACTATCTTGTCAACACCGACGCAAGGTCGGTGCTGACCTGTGTTCCTTGGAAAATGCTTGTTGGAAGAATGCCGTTTTCACGACATGAAGACGCATTTGGTACGGAACTCAGGAAATCATATGAGGTCTCGTCACACCCTGTTGATCTGCAGAAAATGAAGAAGCGGATAGCCGAAATGCAAAACAGAACTATGGAAAAGGAAATAGTGCCTCTTGGCGCAATGAAAGAATGGAAAATAACCGGCACAGGTGTTGTTTCAGGAAAAAGATCGTACGCAATCAAGCATATATCGGTTCGCACGCGGGGGAGAGAGGTTTTATCCTGGGATCAACCGATCATTAAAAGCATGGGCGAAGGGAATGTCTTTCTTGAGTGCGGAAGAGAAGGGGGGATTCTACACTTTTTATTCCGTGCAAGCCCCGAAGTCGGTCTTTATAACAGTGTTGAACTTACTCCAACAATAGTGATTGAGCCGGGGGAGAAGAAGCTAAAATATAATAGTCACAACAAAATTGTCCGTGCGGAATGCAGGCAATCAGAAGAAGGCGGAAGATTTTTTCAGGATATAAATCTTTTTCGGATAGTAGACGTTGGGAAAGCGTATTCTGCACCAAAGGGTTGCTACTGGCTTACGCTATGTGACATAAAAGAGCTGCTAAAAGAAGAGGGGTGGTTTACAAACGAAGCGAGAAGTGCGCTTTCACTCCTGCTTCTGTGGCTCTAGCTTACAGCTTCTTCACCATATAGTTTTCTTTTAACTTGAATATCCGAACTTGCGGTAATACTCTCTCGTTCCAATCCCCGAGATTACCGCAATTTTTTTGTACCCATGTTCACGCGCGACCCGCTCGGCTTCCGCAAGTAACTTGGTACCCCAGCCGGCATGCTGTTTTTTCTTGCCCTGCTTTCCCACGGCCACCTGTTTTCCGTACACATGCACTTCACGGATCAGTGCCGCGCCATCCAAAACTTGTATAAAAGTTTTGTACGGGAAACGTAAGCGTATAAGCCCTATAATCTTATCCTGAACAGAATCTTCATAAGAGATAAAAAGCTCAGTTCCTTTACTCGCCTTGTATTTTCGCGTCACAAGCTGAATATCTTTTTCTTGAAACGAAAGATTTCCGATCTCCCGGAAGCGGATATCTTTTGGAGGTGTTTTTTCCGAAATAAGTTTCTTCTCAATAATCTGTCTCATGTTGGATGCGCGAAATCCCGAAACGATTTCATTCGACGGAATGTCGCGCGCGAGTCTGTCGACTCGGCACCATTCCGGAACCGCGCGAAGTTCGATCTACCAATACATCCTGTAAAACAGCGTTACAGTATGATCGGTATTTTCCTTCCGCGTGTATGCGGGCAAGGGGAGTGTCGGGCATTACAACGCAGGGATAGATTTTCAGGTAGTCCGGCTGAAAATCAGGATTAACAAAAAGCTCATGAATCATCTGCTCATCCCTTTTCGGACTCGACCCCAAAAGATTTGGCATCATGTGATAGCCAACTTTGAAGCCGGCATCTTTCAAAAGAGCTGTCGCCAGAACTACATCCGAAACTTTGTGTCCGCGGCGGATTTTTGTGAGTACATCATCGTAAATCGACTGTACGCCAAGTTCCACTTTGGTTACACCAAGCCGCCTGAGTCTCTTTACTTCAAGCTTTGTAATGAAATCCGGTCGTGTTTCGATATTAATTCCAATGCACCGTATTTCAGATAATTCATTTGCGAGAATAACATTATCAACTGAAGAATTGTGAGATATTGGCGGTAAAGAGAGAATATTAATGACTTCAGTTCCGTAACGAGAATGCACCACCTTTTTTACAAAAAATGTCTTCTTCCCCTCGGGGTCATCTTTCGTCCGTTTTTTAAACTCATTCATGGCAAGGATACAGCGCTTAACAAACCACGTTTGATAATTTTTGGGATACGCGCTGAATGTTCCTCCGAGAATGCGAAGTTCCACCTTAGAAATCTCATGTCCGGTCATCTGGAGCGCCTTGAGTCTGGCGAACACCTGCGTGTACGGATCAAACTGCTGCCTAAATCCTCTCTGCGCCGCCGGCTGACTCGGAAGGTAACTCTTGGGCATGCGCACGTCAGTCGGGCAATAGATACATTTGCCGGGGCAGGGGAATGGCTTCATAAGAACGGTCACAGGAGTAACTCCGCTCATGGTTCGCACGGATCTCTTTTGAATGAGATCCAAAAAATGCTGATTCGGCGCGATCTTTTTCTCACGAACGAGATCCTGGTACGCCTTGATGAAATACAGGTTGTGAAAAATCACATCCTTATGTTTCTTCACAAAAGAATTTCGTCAAAATCTGAAAAGCACGCCGATCTTTAAGATCCTTCTTTACCGCTTCCATCACAATTATTCTCGCAAGCTCCTGATGGTCATCGAGGTGTATCTGAGAAAAGTCCATTACGAATGTGTCAGGATAGGTATTTAAGAAACCAGTCCTCTCGCGAGTTCACAAACCTTCTCCAGAGTTCCCGGTTCCTCAAATAGATGCGTTGCACCCGGGACAATCTCAAGTTTTTTCACGCACGTAAGTTTCTTAAGCGCGCTTTCGTTCATTCCGATCACAATATCGTCATCTCCGCCGACAATGAGCAGTGTCGGAGCCTTCACAAGAGGAAGTGCCTCCTCCGCAAGATCCGGCCTGCCCCCGCGTGAAACGACAGCCTGAATCAGCTTTGGCTGTTTCGCAGCCGCGAGAAGCGCGGCCCCGGCGCCGGTACTCGCGCCAAAGTATCCAATATTCAGATTCCTTGTCTCCTTCTGTTTGCTGAGCCACTCCGTTGCCGCAAGAAGCCTCTCCGCAAGGAAGGGGATATTAAACCGAAGCTCCGCCGTCTGGTCATCGATAACCTCTTCCTCCTCCGTGAGCAGGTCAAAAAGGAGCGTAGCGATCCCTGCGTCCCGAAGCACCTTTGCCACCTGATTATTTCTGGGGCTCAAGCGGCCGGAGCCGCTCCCATGCGCAAAGAGCACAATGCCTTCGGAACCCGCGGGAACACCGAGGAGACCTTTAAGCACAATCTTGCCAACAGGAATCTGAATTTCTGAAACGCTGTCATTCATACAAACTGTTAACTGGCAAAAGTATATCGCATTTCCTATTCTTTGTATCAAAAAGCCAGTTAGCAGGATTGTTTGTTATGTACTCCCGGACATGGAGAAGGTTCTCATGAGATCTTAGAATGCAATCATGATATCCAAAGGCCCAAACAGGAGTTCCAGGAGTGTGCCTGATGCTATTAATAATCTTTGCCGTTCGCATTTTAAATCTCCCAACAATTTTTGGAATCAGCATTTTTCTGCGTGTGAGCACCCACTGTCTAATTTCTTGCCCGTTCCAGGGTAATTCATGAATTATCTCAGCCCCCCTTTCCCCCGGCAGACGCAATTCACGAATTGCGCCAGAACTGCTCTCTTGGGGTAATTCGTGAATTACCTCTGCGGATTTGATAGAACGTAATTCATGAATTATCTCAGCCCCCCTTTCCCCCGGCAGACGCAATTCACGAATTGCGCCAGAACTGCTCTCTTGGGGTAATTCGTGAATTACCTCTGCGGATTTGATAAAAATTATTCCGTGAAAGTGATTTGGCATGACAACGAACGCATCAAGAGATATTTCATGATACTGTTTTTTAAGATCCCGCCACATTCTCTCAAGAATAAAACCGTATTTATTCAGAACCATGTGATTATCAATAATTTCCCCAAAAAGATTCTCACGGTGATACGTGCAGAATGTTAAAAAATACATTCCTTCATGTGAATAATTCCAAAACGGCAACCGCATAGGGCACAAAAAATACAGCCTCCGCATGTAACACCATTGCGAAGACGTTCGTAAGAACATTTTTTCATTTTTTCACAGATCTTTCATGATTGCAGTTTTTTCGAACACCCCAAATTCATGTTCCCCCAGCAAAATCTGCGCGTTCACGAAGAGAACCGGTTTCTTGCGGACGAATGTCTTTTTATGCGGTGGCCTCACGGAAAGCGTGAGGCTGTATTTTTTCAAAAAGTACTTTTTTATCTGATCCCTCGTATTCACGCCTGCCGGTAGCGTGAAGCACTCAAGTGTATCCGGGTTAGGGGAGTAGTACTCTTTGTGGTCTTTATGAAGCCACAGGTGCACTCGCGCTTCCCGGGTCGGAAAAGCACTTCTGGTACTCCGCGGGGATGCTTCCAGCGTTCCTCCGGTGGCAAAATATGTGCATTTTTTTCGCAAAGTGCATGTGCTGCAGAGTGGTTTATTCAGACAAACAAGATTCGCGAAATCCATGGTAGCAGCACTAAGCTCTCCCAAATCGCAATCTTGAATTTTGTCTTCGACTCTGAGGGATGAGCCCTCAGGCTCAGACTCGAATGAGAATCTTGAATTTTGAATAACGTTTTTTTTGCTTCCGTAAAAAAAACGTCCGAAGACTCTCCGCATATTCGTATCCCATGCCAGCACATTTTTTCTAAAACCGAACGCCAGAATGGCGTTCGCCGTGTACTCGCCAACTCCCGGGAGACTCACGAGCGCGTCAAAATCACCGGGAAACTCGCCGCCGAAATCTTGTACCACCACCTGGGCGGTTTTCAGCATATTCCTGCCCCTTTTGTAGTATCCGAGTCCCGAGTAATACGGCAAAAACTCCTCCCAGTTTGTTTTTGCGAGCTCGAAGATGTTCGGAAATCTTTTCAAAAATCTTTCATAGTAGCCTATGACTCTGCTTACCTGTGTTTGCTGTAACATAACTTCGCTCACCCATACTTCATAAGCTGAGATATCCTCAGCTCTCCAGGGGAGATAGCTTCTTCCCGAAACACGAAAAAAATCAACGACGTGCTTCCGGAGAAAACGGATTAGCTCCTTTTTTATTGGCGACGTTTTCAATGACTTCAGCAATGAATGGAGAAAATTGAACAGGGACGCGATACTTTTCAAGACCGTAGAGAATCATATCGATAAACTCCATATAGGTGAAATCGATTTTTTGTCCATGTATCTCTTCATACGCATTAGTATAACGATACCTGGAAAACGTTTCCTCGGAAGGGTTTTGATGCAGGGAGAGCTTTCGAAAAACGGGGGATGCCTTGGAAAGAATATGCTGTAAAGCATCATTCACAATTTTACGGATCATTGGAAAATACTGCGGCGTCTCGTCAAAACGGTACATCTTTGTAAGCTGTTCCCTAAGCCGTTCCGGGGTGAAGAGATTCTTGATGCCATAGCGGCACATATAGAAGCGCAAAGTGTACAAAGGACTTCGGGAACTGTCATTAAGCAATGCATGGCGACTGCTTTTCGGATCTACCCCAAAAAGTTCGGCAACATCCGTAACATCAGATTCCTCGTCATACAGCCATTGAACACCTTTATCCGTAATACCAATGGGATCTCCAATGATCCATTGCGGGTCGGGTGAGGGCATATTAGAACTTGTCGCAAGTTGTTCCAAAAAATGGTCGGTATGCTGAAAGCTATGAAGCATGACGAGCGGCTGAGCATATTGCGCAAAGAAAGCTGCATGACTGTGCGTTTTTAGTTCCGGTAGAAACTCCTGAAACAAGAGGAATCTCATCTTCTCATCGATGGGTTTAATAAACCCCTCAATAAATCGTACATCCTTATCTCCGAATGGTCCTTTTCCGAGCGTAAGTCTTTTTCCGTCATGTACCGCAGAAGATGTCGATTTATGAATTTTATGGTTAATGTAATAACGCATCATTCTGCCATTGAAATCGTGTTGTGGGTGAAGTACGGAGAGGAGGTAAAAGTACAAACATCCGCGAGTAACTGCATCTTCAATAGAGAGAGTGGAAAAAATTTCGGTCATCTCCTGAAACATTGTAGAAAGCTCCGAGCGTATATAACCGCCACGGACAAACGGCAAATTTACTGAGGTGGTAGTGGCCACATCTTCGCCGTCATCCCGAATAATCTTTTCCTCAACGGGCTGAAAGTTATTCCTGTCGCGGTCAACCTGCATAAGTGCCTGCTGAGTAAGCATATTTACGATCAGCATCACAATATCAATGTCATCCATGGGGTCGACAGCCTCGTGAAAAAGAATTCTGCGGAGAAGCTCATCATTAACAAATCGTATTTTTAAATCCTCCTTTTCATTGGAGGTAAGGCGGGATGTGGGGTCAAACGGATCCCTGTTGTCTACCACATTTTTGAAATGGTTGGACACCTCATTTTTAAACCTTTTTTCAAAATCCGGATTTACTGAAAGGGTGCGAAAAACCTCCGATCTCACCTCGTCCGAGAATGAAACCATGGACATTACCTTTTCGGGGAATCTTCCGGGCTCGTTTTTCACGAGATTCTGGAACTCTTCACCAAGAGGGATCCGCATATTTTCAAATGAAAAGTCCATCAATCTAAAGTAAGAAAAATTTTAGTCAACGGTCGGAGCGAATGTTACGCTTGAAAAATCCAGACGAAAATCGTCTGGATACAAATTCTACAAGAAACACTATTACCAGTAAATGCCTTCCAGCGTGTTTCCATCAAGCTTCTTGCCTGGGATTGTCCCGCCCAAAGCAGACAGCACGGATGTTCTTCGCGCAGCGTTGAGATTAACATTCCCCTGAGAGAACATAAGCTCCCAATCGGACTGACCTACGGTAATATTTCCGGTGGAGTTTCCGAGCTCATACACATCGTTTCCCTTATCATCTTTGTCGTCACCCCCGTCGGAAGACGGGGCGGCCCGGGTTTCCCGCTGGGAAACGGAAGAGAATTTCGCCGCAAGCTGATAATACTGGTTGGGTATATTTCCGGTCGGAGTTTTTTCTCCGGCAACATGATACACATACACAAAATGCGATCCCGCGGTATGATCCGGATCTTGCGGGACTTCTTTCAGATATCCTCCGTACACGAGTGTGGTGAGCATCGACACATCATCCTCCGTGCTGATCTGAGGAAACATTTTCTGTTGTCTCTCGTAGCGAAGCCCCGGAATGGTGTTTCCCTCATTATTTTTGCTGTGTCCGATAGCGCTTGGATAGGTTCCGTAGTCATTGTAAAAAACCTGCAATGCCGACTGAATGGTCTGTAAATCGATAATTCTCTGAAAATCGTTCTCCCTCTGTTTTGCTTCATGCGCAAAACCAACGGCGCCAAAGGAAAGAATGCCGACAAGACACAGGATGATAACAAGTTGGAGATACTGGCGATTCATGAACTGGCGCGCCCATTGAGGTTTCGGCATAGTGCAAACACATTAAGGATCTGAAGGTAACTATATCGAAGACAGAGGGTAAACTCAAATTTTTGAAGTTGAACAAACAAAAAACCCTTCGCGGAAAGCGAAGGGTTTTTACTGTAACAGTGCAAACTATTTCAAGGTAACCTTAGCGCCGGCCTCCTCGAGTTTCTTCTTCATGGTCTCTGCTTCCTCTTTCTTTACACCCTCCTTTACTGGCTTTGGTGCGCCATCAACAAGATCCTTAGCCTCCTTAAGTCCAAGGCCGGTAAGTTCTCGAACAACCTTGATGACATTGATCTTCTGTGCGCCGGAGCTGGTAAGTTCAACGGTAAATTCCGTCTTCTCCTCGGCTGCTGCGCCTGCTGCACCTGCCGGCATAGCACCCATCATAACTGGAGCTGCTGCTGAAACACCAAACTCTTCCTCCATAGCCTTAACGAGTTCGGCGAGCTCAACAACCGTGAGCTTCTTTACCTCATCAAGAATTTTCTGTGACTTGTCGGAGAGCTTAACTGCTGCGTCTGACATAAGTAAAAAAATTAAAAAATAGAAATAAGCGAATAAACATTATGCCTGCTTTTCCGAAAGAGCCTTGATAACCTGGCAAAAACCCCGAAGAACCCCGTGAAGTACCCTGTGAAAACCGGATACCGGGCTCATGAGGCTTCCAAGCATCTTGGAAAGAAGCTCCTCCCTGGTTGGCAATTGCGCCAAGGAAATAATATACCGTTCATCGTGAACGGCGCCGTCGGCGATACCGCCGCGGATCACAAATACTGCGTGATCCTTTGCGAACTTATGGGCGATTCTGGCACCCATCATCTCATCTCCAAAAGAGAACATGGCAACAATGGATCCCTGGAATGCTTTCGCATCCAGGTTGCTGATTCCGGCCTCTTTCGCGGCCAGATTCATGAGAGTCTTTTTAGCGACTCTGCATCCCACGTTGTTCTTGCGAAGCGAGCGACGAAGAGACTCAAACTCCTTTACGGGAAGACCTGCATAGCTTGCAAAGACGATAGTCTTTGCGGCCTTGAAGTCATCCGAAAGCTTCTTGAGGATCTCCGCCTTTTGCGATTTGGACGTGGCCATAGTAGATAATAAAAAACCTCTGATGTCAGAGGAAACATACATTTGCCAGGGTAAACCCCGGCGCGTCGCGAATCTGTATGTCTCGGCAGGAATTTATAGCCGCCAGTCTCGAAGAACTCGAACGGCAACCCGCTGTCTCTGACTGCGCCAGTATAAGCAAGGATAAAGGTTTGTCAAACAAATAAATCCTGCCCGTTCGATGGAGCAGGATCGTTGCCAATCCTAGGGAAGGATATCAGTTTCAAAAAATCAAGCGTCAAGACGCCTCTAAAAGAGGAGGCGCCGAGGGTAAGCTCGGCGCCGTATATAAACTCGAAGCGAAAAATGAGGAGATCGGAGAACGGGAAGTGGCAAAAGAAAAAATAGGAGTACGACACTAAAGAAAGCTCATCCTTCGCCTCGAGTGAATGGCCCCCTTGAAAGAGAAAAAATCTTTCAAAGAGGCGGGCGGATACTACAGAAGGAATGCCCTTTTGAAAAGCCTTTTTGTTTTTTTATATCTTTTCAAGAGAAGCGGGACTGATGTATACATAGCATATGATCATTCTTATCTTCACAGACGGTGCTTCACGCTCAAATCCCGGCCATGCGGGCTGTGGCGTTGTGCTTGCCGACGAGGAGGGGAGAATTTTGGAAAAGCATAAGAAATATCTCGGCAAAACAACCAACAACGTTGCTGAATACAGCGCATTACTGGCCGGTCTCGAAGCGGTGAAAAAGAAAAAGGGAAAGATTGAGAGCATAAGATGTTATGCCGATTCGAAACTTATTGTGGAGCAGGTGAACGGAAATTTTAAGGTGAAAAACAAGGTTCTTGCGGAACTGCACGAAAAGGTAAGAAGGCTGGTGTTTGAACTTCCGCCGACGCAGTTTTTTTATATTCCCCGCGAAAAAAACGAAGAGGCCGACAAACTTGCAAATCTTGCTATCGACGAAGCGCTGAAAAAGAATCGGATCTAGTAGGAAAGCGTGGAGCGCACACGTGGTCGTGAAACATCGGATCGGCGGTTTCGAAGTGTTCGCCTTTGGGTGCCGTCAGATGGCTGTGCACCGCGGGAAATATTCAGCACAATGCCGATAGCTAAAAGAGACGTGGCTAAAGATGAGCCTCCGTAACTGATGAAGGGAAGTGTGATTCCCGTGTTCGGCAGAAGTGCAAGATTTACCCCAATGTTAATAAATGCTTGTGCCGTAATCCATGTAACTATGCCGACAACCATAAGCTTGGCGAATTTATCCTGTGTCCGCTCAGCTATGTTGTAACCGCGATACGCGATCAGAAGAAATGCGCCGATAAGAACAAGAACGCGGACAAATCCAAGCTCCTCCGCAATGGCGGAAAAAATGGCGTCAGCCTGAACCTCGGGAAGATAGCCGCTTTTTTGAATGGATCTTCCGAATCCCACACCAAAAAGTCCGCCGCTTCCTATGGCTATCAGAGCATTTTTGATCTGGTAGCCGATTCCTAAGGGGTCAATATTCGGATTAAAGAATGCCGCGAAACGATTGTAAACGTATTGCTGATTGAGGATAACAAACATTCCAAGAAAACTCGCCAGCGCTCCGCCACCAACAAGGTGGAGTAAATTACCATTGGCTGCATAGAAGATTGAAACCGCAGTGACCGTCACCACAAGAATCGATCCGAAGTCAGGCTGCAGTGCAAGAAGCATTACAAATGTTGCGAGAATGATGGAAAAAGGGAGGAATCCGTAATGGAAGGTTCGGACCTCGTGTCGTCTTTTTTCGAGCCAGTGGGCGAAGTAGCAGACAAGTGCCAGTTTCGCAAACTCAACCGGCTGAAGCGATGGGAGAAAACTCACATTAAGCCAGCTGCGCGAAGTTCCATAATCCGCACCGGCGCTGGTGAAAACCAGCGACAAAAGAAAAATGCTGACAATAAGAAGTGTCAGGGATATTTTTTGCCAGAAGCGATAGGGGATAAGAAGCCCGGAAAAAAAGAGAACCACACCAAAAAGAAGATTGCGAAAATGTCGCCAGAAATAGAAGTCGTTTGTCCCCACGGTGTTAAACGACTCATAAACGCTGACGGAGGAGATCATGATAAGGCCAAAAATACAGAGACCGAGCACTGTAAAAGCCAGAACGTAATCAATGGATCTTCCTCGCATATATCTTTCAAAAAAACTTTTCTCATGTATAAGAATACTGGTAAATGGCGAAATAAAAAAACCCTTTCATGAAAATTGCTGTTGTCATTTCCTTAAGCGTCATCTGTGATCAGCTTACGAAGTATATTGCTTTACTCATGCTTTCGGAGCCGATCTGGCTTGTAGACCATATCGGCTTTGAGCTTACACTCAACAGGGCAGTTGCTTTTTCTCTGCCGTTAAAAGGGTTCCCGGCACTTATTGTTGCGGGAACTATTCTGGTGGTTTTTCTAACGATAGCGATAAAGAGATGCAGACCAAACTGGATGTCCGCTCTCGTTATCGGGATGATTGCGGGAGGGGCGATGGGAAATATTTTAGACAGAATTCGCTTAGGGGCAGTAGTGGATTTTATCCGAATCGGCTGGTGGCCGAATTTCAATATAGCGGACACCGTAATCGTGGTGGGATGCTTGCTTTTGGTGCTTTTTTACGATAAGCTTTGGCGCAAGAAACCCCCGTTTTCCAGCATCTTAGGTCAAAAAAAATAAGGTCAAAGAAAACCGTTCGGAGTTTCCAAACTTAAGGACTAAACCCTCCCTATGTACAACTTTCCTACCGAACCAAAGATCCCTCTTTCGTCTCTTATTTTCCGAACGCTTGCTGGCGTTATTGGCGGAGGATTCGGGTCCGTCGTGATTCTTCTCGGAGTTTTGCTTTCCAGCTCTCTTGTGCAGCCCATTGTCGGTGAAACCGGAGACGGCGGAGTACATCCGCTGTTTATCTTCTTTGTCATCGCACTCGCTTTCATCGCTCTTCTCGTGGCCGATCTTATCACAGTAACATTTCTCACATATCTTAACCGTGAGAAATTTACGAGGCTCTTTTCAAGCCTCGTTCAGGTCTTCGTGATGAACATTGTGATCGCCGTATTCACATTTCCTCTCTACCTCATGGTTTCGGCGCAAAATATCCAGAACATTGCATTTATCGTCGGCCTGCAGGTTATCCTCAGTGTCACATGCTCAGTACTCACCATGGAGACGCTTGCGAAGAGTAAGCATCTTATCCTGTCTCTCTACGCAATTATTATCGCCATCGTTACAACCGTTATCTTCTCTCTCGCCATGGGGGTAAACGTGCAGACGAGCTCGCAGCTGGCATTTCTTATTATGCCGCTTACTTGGGGGCTATTTGCATTCTGGCACTGCTCAGGAGAGATGGTGTATCAGTGGACATACAGTATTTATGGTGAGGACTTCCTAAGCAGTGAAACAAGCTACGGCGAAGATTATGGTCGAAAAGAAGAGGAAGAGGGTGGTAAGGAAATTGAATCTTAAATGGAAAAATGACGGACGGTACAAGGGCTCCAAAGGAAGCACGAATAAAGATCCGCAAACCGGACGACATGCATGTTCACGTAAGGGACGGTGAAGTGCTGTCTTTTGTTGCGCCGTTTACAGCGACGATGTTCCGCAGAGCCATCGTTATGCCAAACCTCGTTCCCCCCGTAACTACGGTAGCGCAGGCGCTCGCCTACGGGGAAAGAATCAAAAACGCGGTAAAAAAAGAAGCGTTTACACCGCTTCTTACCATGTACCTCACCGAAAATACTTCGGTTGAAGAACTCAAAAAGGCTAAAGAATCAGGAAGTATCGTAGGCTGTAAATACTATCCCGCAGGGGCGACAACGAACTCCGAAAGCGGAGTAAAGTCGGCCGAAAATGTTTTTCAGGCTCTGGAAACAATGGAAAAACTTGGACTCGCGCTTCTGATCCACGGCGAAGTCGCGGATGAAAACGTCGACCCAAAGGACAGAGAAAAAGTTTTTATCGATAAGCATCTCACTTCTCTCGTCGCCAGATTTTCTGAACTCAAGATCGTGCTTGAACACGTTTCAACAAAAGAGGGCGTGGACTTTGTCACGCAGTCCCCAAAAAACGTGGCGGCGACATGCACCGTTCACCACATGATGTTTACAGATAAAGATCTCATTTCTCCTGAAAAAAATCCGCATCTTTTCTGCAAGCCCATTCTGAAATCGGAAGAAGACAGAAAAGCGGTAGTGAAAGCCGCGACCAGCGGTAACCCAAAATTCTTTGCGGGAACCGACAGCGCTCCGCATCTTCTCAGTAAGAAAAGCGGGGGAAGCCCCGCGGCAGGAATCTTCAGCGCCCCAATAGCGCTTCCCTGCTATGCGCAGGTTTTCGATTCAGAGGGAAAGTGGAACGGAAAAGAACTTGTAAACCTTGAGAATTTTTTGAGCAGAAACGGAGCGAATTTCTACGGACTTTCGCTCAATCAGGAAACGATAACACTTGTAAAAACTGCATCCAAGTCACCGGAAAAAATCACTGTAGCTTCGGATACAATCATTCCGATGCTCGCCGGAAAAGAGATGTGAATGGAGCATGGCTAGATAAAAAAGATAAGGGAGACATATTGCTTCATCACCGTAAAAGGTGGTAAGAAATTGCCGTCGGGGTGTAGCGTAGTTTGGCGAAGGCGAACCCGCTATGGCGGGGGCTAGCAGCTACGCGGATATACTGAAATCACGGTTTTGTCGGGGTGTAGCGTAGTTGGCTAGCGCGCTAGCATGGGGTGCTGAGGTCGCGGGTTCAAGTCCCGCCACTCCGACCATCCTTCTTCGCTCTCCTACGCTTTCCTTCGTTAAAACTCCGGAAAGCTTCGGAGAGCTTCGAAGGACGAGTCCAAGAATTTCAGAATATACTAAACGGGAGAACAGCGTGCCGAAGTGGCGGAATTGGTAGACGCGCATGGTTCAGGGCCATGTTTCCGCAAGGGAGTGCGGGTTCGAGTCCCGCCTTCGGCACCAATACGGAAAAACAGAAACACTGTTTTTCTTGAAGGTGGGCGAGAACCCGCAGTGTGCAGAGAAAAGTCGAGTGGTACAAAGTTGGGAGCTAGAGAAAAGTATCAGGTGTGATGAAGCACCCGTAGTTAGTGACAACGGTGAGAGTCCCGCCTTCGGCACCAATACGGAAAAACAGAAACACTGTTTTTCTTGAATAATTCAAAAATTCAAGATTCAAGATTCAAAAATTACAGCATCACAGTTATTCAGTATTTCTGGCGGACCACAATTTTTAGAATTTTTCCTGCTACATCATTCTCTAATTTAGAGTAGACGGGATCCCGCATGGCGGTGACAATCTTTCGAATCTTCCCCGCTCCCTTAAAAAAGGACCTCCTTTTTTTGGGATAACTTCTCTAATTCAGGAACATGTCCTGATGCGAATGCTGGAAGAAGTATACCGCAAAGGAGGCCTTTAACTCTTCATTAGAGCTATAGCAGGTGAAGCTACTCTAATTAAGAGGGGGGCATTGTAATGGTAAATGGGAATATAGCAAGAGGATTTTTAGAAAAAACCGAGAAGCATTAATGCGCGACTAGTAAGAGCGGCAGGAGTATCCCTCCGCTCGTCCCGTCCTCCCCCCGGTTACCAAGTTGAAAATCCAGTGTTGAAAATTTCGAACTTCAGTTACTCCGTTTCCCAATTCCTCCCTCCTCTCCTCCCTCCCTGCCTCTTCCTCTCTGCCCTATCCTGTTTCGCTTTTCGGACCTTTCCTTTCTTTGTGAGATGCGGTGGTTTTGTGGCCTTACGCTCCTTCGGAGTCGTCAAAAGCTTTGCAACAAGCAGACGAAACTTGATGACACAGGTATCGAGATTTTGATGCCAGCTTCGTTCCTCGCTGGACTCGAAATGGATAACGCCGTCCGGAAATTTTTCCAAAAATTTCGGGTTTCTTACAAGTCTCTCGCGAAGTTCCCACGGGAAGTTCGGGCTGTTCGTGTCGATTCGCAAGATGGCTTTTGACTCAGTCTTATTCACGTGCTGACCTCCGGGCCCGCCGCTTTTAGCGGCATCTTTCTCGATACACGAAGCGGGAATTACATATTTGCAATTCTCAAAAAAGAACTCAATGGCCCCCTTGGGAATATTGGTGTCCATATCATCGGGATGGAATAACTCCTTCATGGGAAATATGTTACTTCACCCCATTATACCGAAAAATCTTAAGATCCGCACGGGGAAATGAGGTGAATTTCAGGTTATTTCTTCTTCTTTTTGCTCAAAAACAATGATTTTACGATCGCAATTGCCTCAATTTTCGTGGAAATTCTTTTCTCCAATTGAAGGGAGGAAATGTGATCCAAGATGCGGGAAAACTGCGGACCGGGTTGTAATCCAAGCTTGATCAAATCCCGTCCGGAAATGAGTGGTGGATACTTGTTTTCCTTTTCCCTCTCGTATATTTCACGAACAGAATCCACCTTTTTTTTATCCTCCTCCCGCCGTGTCGGATCACCGGGAACGCTCGCCGCCATATCAGCCTGAAACACGGAAAAAAGGAGGGGAAAATGTTCATTTTTTACGAGTTGCACCCGTTTACCTTCGCGCATCTCCTCAAGCTTATGGAGCATCATGTGCTTGGAAATGGCAAAGGAGACCGCCTTTATAAAGGCTTTCGGGAAGTGAAATTGCTTCATGATACCTTCCGCAAGTTTCGTGGAGTACTTTTCATGTTTATAAAAAGATACCGCCTCTCCGTGCACCCTCTGTGTCTGTTTTTTTCCGAGATCGTGCATGAGAGTAGCCCAAATGAGCTCTTTGGAAGTATCCGGCGGAAGCTGCTTAAGTGCCAGAAGCGTGTGCGCAAACGCATCACCTTCGCTATGATACTTTTTTCCCTGAACAACGCCCTGTAAGGCTTTCACTTCAGGAAGGAGTATGGACAGAAGTCCGTACGCATCGAGCAGGCGAATAAATCCGGCAGGATTTTTAACAGAAAAAGCTTTGTTCATCTCATCCCGGATTCGCTCACCGGAAACCGATATGATAAGTGAAGCGAACTCTTTTACGGAGCGTTCACTTTCCGGATCCGCCTTAAACCCAAGAGTGTGCAGGAAGCGGACAAAACGGAGAATTCGTAAGTGATCTTCCTGAATTCTTTCCTCAGGGTTGCCGATAAAACGAAGAACCCTGTGTGATACGTCGACCTTTCCTCCGACAACGTCAATAATCTTTTGATCAAACGGATCAAAGAAAAGTCCGTTCACCGTAAAATCTCTGCGTTTGGCATCCTGATCCATATCTGTAAAAGCCACGCTGTCTGGGCGCCTACCATCACTATATGGCCCCTCCGTTCGGAAGGTGGTGATCTCATATGTTTCTTTAGGTGCGGGAATAGCAATGACCGTGCCAAACTTGGCATGGGTGCCTACAGCCTTAATGCCAGCCTCTTTCAGGACACGCAAAATTTCAGCAGGTTTCGCGTCCGTAGCAATGTCATAATCCTGCGGTTCTTTTTTCAGGAGCATATCGCGCACGGCGCCTCCGGCAATATACGCAACAAACCCTTCTTCGGTAAGAAGTTTGCAGAGTTTTGTAACGTTAACGGGAAGATGTGAAACCATGGCTTTCGCAAGAACTGAGCATATTGTAAGATAGTCACGAAAAAATACCTACAAAAACGTACAGCCCTCAATTTGTAATTTTCTCACATGAAACGAGTACTCTCCGGAATACAGCCATCAGGAACCCTGCATATCGGCAACTACTTTGGTATGATGAAGCGAATGGTGGAGTATCAGAAATCATCAGATCTTTTCGCGTTTATCGTGAATTATCACGCCCTGACAACGGTGCAGGATGCCAAACTTCTTCACGCAAACACGCTCGAAGCCATCATTGACTTCGTGGCGCTCGGGCTTGATCCCGACAAGTGCACTTTCTGGGTGCAGTCCGATATCCCCGAAGTGCAGGAACTTACTTGGATTCTTTCCTGCGTAACTCCTATAGGGCTTTTGGAGAGGTGTCACAGCTTCAAAGATAAAACAGCAAAAGGGATTACCCCGACACACGGTCTGTTCGCATATCCCGTCCTTATGGCCGCGGATATCCTCATGATGAATGCGGATATTGTCCCGGTCGGAAAAGATCAAAAGCAGCATGTGGAGGTCGCCCGCGACATAGCGCAGAAGTTCAACAGTACTTTCGGAGATACGTTCACACTTCCGGAGCCGGAAATTCCGGCGGAAATAGCCGTCCTTCCGGGGACGGACGGACAAAAGATGAGCAAGAGCTATGGAAATTCAGTTCCTATTTTCGGCAACGAAAAAGAGATACAGAAAAAGGTGATGGGTTTCATCACCGACTCAAAATCTGTGGACGAACCGAAGGAAAAAGATCATCCGCTCTACGTCTGGCTCAATCTCTTCGATCCGGGAAGCGAATACGGCAAGAAATTTTTGAAGGGCGGCATTGGTTACGGCGACATGAAGAAAAAACTCTTCGAGATCATGTGGGAGTACTTCGCAGAAGCGAGAACAAAAAGAGACTCTCTGAAAAAGAACATCGATCACGTGGACGCTATCCGTAAAAAAGGCGCGTCAAAAGCGCGCGCCGTCGCCGACAAGATGCTAAAGAAAGTGCGTGAGAAGGTGGGAATTTAGTCTCAGATTCACAGTATTTCAGCTCTGGATCCCCACTTTCGTGAGGATGGGCAATTAAGAATATTCCCACCCCCGACCTCCCCTTAAGATCCCACCCCCGACATTCCTCTAATATCCCACCCCCGACCTGATCGGGGGTCCAGTCCTGAAGTACTTAAGCTCTGGATCCCCACTTTCGTGAGGATGGGCGTTTGAGTATATTCCCACCCCCGACCTCCCCTTAAGATCCCACCCCCGACATTCCTCTAATATCCCACCCCCGACCTGATCGGGGGTCCAGTCCTGAAGTACTTAAGCTCTGGATCCCCACTTTCGTGAGGATGGGCATTTAAGTATATTCCCACCCCCGACCTCCCCTTAAGTATCCCACCCCCGACCTGATCGGGGGTCCAGTTCTGAAGTACACTCGCTCTGGATCCCCACTTTCGTGAGGATGGGCAATTAAGCAGGGGGATGGTTTTTTTGGGATTTCATGAAACACATAAATTTACTATCTTTACAAAACAAAAAGCCATCGAAATACTTCAAGTACATAATTTGTCGCATGGATTACAGTGTTTACATCATGGCTAGCAAAAGAAATGGAACATTATACATTGGTTCCACTTTAGATCTCGTAAGACGAGTATATGAGCACAAGAACGACCTCGCTGACGGGTTCACGAAAAGATATGGAGTGCATGACCTGGTGTATTTTGAGCATGGTGGTGACCAAGACGGTGCTCTAAAAAGAGAAAAACAATTGAAAAAATGGAGCAGAGAATGGAAATTAAAATTAATCGAAGAAACAAATCCCGACTGGCGAGATTTATATGAAGATATTATTGATTAGATAATATCTAAATGATCGGCTCCTCAAATGGCTGTTCGTAGTCCGGTGCGAGATTGCCTTCATCAAACTCACCGGCCTCATCCCACTTGCCCAAAACTCTTTCAACTTCAATCTTTGGAGTGCAGTATTTCTGCCGGCTGTTTGCGAGAATCTCGTTAGCAAAATGCTCTTTCACTTCGGGGGTGGTGAGCGTTCTTCCGGAGAATGCCTCTCTTGTTTCACCGTTCACGGACATCTTCACATAAAAATCTCTCACACCAAGGTTGATGATATCCCTTTCGGTAAACACCGGATTAAACTCCTGTGCCAAATGAGCAGCGTCATCGGAACCCACTCGGAAGCTCACAATGGAGCCAACGTTACCAAAAACGTTCTTTCGAACTTTTTCAATAAGCTGTCCCATGTGCTGGTGCGCAATGGTAAGTGACAGGTGATATTTGCGCGCTTCAGAAAGTATTTCCGCAAAAGTATCGGTAGCGAAGTTCTGAAACTCATCAACATACAAATAGAAGTCTTTACGGTCCTGCTCTTTGATCTCCGCGCGTTTCATGGCGGCCTGATACATTTTGGTGATAATCATGGATCCCAAGATCTGGGAATTCTCCTCACCCAAAAGTCCCTTTGATACTTTTATAAGCAGGATCTTCTGGTTATCCATAATATCCTGAATATCAAACTTGTTTATCGGTTGGCCGATAATGTTTCGAATCATGTTGGTGGAAACCAGCTGCCCGACCTTATTCAAAAGGGGAGTGATGGCCTCAGCATCAAACTTTTCGCTCCACGCGGCAAACTCCGAAACCCAGAAGTTCTTCACAACGCTATCCTGTATTCTCGACACAATTCTCTGTCGGTAATTTTTATCGGTCAGCATCTTGAGGATCGAAAGCACTGTGGTATTCGGACTATCCAAAAGAGCGAGAGTTGTATAGCGAAGCACATGCTCAAGTCTGTCGGACCAGTTGGATCCGAAGAGTTTCTTGAAAATATCAATAAATCCAATGGTGAGTTGCATCTTGTATGCCTCATCCACCGACTCAAGCGGGTTGAAGGCGATGGGGTAATCAATATCAGCGGGATCGAAAACGATCACATCTTTCACCCTGTGTTTCGGAACATACCTCATCACGGCATCCACAAGGTCGCCGTGCGGATCAAGAAGTCCGATGCCCCTGCCCGAATCCAGATCCTCCTTGATGAGCAGTTCCATGAGCTTTGATTTACCTGAGCCTGATTTACCAACCAGATACAAATGTCGTCTCCTGTCCTCACGCGTGATACCAAATTTTACATGGTTATTATGGTAGTTCGTCACGCCAAAGAACGAAACCTCGGGAGTTCCCTCCCTCGGCAGATCCTGTGGCGGCTCCGCCTTCTTGGCAAGCACATGCACGATGTGCGGCGTGTGGTCCGCGTTCGGGAAGTGATACAGCGTAGCGATACTCTTCACGTCAAAAACAGCGCTGTCAGCAAGTGATCGGCTCTTGTATTTATGCAAAAAACCTGCGGAATTTGTCGGGCGAGTGGCCGCAAATTCCTGAACATCAGTAATATTAAACTGATAAAAACTGTTTGCTATCGCTCCAAGCTTTCGCTTGGCGGTAGGTAGATCTTTTGCGATATAAGCGCAACGTACAACGGTGTCAAAAGGCTCAAATCCATACTTTTCCTCAGCCATCTGCTTTCTTCTTTTTTTGATAGATTGTTCGCCTTTGGCCCTGAATCTGTCGCGTATATGAAAGAATTGTCGCAAGCGGGCAAGCTTCATGGCAAGACTTCGGCGGAAGTGGTAAAGAGCGGTCTCATTTTTCGGATTAATCACGATCTGTACCCAAACCTGTTCTTTGGATTCAACTTTTGAGATGACGGAAAAAAGGCCGGACTGGCTGTCCTCGGTAAACTGGTCGTAGGCCTTAAAGGGGTAGATGTTGGAATACGAAAGCTTCAGGGTTGTACCCATAAAAGCCTGTTTCTCCGGTTGGAATTTCAATGTGTAATCAGCCGTTTCGTGGATCTCGCAATCAGGAAACGTGGAGTACACAAGTCCCTGCACGGTCTCCAGAATCTCTTCCGGAACCACAAGGTAGCAGTAGGAATACTGCTCAAATCCAAAATACTCCAGGCTCACCGTCTTATCCTTGAAAGTATTATGGAGATTCACCAAAACCTGCTGAAACAGGTTTTCCTTTTTAGGATTCTCCGTTTCTCCTTGCGGAATGACTACGTGAAGATAATGAAGCCTCATAACCCCATTTACTATTACCTAAATTATACCATGATAATGGCATTTCGGACACCGTTTTTTCGAGATTTACTGCAGGGAATCGAGGTATGCCCGCTCGCCG